>CAXTWG010000038.1:0-24465 GCA_964247895.1 uncultured Acidobacteriaceae bacterium
TGTGCATTCAGGTGCTTATACTCTGCGGCATCAGCCTGCTCTGGGGTTCGGAGTGGATGGCCGCACCGCTGCTCGCGCAGGCCGCCGCTCCTTTTGCGGCCAGTGCGCTGCTCCTCGGGCTTGCTTCCATGGCTTTGCTGGGCTTTTCATTCCTGCATCCTTCGCGCACTCCAGGCCTGCCTTTGCGGGCAAACCTTCTGCTCAGCTTTCTGCTGTTCGCCGCGCCGCAAGCTTTGCTCATCCTCGCCGGGCAGCATGGCATCGGCGGCTGGACACCCCTGCTGTACTCGCTTCTTCCCCTCATACTTGCCTTCGCCGGGGGTGCATGGCCGCCTGCCATGGCCATTGCGCCGGGTGCAGTGCTTGTGCTGCTCAACGGGGTGGTCCCGTTTACGCCTGCAAAGCTGCCTTGGGCCGGACTCGCACTGTTGGCCGTCGTTCTGCAAGCCGCGGCTCTTGCGTACGCGGGCTACCGCCTGCAAGGGCTTGCTTTTGCACGCGGCCTGGGTTGGCAAACCGCGCTGGCGTCGCTCGCGCTCGCCTTTGCCGGCTTCTTCTTTGACACGTGCCCCCAATTCTCTACCCGCTTGATTGCTGGCGCAGCTTTGTATTTCGGGGTCCTCGCAATCTTCGGCACAGCCCTGCCTTACGCCGGCCTGTATGCCATGCTCCTCGGCGGCAAGCTCCAACCCGGGCAGCTCGCGGTCACGCAATGGATTCAGCTTCTCGTCACGGCCGCTGAAAGTGCATGGCTCACCCGCGCGCATCCTCCTGCCGCCGTGTTGCTGGCGGCAGCCGCGCTCCTGGCCTGCTGCTGGAGCGTCCTCGGTGGCCGAAAAAGCGCGGCCTCCCTCACGCTCAGCAGCCCTTAACGCAAGAAAGTCCTGTCCCTTCCTGCCTTGTTTGCGTCATACCTGGGAGTGAGTGCCTGCTTGTACATCGTTGTGGAGGGCGAGGACCCCGGTTACGACATCTTTGTCAATGGGCATGCGCTTGCCCGTCATGAAGCCGAGCTTGAAAAACTCGCTGACGCGCTCGGTGTTCCACCCCTGCTCGATTTCTTTTCCGCCGACCGCAACTCGATGGCCATGCTGCTCGAACAAGGCGCGGGCGACCCGGCCTGGACACAATCCCTGCCCGACCCGCAATGGTTTCTGCCGCGCGAAGGCTTGGAAACCGTGGACGCCTTACTCGCGCATCTTCACGCAAATCCGTCGGCATTTGCCGAAAGCGGCGTAGCGCTCAAACAGGAACTGCGTGAGTACAAGCTGGTCCTTGAAAAAACCGCCGGCCGCGGCCTGCGGTGGCATCTGGCCGTGAGCTGGGAGTAGCCGCAATGCCTGTTTTATTGACGGACCTGGCGGCATTGGTTCAGGAAGCGACACACCAGGTGGTCTACCCAGAAAGAAGCTCGAAAGCAGGCGCGAAATGATAGCGTAGCGTTTGGGTGCATGAGGTTGGACACGCTTGCAGCCCCGAACGGAGACGCGCGTTTGAGTTCGCCACAATTTGCCTGGAAACGAAACTGGTGGGTCATCCTGCTGCTCGCCCTGGCCTCGGTGCATACGGCGCAGTGTATCTTTTTCGACAACTACAGTCTTATGGACCTCGTCTCATATGAGAACGGGAAGGAGATGATGCCTTTCCAGGGCAGGATCTCCATGATGCCGATTCTCCGGCTAGTCCATGGCAGCCCGTTCGTCACGCAACTCGGTGTCGACCTGTCACAGACGCAAGGCGAGTTCCATCACGTGATGATCGAGGAGTACACGCCCGAAAAAGTTGCCTGCTACACCGTGGGCATGCTCAGTATCCTATGGATGGTCTGGCTGACTGGAAATTTTGGATGGCGGCGATTCCGCGACCTTTGGTGGTTTCCTCCCGCCCTGTTCCTGGCTGTGCTGTACGCGTCCTACGCCGCCAGGGCAGATCAAAACCTCTGGTACCCCTATGACTTGCCGCACGCAGCCTTATTCACCACCGGACTGTTCGCCCTCCTTTCCGGCGCGTTTCTGCCGCTTGCCGTCGCGTTTGTTCTCGATTGCTTTACGCGCGAAACGGCGGTCTATCTCATCCCCTGTATCCTCGCCGTCGGCTATGCGCGCAAAGACCTGAAGACCTATGGCCTGCTGGCTGGTGGTTTGTCTATTTTCTGGCTGCCGGTGTATTTGCTGATCAAGCATCACTTCCACGCCAACCCGAGCGACGTCGGCCTCCACTACCACCAGAACGCCCATGTCTTCTTACAGCCCAAGCACCTGCCCCAGGTCGCGAGCGCCGTAGGTTTTCTTGCCTTGCCCATCTTCGTTTGGCGCCGTCTGCTTGACAATGCGGAGCGTGCGATCCTGCTCGGTGCAATTCCGGGTGTGATGCTGTCGGGACTCTTGGGTATCTGGTTTGAAACCCGGGTCTGGTCCGAGTGGAACGCCGTCGCGGCTTGTCTGGCGAGCGTAATCTTCGTGCGCTATCTGGACAACAGACGGCAGGAGGTGGAGGGAGTTTCCGCTGTTTCTGCTCCCAGCTAGAAGGTATCCTTGCCGGCGGAAAGGCGGAAGCAGAACGACGAACTTTGGTTTTGCATCGATGATCCGCTGATGCCGGAAATCGGAGTCGGCGGTTAGTTTCGATTTCTTGTCGCGACGAAAACATGCATAAACTGCGAATGGCTTACTCGCTGCACATACCCAAAATACAGGGTGTACTCCGGAAGGTGAGGCAGTGTCCATGTCGTCGCGTAAGCCAGGAGGGCGACGCTCGTGCAAACACGCTTGAGCCCACCTGCTTGCAATGCATAGCGGGCCGGCATAGCCGATTTTGCGTGATCCCAATCTAAAAACAGCAGAAGCAGAGTGAGACACATGGCATGCATGTAAATCCAACGACCCCAATCGAGTGCGTAAAGGTAGAGCGGCAGTGAAATGACAAAGATAAAAAGCGCGAAGCTACAAAGTAGCACGGCCTCAGTGCGCGTCGGCTGCTGTTTCCACGCGCAAATGAGCAGAACGCCGATAGGGAACAAAGTCAATATCCCAGTAATGCCATAGAGCGTCGGAAAGTCGAACTTGCGCCGATAAAGGAGAACGTTGTCCCGCGCCTGCTCGAGGGAGTTACCAAGATAAGTAATCGCAGGCCCGCATTCCAAAATGCCTTTATCATGCAGGGAAGTGCAAACAGCAGCCGCGATCTTGGGATTACCGGGATGAAAACTCACTGCAAGCATCGCGACCAGAGATACAGCAAGCGGTAATAGTAGTCTTATACCTACGTAGCGAAGAGGAATTACTCCGAATCGTTTGCGGGCTGAGAGGAGAAGTGCAACTCCATAGTAACCGGTATAGAAAAAGATACTCTCGTGAGCAAGAATGGCCAGCGGAATCCAAAGGCACAGTAGGGCGGTGACGAGATTGTCATTTACTCCTTTCTTAAGCAGAACCAGCAGAATACCTAGCCCGGCAAACAAAAGTATCTCTTTCCGGAAACCTCCTACCTGGTCCACTATATGAAAGCCGAACGTCGCCGGAGACAGAACAAGCGCCCAAGTCCAGGGACTATGCTCCTTTCGATACTGAAGAAGATGGTATGCCGACAAAAACAGCACGAGATAAAGGCAAAACTGTAACGTACAGACAACCATCTGCGGGCCTGTATGAAGCAGGGCGCCCATCCGGAAGGCGAACTCCCCCGTGATTCCGCGTCGCACGAAGCCACCTTGGTAATTGAGGAGCCAATCCTCCACGGACCATACTGTTGGTTTATGAAGCAGTGTGCGTTCGTAGAAGGCGGTTACCAGGGTTAAAGAAAAGAAATAGAGTGCGAGCAGGATGTTTTGAGGGGATCGAATCGTGTCTTCTACTCGCATATTGTTTCGGATCATATTGTGACCTGTCGGCTGACTCCTGACACGTCGCCTCCTTATCTTCTTCAGCTGGATACCGATTGGTCCTTGGATGTTGCATGGTGCTGCGGCTTGCACTCTATCCGAATACCTTACCCATCCGCCGGATCTGCGCTCCCACCCCGCGCAGCTTTTCTTCAAAGTGCTCGTAACCGCGGTCCATGTGGTAGACGCGGTCGAGGATGGACTCGCCGTCGGCTATCAACGCGGCGAGCACGAGCGAGGCCGAGGCGCGCAGATCCGAGCACATCACCGCCGCAGAGGATAGCGGGGTCTTGCCCGTTATGGTTGCCGTGCGGCCGTCGACTTTGATATTCGCGCCCATGCGCATCAACTCGCCCACGTGCATGAAGCGGTTTTCGAAGATGTTCTCAGTCACGAGCGAAGTGCCCTCGGCTTGGGTCGCGAGTGCCATGTACTGCGCCTGCATGTCGGTCGGGAAACCTGGGTACTCCTGCGTCGAAACGTCCGTGGCTTTGAGCTTGCCCTCTGAGCGGACGCGAATGGCATCCTTACTTAGGATTTCTATCCGCGCGCCGCAGTCCTCGAGCTTGCGGATGACCGCGCCGAGGTGGGCTGGGTTGCAGTTGGTGAGCTGTAGGTCGCCCCCCGTGATCGCGCCCGCGATAAGGAACGTACCGGCCTCGATGCGGTCCGGGTTGATACGGTGGCGCACGCCGTTCAGTTTAGCAACGCCCTTGACGCGGATCGTCGGCGTCCCCGCACCCTCGATTTGGGCGCCCATGCCGGTGAGCATCGTTGCGAGATCGACCACCTCGGGCTCGCAGGCGCAGTTCTCGAACAACGTCTCGCCTTCGGCGAGGACAGCGGCCATAAGCAGGTCCTCGGTGCCGGTGACCGTAATTTTGTCGAAGAGAATTTCCGTCCCGCGTAGGCGCTCGGCCCGCGCTTCGATGTAGCCGTGCTCGTAGGTGATGGTCGCACCCATTTTCTCGAGGCCCTTGATGTGCAAATCGATGGGGCGTCCGCCGATGGCGCAGCCGCCGGGCATGGCAACCCGCGCCAGGCCGGTGCGGGCCACCAGCGGCCCCAGCACGAGCGAGGAAGCGCGCATCGTTTTGACGATCTCGTATTTCGCGACCGGGTCGGACAGCACAGCGCAGCTCACAGTGGTGCGGTGCTGCGCGCGGCCGTAGCCGAGCTCGACCTCCGCGCCCATTGAAACAAGCAGCTTGCGCTCGGTTTCAATGTCCTGCACCTGCGGGATATTCTCAAGCACCACCTCTTCGGCGGTCAGGATGGCTGCGGCCATGCAGGGCAGCGCCGAGTTTTTTGCGCCGCTGATGCGCACCGAGCCGAGCAGCGGGTTGCCGCCGCGTATGACGAACTTGTCCATGTGCTTGCTGTTACTCCTCGAACAACAGTCTAACCGCGGTCGGTATCTTGCTCCAGGTACGAACGTGCAACGGGAACAACGGAGTACACTGGTCCGCGATGACGCGCTCTTTGGTCTTTGCCGCATTCGCCTTGCTGATCCTCCCTCTCCCCGCACAGACGGTCCCTGAGAGCGGCACAGTCTCCTCCCAAAGTTCCGCGAAGTTCATGAGCGCTCAGGCTTCTGCAGGCAGTCTCAAGGGCATGTTCGTCGACAGCAAAGGTGGGCAAGCCCGTGCCTTTTTAGGCATTCCCTATGCCGCCCCGCCGGTCGGGCCGCTGCGGTGGCGCCCACCCGCCCCAGCCGCGAAGTGGACAGGCACCCGCGATGCGACCGCCTTCGGCCCGCGTTGCATGCAGCCCAAACTGTACGACGACATGTTTTTTCGCGACCCGGGCACAAGCGAGGACTGCCTTTCGCTCAATATCTGGACGCCTGCGAGCGCCGCCCCCGCGAGCAAGCTACCGGTGATGGTCTGGATCTACGGCGGCGGCTTTACCACGGGTTCTACCTCCGAGCCGCGGCAGGATGGTGCGTACCTTGCCACCAAGGGCGTCCTCGTTGTCTCGTTTAATTACCGGGAGGGCATCTTCGGCTTCTTCACCCACCCTGAGCTAATCGCCGAGTCGCCCGCGCACGCGGCAGGGAACTACGGCCTGCTGGACGCGGTCGCGGCGCTGCAATGGGTCAAGGCGAACATAGCCGCGTTTGGCGGGGACCTGGCAAACGTGACCATCTTCGGCGAAAGCGCGGGCTCGATGGCCGTCAGTACGCTGATGGCCTCGCCACTGGCGCACGGCTTATTCGCGCATGCGATCGGGGAAAGCGGAGGCGCATTCGGCGGGCCGCCGGGCTCGCAACTGCAGCCCGCGGCTGTGCGCGGCGCCAGAGACGCTGGCTTCGCCCGCACCCAGCTCCACTCTGAGTCGCTCGCAGCCCTGCGCGCGCTGCCCGCGGAGCAACTGCTGGCCGCGGCGGGGGACGGCCACCTGTTCCGGCCCGGGATCGACGGATTATTCCTCCCGCAGTCGCCTGCCGCCATCTTCGTCGTGGGTAAGCAGAATGACGTGCCGGTCATTGCTGGCTGGAACCATGACGAGGGCGGCAACGGTCGCCCCACCACCGTGACGCCCACGGGCGGCACGAGCGCTTCGCCTTTCGCCAAGGCACCGGGCGGCGCCGGCTCCCCGGATGCGACGCCCGGCGCCCTAGACCGCCTCAAAGCTCTCGCCCTAAAAGACTTCGGCGCGCACGCAAATGACTTCTCAGAGGCTTTCCCGGCTACAACCGACGCTGAAGCCCTTACTCGCCTGCAGCAGTACGCGACTGACCGGTTCATTGCGTACGGCACCTGGGGCTGGCTTGAAGCCCAAACCGCGACCGGCCAAGCTCCGGCTTACCGCTACCGCTTCGACCTGGTACCCCCGCCCGACCCCGCTCGCCCCGGCCGCTACGGTGTTTTCCACTCGGACGACATCGAGTACGTCTTCGGCACCCTCGACTCGCGCAAGGGCATCGCCTGGCGGCCCGAGGACTATGCCATAAGCGAGCAGATGATGACGTACTGGACCAACTTCGCCCGAACTGGCGACCCGAATGGGGTAGGTGTGCCGCAGTGGCCTGCATATACGCCCGCTTCGGGGTCAAAAGTCATATATCTCAACCAGCCTAAATCAGAAGCGGAGAAGGATGAGTTGCGGGACCAGTTCTTATTTCTGCAAACGGCCTGGAGATAAGTAGAGCCTGACTCTTCAAAGGTCTGTGTACTCGGAGTTCTGTGCCTTACTGTATCATCCACCTATGGTCTGGCAGACAGACATTCGTCCTTCGGAGAACCGATTTAGCACCAGTCTTGAAGAATGCGACGTTTCAGATAAGGTCAAGTTGCAGGAGTACCGTCAGAACTGGACGCGTTGGATGGATTGGTACGAGTTGCGACCGGAAGAGCCGCACAGTATAGAAAACCAGATACACCAAATGTTTTTTGCTGACCTAACGTATCGGTCGGTAGTGGCGACTCGTAGCTCTGATGCAAGATGTGAGACAAGCTCCGGGTGCCATCCCACACTGACGTTTTTGCTAGATACAGGATACGTCGTATCGCAAGTCTTGGCTATTCTTAGACTTCTGGACAATCGTCCAGATGTGATTTCAGTAGCGCGTCTTCTTGCGGACGTTAAGTCGCAGAGAAAACTTTTCACACGAGAGAACTATGTGGCAGGCGACGGCAAGCCATATGATTATGACGCTTGTGTAAGGTCTGCACTCGGCACGAGCAGAGAAGTCGAAATATTCGGGATACAGGCACCTGGTCTTTCGCACGCTTTGATTGCCAAACAACGACACGAAACCTTTGACTTGCTCTGCGGAAGAACGGTGAAGCGTAGCCGCGGAGATCTTATAGGGTGCAGCATCTTTGACCGGATGGCTGGCTGGCTCCAGGGAGTCAGCGCGAGAAATCTTCGCCAAGTACGCAATAAATTTTTAGCCCATGCCGCAGATGAGCGAAGCCGGCAGTCACTGCGGTACGAAGGTGTTCAGCTTGCAGAGATCGACGAAGCGCAAAAGGCCATCGTACGAGTTGAGCGGGCAATCGTGGACGTTATTCTTGCCTACGAAGTATATCGTGATGTTATTCCCTTGCCGCCACTAGGGATGTTCAATGGGCTAGAAAAGAGCTATACGTCGCCGGGCGGCCCACAAGTAATGTATACGCGCTGGCAAGAGCTAGACAGAGAGCGAAACGGTTGGAGTCATGGGATCGTTCGTAGCCTTACTGCGCATGACTAAGTAAGCGGTCACGTCGAGGACTGAGATTTATCTACTATCGCCACGGCAGCCCCGGCCGCGCCACGGCCCACATCTCCGCCCCGATCTGGTCGAATAACCCATTGCGGTCCTCGCCGACTTTGTACAAATCAAAGTGCGTCCGCCCCGGCAAGTAAGTGAAGCGCGCTCCGGCTTCTAGCTTCTGTAACCGCGCGTCCAGCAGGTGCGCCGAGCCGTCCAGGTAGAACGTATCCGCCGTCCCAACGTAAAGGTGGATGCGTCCTTGCAAAAGTGCTCCGCGCGCAGGCCATTCCTGCTCCGCGAGGTGGGCCAGATCGTAGTGGTCGTGCCAGTACTGCACTACGGAAGGGCGCACATCCCCGGTCACCCGGTCGAACATCTCCTCCGGTGCCCCGCTCGGGCCCTTGGGCGAGAAGACCCACTCAAATGAGGCCACCTGCCCGCCATACGGTCCCAGTACCCGTTCGATGCGAGCGAACTGCTCAAAGGTCGCGACCACCTTCCCATCAGCGCGCATGATCGGCATCGCCGCGCCATCCGGCTTGCGATACACGTTGGCATGCGGCGCGTATAGGTCCGCACCGGTAAAGTCATGAAAGTCGCTCGGGTCGGGCGAGGTCGACCAAGTGCCGCCGAACACCTCCGGGTAGTTGATTTGGAGCTGCAGCGTCGCCCAGCCGCCGCTGGAGTGCCCGTTCAAGAGTCGCCCGCTCGGCTTCGCGTCCATCCGGTACTTCCGCTCGATCGCCGGGATGAACTCGCTCGTCAGCGCCGTACCCCACGGCCCGTTGTTGACTGAGTCGGCGAACTCGTGGGTTCCCTGCGGACAGCTCTCGTCGAGTAGAACGACGATCAGCGGCGGCATCTTTTTCGCTTCCATGCGCGCGCGGAGGTCCATCCCTGTTCGCAGCGCGTATTGGAGATTGCCGCCGAAGCCGTGGGTCCAGTACATGACCGGATAGAGTTGCTGGGCGTGCGTGGTGTAGCCGGGTGGCAGCACCACCCAGGACCGGATCGACACAGGCCGGCCCCAGAACCGGCTCAGCGCGGGGCTCTCGAAGTCGAACTGCTCCGCAACGCCCGGCTTGCCGGTGAGCGCCTCAGCGGCGGCCTGCCTTGGCGAGGGTTCCGGATGCCGGTCCAGCGTGAGCACGGGCTCTCCTGCACCTGAAGCGGCACTGTCGAGTGCAACCACCGGGCTTTCCCAGTCCTGCGGACCGCGTCCACTGTAGTTGTAGCTTCCATCCACGTCGAGCACTGCCTGCACTTCCCACTGGCCCGCAGGCGCGTCCCGGAACGGTTTGGGGTAAGCCAGCGTATCCGCGTCGAATTCGACGGACGAGCCCGGCGCGAGATCATGGACCTCCTGCGCTGCGATCCAGACTGCTTCCGGGTGGAACTCCGCGGCTTCCACGCTCTTGTCGCCGTGCCCCTGCTTCATAAACAGCAGCAGACGGCCACTCACCGGCCCGGGCAGCGAGGGCGACACCATGACGTGAAACAGCGCCGGTTTTCCCTGCGCGTGGGCTAGCCCTATGCTCCCGTACACCAACGCCGCCGCAAGGAGAAAAGCCACTGGCCTCAAAGGAATACCTCCAAACCGCAGCCTAGCATTTCAGGGCAGCAAACTCCGATATGCCCAGCCCAAAACAAGCCCGGTCCGCCAAGTCCAGGCTGCCGTGCGTACCCAGTTGGTCGCGACCAGCCGCCCGATCGCTTCGGTGGAGTACCCATGATGCAGCCGGTTGTGCAATGGTACTTGCACACATGCCGTCGAAAGCCAGATGACCCCCACCAGCGCCGCTCCGAGCCACGCGCCCGTCAGGCTTACGCCCGCAGGCCGAAAGCGCGGCAGCAGCATCGCCAACGCGCTACCCAATTCCAGCAGCATCAACGGCGCGACAACATAACCAGTCCGGTTGGCATGCGCGGCCTCATAAGCAGGGAACTGCGTCTGCCCTACAGCAAGAAAAAGTGGATAGTGGACGATCTGCACAAACCAGATCAGTCCGAACATCCCGACGGTACCCATGAGCTGCAGGACAAGGAGGAACCGCATACCCGTTTGGGATGCCTGTAGCCGTCCAGTTGCGGACGGCTACAGGTCCATGGTCGCGTCCTCGATTGCCCGCCGCACGTTTCCGTCCGCGCGCGCCAGCCGCCGTACAGCTTCCTGCTTGTCCACCCCGGCCTTCAGCATCACGAGCGCAATGGGCACGCTCCGGCCCGCGCTCTTGATCACGCTCACCGCCTCGTCGCGGCTCACCGCGCAGGCCCGCTTCAGGATGGAGATGCCACGCTCGACCAGCTTCGAGTTCTGCATGTGCACATGCACCATCAGGTTCTCGTACACGTAGCCCAGCCGCGTCATGGCACCGGTCGTGATCATGTTGGTGATCATCTTTTGCGCGGTCGCCGCTTTCATGCGGGTTGAGCCTGACACTACCTCCGGGCCTACGTCGGCGACGATGACGATATCCGCCGCGTTCGCGATCGGCGTGTTGTGGTTGCAGGTAATGCAAGCCGTATGCGCGCCCTGCGTCCGCGCATACGCCACCGCCGCGACCACATACGGCGTGCGACCGCTGGCGGAAAGCCCGATCACGACGTCCTTGCGCGAAGGCCGCCGCCGCGCGATGTCGCGTTGGCCGAGCTCTTCCGAGTCCTCGTTCACCTCAACCGGGGAAGCCAACGCCTTGGGCCCGCCCGCCATGATGTACTGGATCGAGTGCGGGTCGTTCGAAAAATACGGCGGGCACTCACAGGAGTCCAGTGCCGCAATGCGCCCGCTTGAGCCCGCGCCGATGTAGATCAGCCGGCCGCCCTCGCGTAAGGAGCGCGCCACTGCATCGATGACCAACGCAATCTCCGGGAGCGCTTTTTTGACGGCCGCGGCTACCTTCGCGTCCTCCTGATTGATGATTCTTGCTATCTCCAGGGCCGATTTCGTGTCAAAGCCTTGAGAAGCATCGTTGGAGCCCTCGGTCGTGAGCTTGTGGAAAGGGAGCTCCTCGTTCGCAGCGTGCGCTTCCAGCGGGGGTGGTATCAAGGTCGCCATCGTTTTCTCTTCGCCTTCCTGCCCGATGATTGTAAGCCTTCGGAGGTACGGTTGGCTCCTGGAGGAGTGCTGTTCAACGGCCGTCGGTATCGTTTTGGACCGCTTTCATAACTGCATCGTGGAACTTTGGCCGCAGCTCTTGAATCTTTTTATTCTCCCTGCTCGGCATCGTACGGTTTGTAAGCAAAACAACTGCTGTGTCCTGCGCCGGGTCAATCCATAACGATGTGCCCGTATAGCCCAGGTGTCCAAATGCTTCCGCGCTCATCCGCGTGCCCGAGGATGAAGGCGAACCGCTCGGCGTGTCCCACCCGAGTGCCCGCGAGGAGCCCGGCGGCAACTCCGCCCGCCTTGTAAAAAGTCGGATTGCTTCGGCGGTGAACAATGTTTGCCCACTGCCCTTCCGCAGCGGTGCGAGCATCGCCTCACTGAAGCGCAGCAGGTCCGCAGCCGGCGCGAACAGCCCCGCGTGACCGCACACCCCGCCCATCGCCCAGCAATTTTCATCGTGTACCTCGCCTTGGACCGTGAGCTTGCGGTACACACGGTCTATCTCCGTCGGCGGCACCTGGTTGCGCTCGCCCGCAGGCACGCCAAATCTCGTTCGCTGCATTTCCAACGGCGCGAAAACCTCCCGCTCGCAAAAGCGGTCCAGGGTTTCTCCGGCGAGCTTTTCCAGCGCCGCTCCCAGCAGGATGAAGCCTGGGTCGGAGTACCGCGCCTGCTCGCCCGGACGGGAGACAAGGGGCACTGCGAGCGCTGCTCGGAGCACCTGCTGGCGGCCTTTGCAGTGCTCGTAAAAGGGCACATGCGCCGGCAGCCCGCTCGCATGCGCCAGCAGCATACGAAGCGTCATCGCGCGCCGATCTTCATTTTCGAAGCTAGACGTAAGAAACTCCGGCAAGAGCGCGCTGAGGGGCAAATCCAGTCCGAGCTGCCCCCGTTGCCAGAGCAGCATTGCCATTGCCGTCGTCGCTGCGACTTTGCTTACGCTTGCCAGGTCGTAATTTGTGCCGGCTTCTACCGCCGTGCTGGCGGGCTCATAGGTAAACCGACCTGCACTCGCAAGCGCGGCGACGCGGCCCTTATGCAGTACCCCAAACGCCGCCCCGGGAAACACCCCATCGGCGACGGCTGCACGAAGAAGCTTTACGACAGTTTCCACATTCGGCACCGGCGACCCGAGCAAGAAAGATGCGGAAAAGCTGCCCGGCGTTCACGCGCAAAGACTGGCAGCCTGGTCGACTCCGGCTCGTATACCTGTTTCATCCAGAGCGCTTCTGCAAATCCGCGGGAATGTGTGAAAGGTGGGCGGGACGTTTTCACTCTCGGTTAAGGCTTCACCGCAGTAGAATTTGTGAAGATCACCAACCGCGCGCGGCAAACTTTTCTCGAGCTCGAGTCTTTTGAAAAGTGTGCCGGCTCTCAACGCAGCGAGCTATTCTGGCAGGACGAGATGCATCAACAGAAAATGAAACGGCCTTCCAACACGCCCGCTCTGCTCTTCTCCCGTGCGGCCCTGCTCGCCCTGATTCTGTTTGCCCCGGAGTTGCCGGCCCAAACCGTACCGGCGACTCCGGCCAGCCTCACCGTGCCTGCGGGCACCAAGGTGCTGCTCGCCCTGCGCTCCGGTATCAACACCCGCTCAGCCCAACCCGGCGACGGCGTGTATCTCGCCTCCGCATTCCCCGTCACTGTCGGCAACCGGGTCGCGATCCCGGCCGGGGTTTACGTTCAGGGTGTGATCGACCGCGTGGAACGCGCCGGGCGTATCAAGGGCCGAGCGCAGGTCAGCCTGCACTTTACAACTATGATTTTCGCAAACGGATCGGTTGTCGAAATCCCCGGCACGCTCAACGACCTGCCCGGCGTGACGGACGCGCACGTGAAAAAGGGAAGTGAAGGCCAGATCGAGCAGGCCGGCTCCAAGGGTAAAGACGCCGGGACGATCGCGCGTGGGGCTGAGGCAGGTGCGGGCGTGGGCGCGATCGGCGGCGCGATCGGGGGTTCCCCGCTCGCCGGGGCAGGCCTGGGTGCTGCTGCGGGCGGGGTCACCGGCCTCGTCTACACCCTGCTTACCCGCGGCAACGACGTAAACCTGCAACAAGGCGAAACAGTCGAAATGACGCTCGGACGCCCGCTTACACTCACCCCGGTGAACCTTTCCACTGAGCCGGCCGTGGACGTACAGCCTTCAGCCCAGCGGCCTTTGCCCAAGCCCGGCCACCAACCCGGGCAAGACAAGCTTGTATGCCCGCCCGGCAGCCTGGGGTGTTCTTAACAGTGAGCTTGCGCCGGCACCTGCGCGACTGGCTGCGCGACCTGCTCATTTCCGCCGGCGCTTCGGCGCTCATCATCACCTGCATTTACCAACCTGTCCGCGTTGAGGGCACAAGCATGGCCCCGCGGCTCCATGACCAGGATCGGCTGTTCATCAACAAATTCGTATATCGCTTTGAGAAAATCGAGCGCGGCGATGTGGTTGTCTTTCATTATCCCGGCAACCCGGCCAAGAGCTACATCAAGCGCGTGATCGCTTTACCCGGCGACGATCTCCGCATCGCGGATGGGATCGTCTACGTCAATCGCCGTGCGCTGGCCGAACCGTATGTGCCGCCCCTCTACGAAGACGGCCGCTCGGTCGCCGAAGAAACCATCCCGATATCCGCATACTGGGTTATGGGGGATCACCGGTCGATCTCGAGCGACTCTCGGGATTTCGGACCGGTACCGCGCGGGCTGATCTACGGCAAGGCTGCGTTTGTATACTGGCCCGCGGATGGGGCCGGGGTCGTGCGTTGAACCGCCTGCGCGGCTGGCGGCCACTTCGTGGCGGGTCTTTGTTGGAGTTGTGGCTCTCCCGTTGATCGGGATCAATACTCTGGACCGCGACCAACGGGAGCGACACAGAGCCCACGAGTACATGCCACGAAGTGGCCGCCAGCCGCGCAGGCGGTTTATCATGCCCCGATCTGCACCAGCTGCCGCGCCTGCTCCCGCGTGCCCAGGATCGACACCCGCGGAACCTCCCCACGCGCCATCGCCACCTCGTCGCAACGGTAAATTCGCGGGCAGTTCTGGCAGTCCTTGTAGATCTTGTCCGGGAGCACGGCGCGGTCGGTCACCTCGCGGAAGTTGTAGCGGAAAAAGAACTCCGGGATGCGCGTGAACAGGCACACGCAGCCGATCCCGTTCTGCTCGCTTTCCTCGATCAGTGCCGCCAGTAACTTGCCACCTACACCCTGCCCTTTGGCTTCAGGCCGTACGACAATAGACCGTACCTCCGCCAGGTGCGGCCCGTACAGGTGCAATGCGCCGCAGCCGAGAAACGCGCCCGCGTCGCTTTCCGCCACCATAAAATCCCGGACATTTTCGCAGATCTCTGAAAAAACCCGTCGCAGCAGCGTCCCGTCGTGGGAAAGCGAGTTGACCAACTCGTAGATATTGGTCGCGTCCTGGAGCCGGGCCTTACGTATCCGCATGGGCCGGCTCCTGCTCCACCGCATCGAGCGAAACTTTACCGTACTTCGCGGTAAGCGCCTCCACGCGCTCCTCCGCTTCCGCAAGTGACGCGCGGACCCGGTGCCGTGCTGTGCCGCCCAATACGTCGTGGCAGTCGAGCGTCGCCTCCAGCGTTGCCGCCGCGTAAAAGTCCTCATCGAACAGCGGCTCGATTCCTTGCAGTTCTTCAAGCGATAGCTCATGGAGCTCCCGCCCGGTTTCGAGCCCCAGCCGCACTGCCGTGCCGACCCGCTCATGCGCCGTACGGAAAGGCAGGCCCTTGCTCGTCAGGTAGGTTGCGGCGGCCATGGCGTTCAGATAGCCGTGCTCGCAGGCCGCCCGCATCCGGTCCGTGCGGAAGCGCAGCGCACGGGTGAAGCGGGCCAGCAGGTGAAGTGTCAGGTGAACCGCGCCCGTGGCGGCGAAGACTGGCTCCTGAGTCTCCTGCATGTCCTTGTTGTAGGCCAGAGGCAGGCCTTTGAGGGTCAGGAGCACAGTCTGCGCCGCGCCGGAGATGCGACCTATCTTGGCCCTGACAAGCTCGGTGAGGTCGGGGTTTTTCTTCTGCGGCATGGCGCTGGAGCCGGTCGAGAACGCCTCAGGCAGGTCCACAAACCCGAACTCAGCCGTTGAAAAGAGCGTGATTTCCTCGGCGAACCGGCTCATGTGGACGCCCAGGATCGTCAACACTTGGAGGTATTCGAGGACGAAATCGCGGTCGCTGGTCGCGTCCATGCTGTTCGCCGTGGGCGCGGTAAAACCAAGCTCGTTCGAGGCGATGGAACGGTCGAGCGCGAGCGTGGCTCCGGCAACCGCGCCGGAACCGAGCGGGCAGTAGTTGAGCCGTTCCGCACAGTCTTCAAGGCGGCTTACGTCGCGCAGAAGCATTTCGACGTAGGCCAGCAGCCAGTGCGCGACCAGCACCGGTTCAGCACGCTGGAGGTGGGTGTAGGCGGGCATGGCGGCTTCGCCCGCAGCTTTGGCTTGCTCGATAAGCTGCTGCGCCCAGGCGAGCAGATGAACCAGCAACACTTCGACCCGGAATCGGATGTAGAGGCGCAGATCGGTGGCGACCTGTTCGTTGCGGCTGCGGCCGGTGTGGAGCTTAAGGCCGAGATCGCCGACCGCCTCAACCAGCTTCATCTCCACGAAGTGGTGGATATCCTCGGCTTCCACGCCGACCTGTTCCCGGCGGGGCTGATCGAGAAGATGGGTGCCGTTGTCATCGATGAGCGGTCGACCCCCGAGGAAGCGCGTTGCGATCCCGTGCAGAACGTCCGCGATCCGCTCCCGCTCCTCCTCGGTCAGAACACCGGCAGCGGCCAGCGCGAGCGCGTGCGCCTTACTCGCTTGCAGCTCTTGACCGAGCAGCGCCTTATCGAAGCGGATCGACCGCTGCCAAAGGTCGAAAATATCATCCAGCGGCTCCCGAAACCGCCCCGACCACATCTTCACCGTGCCGCCACCTTTTCACCTTCCCGCAGCTCGCGCAGCTTGGCCTGTGTCCGCGCGGGCAGGCCGAGGATGCGGATGAACCCGGCCGCGTCCTTCTGGTCGTAGGAGTCGCCCATGGTAAAGGAGCTCAGCTCATCCGAGTAGAGCGAGTACGGGCTTTGTCGCCCGGCGACCGAGAGATTGCCCTTGTACAACGACAGTGTGACCTCGCCCGTCACGAACTCCTGCGTCTTGGCCACGAACGCGTCAAAGGCCTCGCGCAGGGGCGTGAACCACAGCCCGTTGTAGACCAGGTCCGCGTAGCGCAGGCCGATGTACTGCTTGTAGTGCTTGGTTTCGCGGTCCAGGCATAGCGCTTCGAGCTCCGCGTGCGCCGCCACAATCAGCGTGCCGCCCGGCGTTTCATACGCGCCCCGGCTCTTGATCCCGACAAACCGGTTCTCCACCAAGTCAATCCGCCCGATTGCATTCCGCGCTCCAATCTCATTCAGCAGCTCCACCAGCTGCACCGGCTCAAGCGTCTGTCCGCCGACCGAAACCGGCGCGCCGCGCTCAAAGCCGATCGTCACCGTTTCTTCCTTGTCCGGCGCTTCCTGCGGGCTTCGGGTCATGGTCCAGGTGGTTGGAAGCGGTGCGTTGTTGGCGTCCTCCAGTTCTCCCCCTTCGTGCGAAACATGCCAAAGGTTGCGGTCGCGGGAGTGAATCTTGACCCGGCTCGCGGAAACGGGAATGTCATGCGCTTCCGCGTAGTCCAGGCAGTCCTCGCGCGAGCGCAGTTCCCACTCCCGCCACGGCGCGATAATCCGCAGCTCCGGCGCAAGCGCCTGATAAGCATGCTCGAACCGCACCTGATCGTTGCCCTTGCCCGTGCAGCCGTGCGCCACCGCGACCGCGCCCTCGTCGAGCGCCGTTTCGACCTGCGCTTTCGCGATCACCGGCCGCGCCATGGACGTCCCAAGCAGGTACTTGCCCTCGTACAGCGCCCCGGCCTGCACGGTCGGCGTGATGTACTCGCGGAGAAACTCCGCGCGGAGGTCATGCACGATCACTTTTTTCGCGCCCGTCGCATATGCCTTCTGCACGACCGCATCGATGTCCTCGCCCTGGCCCACATCGGCCACCATCGCGATCACATCCATCCCGTAGTTTTCATTGAGCCACGGGATGATGATCGATGTGTCGAGCCCACCCGAGTACGCCAGTACTACTTTGTCTTTAGCCATTTCACTTCCTTTGCAAGCTTTTTAAAGTACACCCCACGTAAGTGGGCGCTTCCCGCGTAGGGGATCGTAGGTTTCGTTCTTAAACCGGAAGCTCTGCCCCAAGCAGCAACAGCAAAATCGCCTTCTGCACGTGCATCCGGTTCTCCGCCTGCTCAAACACCACTGAATTCGGCCCGTCAAACACTGCGTCCGTCACCTCGGCATTGCGGTGCGCGGGCAAGCAGTGCATGAACGCCGCCGTGGGCTGCGCATGCGCCATCAATGCCTCGTTGACCTGATAAGGCTTAAAGATCGGCGCGCGCTTGGTCGCCTCATGCTCGAAACCCATGGAAGTGACCACATCGGTGTAGACCGCGTCCGCGCCTGTCACAGCGGCTACCGGGTCCTGGACGAGGATGATTTCCGCCCCCGTCTGGTTGCCGATCGCCCGCGCCTGCGCGACTACGTCCGCCTTGGGCGCGTAGTTCTTAGGCGTGCCCACTGCACAATGCGCCCCTAGCTGGGCTGCCGTGAGCATCAGCGAGTGGCACACGTTGTTTCCGTCGCCGACATAGGTAAACCGGACCGGCGTGGAAGAGCCAAACCGCGCCGGATACCGTTCCTGCACCGTCATAAAGTCCGCCAAAGCCTGACAGGGATGCTCGTGGTCGCTTAGCGCGTTGATCACCGGGCAGGCCGCGTACTGCGCCATCTCCGTGATCGTTTCATGCGCGTAAGTCCGCAGAATGATGGCCTGCACCCAGCGGTCCACGTTGCGCGACATATCCGCCAGCGACTCCCGCTCGCCGAGCGGCGATTGGGTCTGGTCCACAAACATCGCCGAGCCGCCGGTCGTATGCATCGCGACCTCAAAGGTCAGGCGCGTCCGCAGGGAGGCTTTCTCGAAAAACATCACCGTCTGCTTTGCGTCGAGCGCATGGCGAAACGCGCCGGGATCGCGCTTGACCCGGTGCGCCAGCGCCAAAATGGCTGCGACCTCGTCCGTTGTCAAGTCCGCGATCGAGCACAAATCCCGCCCGGCGAGCGAATCCTGAGCCGCCGCAAACCCCGCGTCCGTCCATGCTTCCAGTGCCAACACATCAGTCGCCAATGCGCCCTCCTCCTGCCGAGACCGGCGTCAGCTCCGGCACTCGCAGGCCTTCCAAAGTCTTATCGAGCGCCGCGAGCGCCTCATCCACATGCGCGCGCTCCAGAATGTACGGCGGCAGAAATCGCAGCACGGTTTCGCTTGTCCGGTTCAGCAGGATACGGTGCTCCTGCATCATCGTGTCGAGCGCCGCCTTGGCGAGCCCGGCGTCGTTCAGTTCGATGGCCAGCATGAGCCCCATGCCACGCACGTCCGTGATCATGGAGTGCCGCTTTTGGAGCCCAAGCAACTGCCCACGAAAGTACTTGCCAACCTCAGCGACATGCCCCAGCAGCCCCGCACGCTCGATCTCGTCGAACACCGCGCAGGCCACCCGGCACGCCAGCGGCCCCCCGCCGAACGTCGTCCCGTGCAGCCCCGGGTGCATCGCCCGCGCAACCCCTTCGGTGCACAGCAGTGCACCGAGCGGCAGCCCGCCTGCAAGCGGCTTCGCGACCGTTACGATATCCGGCTCGACCCCGTAGTGCTGGTAGGCGAACCACTTGCCCGTGCGCCCAAATCCAGCCTGGATCTCATCGACGACCAATAATGCGCCGGTTGAGTGGGTCAGCTCCCGCGCACGGTCCAGAAATGCCTGGGAAACAGGACGGATGCCACCTTCGCCCTGGATCGGCTCGACCAGCAGCCCGCAGTACTCGCTCGACCACGCTTCTTCAAGCGCCGCGACATCGTCGAACGGAATGAACTCCACCCCCGGCATCACCGGCTCAAACGGCTCGCGGTACTTTTCCTTGTGCGTCGTCGCCACCGAGCCCATCGTTCGCCCGTGAAACGCGCCCTCCAGTGCCAGGAAACGCGTGCCAAGCGTTGCGCCTTCACCCCGGCGCATATACCCGTACCGCCGCGCGAGCTTGAGCGCAGCTTCCCAGGCCTCCGTTCCGCTGTTACAAAAAAAAGCCCGGTCCAGCCCGCTCGCCTCGGTAAGCCGCAGCGCCAGCGCTGCCTGCCCTTCGTGGAAGAAAAGATTGGACGTGTGCAGTGGCAGCTTCGCGCCTTCAGCAAGCGCCCGCTCGATCACCGGATGCCCATACCCTAGCGCGTTCACCCCAATCCCGCTCAGCAGGTCCAAAAAACGTAAACTGCCGCGCGTACCGTCCGCTCCATGGAGATACACGCCTTCGCCCCCTGTCACCAGCAGCGGGTACCGCTCATAGGTTGGCAGCAGCAACCGCTTCTCTGCAGCCTGCAACTCTTCCAGTCTCATCACTTCCCCCTTTGGAACCACCCGCCGCGCGAATGGAAGCCGCGGTCACCCAAATTTCACTCAAATCCCGGACTGCAAGCGGCTGCCCCACCCCCCCCACACACCACCCCCCCCCCCCCCAAAACAACCAAAACCCCCCCCCCCGCTCAACAGCTCCGGCAGCAGTGCGGCCCGCTCCGCCGGCAAAATCCGCACCCGCTTCACCCCGCCCAGCAGCGCCTCCCGGCAGGCGTGGAGTTTGGGTAGCATGCCCCCCGTGATCACCGCATCGCGGGTCAACGCGGCGATCTGCTCGGTATGGAGCCACCGCAGCACCGCCCCATCCGCCCCACGCACGCCGGGCACGTCCGTGAGGAACACCAAAGCGTCCGCGTGGCAGGCTGAGGCGCATGCTGCCGCCATCTCGTCCGCGTTGATGTTGTAATACTCGCCGTCGAACCCGAGCGCGATGCTCGAGATTACCGGCACCCCGCCCATCTTCCAAATTGCCTCCAGCCAGCGCGGGTCGGCCGCCGCAATCTCCCCTACGAAGCCGAGGTCAGGCGCGGTGCGCTTTTTCCTCGCGCGAAACACCATCCCGTCGCCGCCCCCAAGCCCCATCGCCGGCACCGCCTGCGCCGTGAGCGCGGCTACCAAAGCCTTGTTCACCGCGCCACCCAGCACCATCAGTGCCGTGTCCCGAGTTTCAGCGTCGGTGATCCGCAGGCCGCCGACAAACTCGCTCTGCTTGCCCAGTTGCTGCAAGGTTTTAGTAAGCTGCACGCCGCCGCCATGCACCACGGCCACCTCGCCGCCGGCCCGGCGCAGCTCGGCAATCGCGCGGGCACACACGCGCAGCAGTGCCGCATCCTGCAAGGTCGCCCCGCCCAGCTTGACGATGTACCTCATAGCAGCCCCTCCGTTTCATCGTGCCCGCACATCAGATTCCAGTTCTGGACCGCCTGGCTTGCCGCGCCCTTCAGCAGGTTGTCCAGGCAGCTGACAACGATCGCACGCCGCCCGTCCGGGGCAAGCGAAAAGCCCAGGTCGCAAAAGTTCGTCCGCTCGACCGACGCAATCTGGGGCAGGTCGGCCGAACCGGCAGGGAAGAGCCGGACGAGCCGCCTCCGCGCGTAAAACTCGGCAAAGCAGCATTCCACCTCCACCACGGCTGTCACTGAGTGAAACCGCACATACACGGTAGACAGGATTCCGCGCGGGATGGGCAGCAGGTGCGGCGTAAATGTCACCTGTTCTTCACTGAGCCCGAGCTGCTCGCGAAGCTCGCCCCCATGCCGGTGCCCCCACAGCCCGTATGCCGAAAGGTTGTTCGCCGCGTACATGAAGTGCGTTTTGGGCGTAGGCTCCCGGCCCGCGCCGGACACGCCCGATTTGGCGTCGCAAATGATGCCGTGGTCGAGGTCCAACAGGTTTGCCTCGACCAGCGGTTTGAGCGCCAGGATCACCGAGGTTGCATAGCAGCCCGGGTTCGCGATCAGCTTGGCCCTTGCGATCGTGGAAGCATGCAACTCCGGCAGCCCGTACACTGCCTCGGCCTGTACCGCGTCCGTCTCCGGCGAGTCGGCAAACCCATACACGGTCCGGTTCGCGCTCTCGCGTAGCCGCCAGGCCCCGCTCAGGTCCACCACTCGCAAGCCGCGCGCGAGCGCCTCCGGTGCCCACTCCCGCGACTGCTCGTGGGGTGTCGCCAAAAATACCGTATCCACCCCTTCAAGCTGCTCCCACGAAAACGGATGCACCTGCAAATCCCGGTCGGAGGCAAGCCCTCGCAGCGCCGGGTGCACGCGCACGAGCGAGTCCGCTTCCCGGCCCAGAAACATGGGCGGCGTGCCCCGCAAACGCGGGTGCGCCAGCAGCAGTCGCGCCAGTTCCTGTCCGGCGTAGCCGCGCGCCCCCACCACCGCTGTCCGTAAGTTCTTCAACCGATCATCACTTTCAGCCGCGAGCACAAAGCCCCTGCCAGCCGCTTGTTCGGGCACACCAGCAGCACCGTATTGTCCCCGGCGACGGTCCCCACCACCTCAGGCAGCTCTTCCTGATCAAGAGCGGCGGCAACGGGCTGCGCCGAGCCCATCACCGTCACCAGTACCAGCAGGTTCTGCGCCTGCTTCACGCGCAAACCAAAGCTCATCAGCATCTCGCCGAGTGCGGGCAGCTCGTCCTCGTCGTCCTTCGTTTCGCCCGCAGGGCCGCCACCCGGCAGCGCGTAACCGTTTGGCCCTTTCATCAGATGCAGCTCCCGAATATCGCGCGACAAGGTCGCCTGGGTCACCCGGTAGCCACTCCGCGCCAGCTTGCGCCGCAGCTCATCCTGGTTCGCGACCCCGCCCGCCGTCACCAGGGCCCGAATCGCGGCGTGCCGCTCGGCTTTGTTCTCTGAGGCGGTCACGCCTGCTCCATTTCCCGCGTCGTCAACCGTGAACACAACCGGGCACACTGCATAAACATACGCTTCCATGTATAACTATGCAAGTGGGAACCGCTGTGGAATCCTCCATGCCCCTCCCTTTCCCGATGCGCTTCTTCGGGAAAGAGGCCCAGCATTTCACCCGGCGCACAACTGGCTTGTTCCCCCGGCCAAAGGACGTATATTTGCTCATGGGCAGCCTTTCCCAAACTTTCTCAACCGGTCTGTACGACTCGCGCTTCGAGCACGAAAGCTGCGGCACCGGCTTTGTCGCGACCCTCACCGACATCCCCTCGCACCGGATCCTGGAGCAGGCCCTGGAAGCCCTAGGCCGCCTCGCCCATCGCGGCGCCATCGCCGCCGACGGGCTTTCAAGCGACGGTATCGGCATCTGCACCGCCGTGCCCCGTGAGCTGCTGCTCGCCTCCGCCGGCCTTGCGCTCGCGCCCGAACAGCCCCTCGCCGTCGGCGCGGTCTTCTTCCCCTCGCAGGCCGAGGAGTCCCACGCGAACCTCGAAGACGCGCTCGCCCACCAGGGCTTTGAGGTTCTCGCCTGGCGCAACGTCCCCACTCGCCCGGAAATCCTGGGCGCGATCGCCCGCTCCACCATGCCCGTCATCCGGCACGTACTCGCCACCACCGATAATACGGGGCAGGTCGAGCGCCGCCTTTACCTCGCCCGCAAAGACTTCGAACGCCGCGAAACGCCCGGCTACGTCTGCTCGCTCTCGACCCAGACCCTGATCTATAAGTCCATGTGCTCCGGCCGGCAGCTACCCCACTTCTACGCCGACCTCCAAGATCCGCGCTACGTAACCCCCTTCGCCGTCTTTCACCAGCGTTACGCCACCAACGTCGCCCCTTCCTGGGACCGCGCCCAGCCCCTGCGCACCCTTGCCCATAATGGCGAAATCAACACCGTCTGGGGCAACCGCGCCCGCATGGATGCCCGTGCCGCCACCCTGCCCGCCGAGCTCCATCCGATCCTCACCCCCGGCGGCTCCGACTCTACCTCGCTCGATGAAACCGCCGAGCTGCTGTCCCACAACGGCCGCACCATCGCCGAATCCATCCGGCTCATGCTGCCGCCCGCCCAGCGCCGTCAGTCCGCGTTTTTCTCCTATAACGAAGACGCGATCGAGCACTGGGACGGCCCCGCCGCCGTCATCTTCACCGACGGACGCCTCGTCGGTGCCGCGCTCGACCGGGTCGGCTTGCGCCCCTGCCGCTACTTCCTCACCGACGATCAACTCCTGGTCGTCGGCTCCGAGGCAGGTCTCGTCGATCTCGACCCCGAGAGCATCGTCCACTCCGGCCGCCTCGGCCCTGGGCAGATGCTCTGTGTCGACCTTGACGAGAAACACCTGTACGAAAATGACGAGGTGCTGAAGGTTTACGACGGTCGCGCTCCTCAGTACGAAGGTTTGCTCGACGAGCGCACCCTCGATCCCGCCACACCCGTCGCCCCGCTCCCCGCAGGCGAGCTCGACCGGCTCCATCGCGGCTTCGGCTACACCCGCGAAGATCTCCGCATGGTGCTCGGTCCCATGGTCGCCGAAGGCAAGGACGCCACCTGGTCCATGGGTGACGACACCCCGCTCGCCCCGCTTGCCCGCGCGCCCCGGCCCGTCTATGCCTACTTCCGCCAGCGATTCGCCCAGGTGACCAACCCGCCTATCGATTCGCTCCGGGAGGCGGTCGTCATCCAGCTCCACACCCGGCTTGGTCCCTGGCCGCTCCTGCTCGACAACCACGCCCACCTTCCCGGCTTTTCGCTCCCGTCCCCTCTGCTTTCGTTGGGCCAGGTAGAGGCCCTGCGCACCCGCTGGCACAGCCTCGCTTCCGGCGCGGAGGATGATCTACCGCTCGCCGTCCTCGACTGCCTTCTCGCCCCGCACACCACCCTCGCCGCCTGCCTGGAAGACCTTAGCACCAAGGCCTGCGAGTTGGTCCGCGGCGGCGCGGCCATCCTCCTGCTCTCCGATCGTGCTGCCGACGCCGAAAACGCGCCCGTCCCTATGGCGCTCGCCCTCGGCGCGGTCCACCACCGGCTCATTCGCGAAGGCATCCGCACCCGCGCCGGCCTTGCCGTCGAAGCAGGCGACTGCCGTGATGTCCACCATCTCGCTGTGCTGCTCGGCATGGGTGCGGGCGCAGCCTGCCCCTGGCTCGCGCTTGAGTCCGCCCGTGCCGCCGGCCCCGAAAACGGCGAAGCGAACCTGCTCAAAGCCTTCAACGGCGGCCTCGCCAAAGTTATGTCCAAGATGGGCATCTCCGTCCTCGACTCTTACCGTTGCGCTCACCTGTTCGACTCCATCGGGCTCGACCATACGGTTATCGACCAATGTTTCTTCGGCACCCCCGCCCCCCTCGGCGGCATCGGCTACGC
>CAXTWG010000039.1:0-22379 GCA_964247895.1 uncultured Acidobacteriaceae bacterium
TCGGCCGTTTGTTTCGGTCCGGGGGGGGGGTGGCGTTTTATGTCGGTTATGGTATTATGGGTTGGTTAACGGGTGGTGGGGGTAGGGTGAAGGGGAAAGCGGGTCCTTCGCTGCGTTCAGGCTGACCCCGTTTCTTTGTGCTGTCCGGGAGGCGGTTCCGAACCTTCGTTCGGAAGAACCCAAGTCTCAGAAGCGAGATGTGTGGCACCAAACCACCGGATTTATGGAGCTAACGGACGGCAGCAGCCAGGACCTTGAGCAAAATGTCTTGCGAGCGCCGCTGTCCGTAGTTCGTGCTGTAAGCACTGGAGGTAATCGCCACAACCATGTGAAGCGAGGGGATGATATATACCTTGTTGCCACCGTTCCCACTAGCAAAATGTACCTCTACTGTGATGTTCCCGATCTTCTCGATTTTCGTGTACCACATATAACCATAAAAATCCGAATAAGGGTCATGGGCCGAGCTGACGACCTGACTTGCCAATGCCTCGGTCACCCAGTTGCGCGACACAGTTTGTTCTCCGCTCACAGCGCCATCGTTCAACATCAGTTCGCCGAGAGCGGCAAGATCCCGTGTCGTAATTGAAAGATTGCCTTGGCCGGTCACTCGATTGACCGGAACATGCCGCCACTGCTCCTTCTTAATTCCGAGAGGCTTGAAGAGGTTGGCATCCGCAAACCGATCCAGAGGCATGTGGCTGACGTTTTCGATAATGGCACCCGTTAGAAACGCATTGATGGAGGCATAGTCGTAGCGTGTGCCAGGTTTCTCCTTCATTGAAACCGCGTAGGTGGTATGAATCCAATCTGAAGATTTGTCGAGGTTATCCTCATCGCCCGCTGTTGCCGGATTATCATCGTCTGCGTCGAGCCCGGAGCGCATGTTCAGCAGGTCTTTCACGGTGATCTGCTCTTTTCCGTCTCTAGGCAATCCCGGAAGGTACAAAGCAATGGAATCATTGACGCTATGAACCAGCCCTTTCTGAATGGCTATGCCCATCAGAAGGGAAGTAATGCTTTTAGTAGCTGACCGGATGTCGTGTAGGGTTGAAGCAGTGTCTCCGTTGAAATACCGCTCGCTTAGTAACCTGCCATTTTGCAGAATGACGATGCCGTTGAGATCGCGATGCTGGTCCTGAGTCAACCCTGTATAGAGTGTTTCGAGAACAGCGGGGTCAATTTCAGAACC
The DNA here is from genome assembly GCA_964247895.1 of uncultured Acidobacteriaceae bacterium. GTDB lineage: Bacteria > Acidobacteriota > Terriglobia > Terriglobales > Acidobacteriaceae > EB88. The sequence continues at coordinate 1,193 of CAXTWG010000039.1, forward strand.
TGTGAGACTGGGCTGTGACCATTCAATACCCCTGGGCTTGTCGTGCCCTCCACATAAAAGCGGCGCACCAAATACTGAGGTTTGCGTCAGTAACATGAAGATAGGCAGGGCAGTTTTTGATAGCATACCTGGAACCATATGTCTTAATCGAATATTCGCTTACTGCTGCTGCTGTTTCTGCTGGATTTCCAAGAGCGGCGAGGCTTGGGGCGGTGGGGCCTGGGCTTTTTCAACCATGACGGACCAGTCTTCGGGGATGGGAAGTTCGCGGTCCAGCGCCGGGGGCTCGTCGAAGGCGTCGACCTGAACGGCGACGGAAAGCTCGGTGGTGGTTCGGCCGCGGTATAGGCCGTGCGTGGGGGGAACGTCTGAGTAGTCGCGGCCAAGGGCCGTGCGGATGTGGCGCTCGTGGGCCAGGGCGTCGTTGGTGGGGTCGAAGCCGACCCAGCCCAGGTGGGGCAGGAAGGCTTCGACCCAGGCGTGGGTTGCGTCCGGAAGCGATCGGTCGTGGCCGTTTGTGAGATCGGTCGGGCGCTGGTACAGATAGCCCGAGACGTAGCGGCAGGGGATGCGCAGGGTGCGGATGAGGGCGATCATGGTATGGGCGAAGTCTTGGCAGACGCCCTCGCGGGAGGCAATGGCCTCGTCGATGGGGGAGTCGACGCGTGTGGAGCGGGGCTTGTAGCGGAAGTACTCGTAAAGGCGGGAGTTGAGCTCGCGGACGAGCATGAGAGGGTCGTCGCGGCGGCGGACGTCTAACGTTTTCGCAAGGCCTAAAAGCGCTGGCGTCGGAGCGGCGAACTCGCTGGGCAGCAGCATCTCCCAGTAGTCGCCCTCGGCGACGAGTGCGTCGAGCTCCTCCCAGGCAGAGGGGGCGAGGAAATGGGGGACAAAGGAGAGGGCCTGCTGCTCGATGAGCGACTCGGCGACGATGACAAGCTGGGCATGCTCGCCGGGGATGTTGAAATGCTGAACATTATTGCCGAGGTGGTCGCGGTAGGAGAAAACGCGGCAGCGGGGGCTGACGGAGAGCTGAAAGGAAAGGCAGCGCTGGTTGGAGTCCGAGCGCGGGTGCATGCGGGTCTCCATCACGCTCTCGCTGACTGGGGTCTTGTAGACGAATTTGGTGAGGTGGCGGACGGAGTAGAACTTCATGCAGTCTGTTCTCTCAATTTAGGCGAAGCGCCGCCAGAAGGCGTCAATGTCGAGCTTGAAACCTTCAACAGGGCCTGTTCCTTCGAGGATGCCGCCGGTAACAATGGTGGGGCTTGTATGTGGGGTCGTGTAGAGAAAGGCTTGTCGCTTCTTCGGGTGAATCAACCAGCCTAGCTGGACGCCGTTCTCTATCCAGCGTGTCATCTTCTTTTTCGAACCGGCAAGGGTATCGGATTGGGAGATGAGCTCGATGACGAAGTCGGGGCAGATATAGGGAAACTTCTCTCGCCGGTCCTCGGGTACTTTCGCCAATGTTTCCGGTGTTATGTAGGCGACGTCAGGGCTCAGCATGGAGCCGTCAGCAAGATAGAAGCCGCCGGTTGCATCGAAGGCGTAACCCTGCTCGTGAGTCTCCCACCACTTGCTGAACTGAGCAACGAGGTAGAAGTTGCCACCGCTGGACTTCATGCCGGCAGGCGTCATGATCGTGATCTCCCCTTCTCGTGTCCGCTCGATGCGGAGCATGTCGTTGCGCAGGCAGAAGGATTCCAGTTCCTCGTCGGTCATGGGCGGGTTGAGGATAAGACTGCGCACCGCGTAGGGATCGTCTGGAAACGGAAAAAGCATGTCCATGCGGTCTCTCCTTGGCTTCCAGCTTACGGCAAGCTTTCACATCGCCAAAGCGGTTTGGACGGAGTAATGGATGTAGTCGCGGTAGAGCAGGGTGTGGATACGGCGGCACTCGGAAAGGATCATCCGGAGATAGTCGCCGACGCCGCCCTGGAGCACGTCCGCGATCTCCACATACTGGAGGGCCGACTGGAGACGCCCGGCAACCCGCTGAAGCTCCTGCGGGGCGAGGCGACCGCTTTCCTGCTCAAGGGCGAGGAGAGCTTCGCGGAGGCGGTCGGCGGAGTAGCGGACCGAGTGCGGGAAGTCCTTGTTGAGCAGGAGGAACTCGAGGATTTGAGACTCCGTCAGGTCGGCGGTGTACACGTAGCAATAAGCCTCAAAAGCGGTGCAGGAGCGCAGAAGGCCAACCCACTCGAGGAACTGGTGGGAGCCGGCGGGGCCGTCCTGCTGCTCGGCGGCGGGGGCGGCGAGCTCGTAAACGGAGAGCAGGGAAGCGATCGAGGAGGCGCGCTCGACGGAGCGGCCGATCTGGATAAACTGCCAGCCTTCGCCGTGGCTCATGGTTGTGTCGGTGACGCCCTGGAAGAGGTGGAGGCCGTCGAGGACGGTGGCAAGAAACTCCTCGGGCGGGGTAGTATCTTCGGGCGCGGGTGTTTCATTCACCAGGTGATAAAGGCGGTTGAGCTGGAGCCACTGCTCGGAGGAGATTTCCTCGCGGACCTGGCGGGCGTTTTCGCGGGCTTCGGCGATGCAGGAGCGGACCGAAGCGGCATTGGCGTCGTCATGGGTCAAGGTACGGAGCAGCCGGTGCGAGTCACCGGCCCAATCCGACGAGTTCTTGACCGGGCTGCCGAGGGCGAGCAGCAGGCGGCGCCAGCGGGCGTCGTCGGTAGTTGTCGAGCGGTCGAGGGTCATGGAAAAGTTTACGTCGAGCATGCGTACTGTGTGCTCAGCGCGCTCAAGATAACGGCTCATCCAGTAAAGGCTGTCGGCTACGCGGGATAGCATCGGCTTGCTCCAGAAACACTACTCATCCAGCACCCAGGTATCCTTGCTGCCGCCGCCCTGCGAGGAGTTGACGACAAGGGAGCCCCTGGGCAGGGCGACGCGAGTGAGGCCGCCGGGGACGACGGAGACTTTGTCGCCGTAAAGGATGTAGGGGCGGAGGTCGACATGGCGCGGCTCGATGGAGGAGCCTTCCTTGTCGGCGTGCATGAGGCAGGGAGCGCGCGAAAACTGGAGCGTGGGCTGGGCGATGTAGTTGCGCGGGTCGGCCTCGATGCGGCGGGCGAAGGCTTCCCGTTCGGCGGCGGTGGATTGCGGTCCAATGAGCATGCCGTAGCCGCCAGATTCACCGACGGCCTTGACGACCAGCTTGTCAAGATTGGCGAGAGTGTGTCGGCGTTGCACCGGGTCGGTCATGAGATAGGTCTCGACGTTCTGGAGCAGGGGCTCCTCGCCGGAGTAGTAGCGAATGATGGCGGGAACGTACGCGTAGAGGGCTTTATCGTCGGCGAGCCCGGTGCCGATGGCGTTGGCGAGTGAAACATTGCCGGCGCGATAGGCGTTGAACAGCCCGGCGACGCCGAGGATGGAGTCGCCTCGGTAGGCGAGCGGGTCGATGAAGTCGTCGTCGACGCGACGGTAGATGACGTCGACCCGACGGAGACCGGCGGTGGTGCGCATATAGACCAGGTTGTTGTGGGTAACCAGGTCGCGGCCCTCAACTAGCTCGACGCCCATCTGGCGGGCGAGGTAGGTGTGCTCGAAGTAGGCGGAGTTGTACACGCCGGGGGTCAGGAGGACAATAGTCGGCTCGGGGCGGCCCTCGGGGGCGAGCGAACGAAGGCTGGCCAGCAGCACCTGGGGGTAGTGCTCGATGGGGCGAACGCCGTACTCGCGAAAAATGATCGGGAAGGTGCGTTTCATGACGCGGCGGCTCGACAGCATATAGCTGACCCCGCTCGGGACGCGCAGGTTGTCCTCAAGCACAGCGAAGGAGCCGTCCGCCAAGCGCAGCAGGTCGGTTCCGGTGACGGCGATATATACGTTGCGCGGGACTTGCAGGCCACGCATTTCCCGCCGGAAATGTTGGCAGGAGTACACGATCTCCCGCGGGACCGCGCCGCTTTTAAGGATTTTGCCCTCGCCGTATACGTCGCCCAGGAACTGGTTGAGCGCTGTGATGCGCTGGATAAGGCCGCGCTCGATGGTGCGCCACTCTGCGCCGGTGATGATGCGCGGGAGCATGTCGTTGGGAAAGATGCGCTCGGTGCCTTCCTTTTTGCCGTAAACGGTGAAGGTGATGCCCTGGGTAAGAAAGCTCATATCGGCGGAGTGCTTGCGGCGCAGCAGCTCCTCGTTGGGAAGCGAGCGATAGGTGTCGAGCAGCAGCTTGTACTGGGGACGGATTTCGCCTTCGGGCGTAAACATTTCGTCGTACGCGCCGTCGAGGAAGTATTCGCGGAGGAACGGGTCGGCGAAGCGCTGGGCGAGGGCGCTCATGGGCGGCCGTTTTTCGGTTCGTCGAGCCAGTCGGAGATGACGGAAAAGTGCTGGAGGTTGGCGATGCCGAACGAGGTGGTCAGGGCCACGTCGGAAGCGTCGCGACCTGTGGCCATCAGTACGCGGCCTAGGCGGGGACGGTGGTGGCGGGCGTCGCAGGTCCACCAGCGTCCACTCAGGTAAACCTCAAACCAAGCGCTGAAGTCCATGGGCGAGGCGCTCGGGGGAACGCCGAAATCGCCCAGGTAGCCGGTTGCGTAGCGGGCCGGGATGTTTAAAGCGCGGCACAGGGTGATAGCCAGATGCTGGAAATCGCGGCAAACGCCCGTGCGCTCCGTGTAAACGTCGAGCGCTGTTTTGGTGGGTCGTGCGAAGCTGTAGCCGAACTGCACAATGCGGTGAACGTAGGCGAGCACTGCCTGCACCCGCGACCAGCCCGGCGCCATGCCGCCGAACAGGTCGAGCGCGATTGCGCCCATGCGGTCCACCTCGCAGTAGCGGCTCGAGAGCAGGAACTGCAGAACCTCATCCGGAAGCTCCTGGACGGGTATCTCCGGCGCGTCCACACCGGCTTCGTCGCCGAAGTCGGGCGCGATGATTTCTGTGATGTTGTGGAGGCGCAAAAGTCCGGCAGGAGCGTGGATGCGTGAGCATCGGTTCCCGAATGAGTCGGTGTACTCCCGGACCGGGAGCGCCGGTTCGGTCCGGAGGGTGTCCGGCAGCAGCAGGTTGCTCTGGACGAAGGGGTGCACGTGCAGGAGCGCAACGAGGGCTACAGGCGAGGGCAGGTCGAAGCGCAGATCATAGCCGAGGCGGAGATGCACTGGAAAGCCCTCCTACGGGATACAGATTGGTACATCCCGCGATGTGCTAAGACTTTAACAGCAACCGGCTCGAAGGAACGTAGATGACTTACTGCCTCGGCATCAAGACGCACGAGGGGCTTGTGATGGCCTCGGACTCCCGCACCAACGCCGGCTACGACCAGGTGAATATCTGCCGCAAGCTGCATACATTTGTGACGCCGGGCGAACGCGCGTTCGTGATCCTGACGAGCGGCAGTCTGTCGATCACGCAGTCGGTGCTGGCGTTGATCGGCGAGGAGTTTCGCCGCGGCGAGGGGCTCGCTGCGGCGGCGAACATGTATGAGGCGGCGCGCGCGGTGGGGGCTTGCGTCCGCCGGGTGTCGGATATCGACCGGGACGCGCTTGCGAAGGATGATTACTCCTTCAACATTCACCTGCTGCTCGGCGGCGAGGTGGCCGGGGGCGAGCCGGAGCTTTATCTCATCTACCCGCAAGGCAATCCCATCTGCGCGACCGAGGATTCGCCTTACCTCCAGATTGGCGAGGTGAAGTATGGACGGCCCATTCTCGACCGCGGTATCGATGCCCGCACCACATCGCTCGATGCCGCGTCGAAATACGCGCTGCTCAGCATGGACGCCACCATGCGCTCCAACGTGACTGTGGGGCCGCCGGTCGAGCTGGTGCAGTACCGGCGCGGGGCTCTGCGCCTGGAGGAGTACCGGCGGTTTACCGCGAATGACAGTGAGCTGGACCTGATTCACAGCCGGTGGGAGCAGGCGCTACGACGGGTGGTGGAGGAGCTGCCCAACATTCAGTTCAAACAGGACGGCCAGCCTGCAATCAGCCAAACCGTTTCATACGACTGAACAGAGGGTTTCGGCACTGTTTTGTAGTCTGCGCGCCGGTCTGCGTCCTAACCGTAGCGGTTTCAATGCCCGAGCCGGAGAAATAACGCTCCAGCGAAAACACCCGGCGGCGGACTGAGGGGCAAATGCCGCAGCCACTGCCAGTGCCGCCCCCGGATTACAGGACCCTTTACGCTCACTGCCATGGCGGATCCGACTCCAGGCCGGTCGGAGTTTGAGTACAGCAGCGGGATGGCGGCCTGTTTGCAAGCCTCAAGCGACATGGTGAGAAGGGTGTTCCACCTCGAGATTACTTCGCGAAGACCGCGCCCATAACCCTGGTTTCTGCCGCGTTGATCTTGCTCAAGGCCGAGGCCATGGCCGGCCGGTCGTCGAGCGAAGAGGCGAGCATGGCGGCTTTCATCCGGAAAGCGCTTTCGCGCAGGAGGATTTCGGCGTCCTTGAGTTTTTTCGCGTCGTGGGCGAGGGCCTGGTCCAGGGCGGCGGCATAAAGCTCGACCGATTGAAGCGCGGTTGTTGCGGCCTGGCTGTCCCCGCCGATCAGCTTCTGTTGGGCCAGCTCTGTGGTGCCGCGCACCAGTTGCGCGTATAGAAAAACCTGCTCGCGCAGGCTCGCGTGCTCCGCCTTGTCAGCGAGCATTTGCAGGGCGACAGGGTCGAGCGGCCGGTAATCGGCTGCGTAAAGAGGCGTTGAGGAACAAAAACTAAGGACGAGTAGCGAAGAAGCGAGTACAGCGGCCATGCGCATCGGAGCACCTCCCCGTGCATCCGGTTACAGCGGCGGTTCGGCTACTTCGAGAGGGCTACCAGGCGGTGGCGTGCCTGCCACACCTCGTCCGGATACCCTGTGCCCGCTACCGACAGGAACTGTCGGTATAGCTCGGCCGCATGCTTTGTTTGGTGCAGAGTATCGTACGCGGTGGCCGATAGGAAATAGGTTGGTGCGGTATCAGGCATTACTTTCGATCGCATAGCGAGTGCCTGAAGTACCAGCGCGGGTTGGTGGGTCTGGCTGGCGGCAAAGGCGAGGCTCCCCCAAGCGTTGCCGTTCTTCGGATCGAGCCCGGTTGCCTCCTGGAGAACCGGGATGGCTTGCCCGAACCGCCCGGCGCGTACGAGGGCGTCACCCTGCCCGGCCAACAACGCCGGGTCGTGCGGGTGCGCTTTTAAGGCTGTCTCGTAGAGCGGGGCGGCTTTGGCGGGAGAACCAGTTTGGGTGTACAAGTCAGCGAGCATGGTTGCAATACCTGCGTCGTCCGGTTTGGCCGCATGAAGATTTTCAAGAACCGCAACTGCATCGGCGGGCTTGTTTTCGGCGCTGAGCACTTCGGCCAGTTCGGTGTTCAGCGCCGGATCGGTCGGATTTTCCACAAGCGCTTTGCGCAGAACCGGCTCGGCCTCAGCCCAGCGCTTGCCCTCGATGAGCAGGTGGGCGAGACCGGCGGCTGCTTCGCCCTGCACCGGGCTGTGCGTTGGGGCGCTCGCGAGTGCTCTCCCATAGGCGTCGGCTGCGGCGTCCGGTTCGCCGAGGCGGGAGGCGATTTCAGCCGCCAGGAGTGTGTCCTCCGGAGTTTCGGGGGTAGTGCGGAGCGCGGCGATAAGCGCCCGGCGAGCACGGTCGGCATCCGTTGGCTCGAGCAACCGGGCGAGGGTGCGGTTGCTCTGCGCTTCGGCTTCAGGGTTGGGGGGATTGGGGGTGAGTCTGGCGGCTGTTTCCAGCTCTTTCGCCGCGTCGGCAGTCTTGCCGGCCCTGGCCAGCAGGCGGCCGAGCGCCGCATGCGCCTCAAATTGCGTGGGATTTACGTCGACTGCCTTGCGGTAGCTCCCTTCGGCCTCGGACGCATTCCCGGAAGCATCCTCGGCGTATCCCAAGTCGTAAAGGGCCCGCGCATCGGTGGGATGCGCAGAAACATAGGGCAGCAAAAGAGCGCGCGCCCCGGCGTAGTCTTCCGTTTCGAGCTTGCTCTCCGCCAGGTTCAGCGGGCTGGCCTCATGCACGGCGGTTGGGGGCTCGTTGCCGCTTGTGCCCGGCGGCAGAGTGCTGTTTTGCGCCAGCGCAGAAAACGACCCTGCAAGCAGCCCCAATACCCAGAGCAGCCGGGACATTTAGGCCACCACTTCTGCGCTGCTTAACGCAAGCACCCCGCGCAGCCAATGCCCGGTGTAGGACTGAGGACACTCCGCAATCTCCTCCGGGGTGCCGACGGCAACGACCTCCCCGCCGCCCGAGCCGCCTTCCGGACCCATGTCGATAACCCAGTCCGCCGACTTGATGACATCCAGGTTGTGCTCGATCACCACGAGCGAGCCGCCGCCATCGATCAGCTTGCGAAAGGCGAGCAGGAGTTTGTTGACGTCGTCAAAGTGGAGGCCAGTTGTCGGCTCGTCCAGGATGTACAACGTCCGGCTTCCGCCTTTCTTCGGCGCCGTGCGGGCAGTGGCGAGGTGAGCGGCAAGCTTCACCCGCTGGGCTTCGCCGCCGGAGAGCGTGGTGGCGGACTGACCGAGACGGACATAGCCGAGGCCGACCTCGTCGAGGACGGCGAGCTTGTCGACGATTTTTAGGTTGCCGGCGAGGAAACGCAGAGCCTCCTTGACCGTCATGCCGAGGACCTCGTGGATGTTGCGGCCTTTGTAGCGCACCTCAAGCACGCTCGATTTGTAACGGGTGCCGCTGCACTCCTCACACGGGAGCTCGACATCGGCGAGGAATTGCATTTCGACGGTCACTGTACCGTCGCCGTCGCAGACTTCGCAGCGGCCGCCGGGGACGTTGAAGGAGAACATGCCGGCCCCGTAGCCGCGGCGCTCGGCCTCCGGCTGGGCGGCGAAGAGCTCGCGCATGGCGTCGAAAGCCTTGATGTAGGTCACCGGGTTGGACCGAGGGGTGCGGCCGATGGGGTTCTGGTCGACAAGGACGATCCCGTTTAGGCGATCAGCATTTTCAAGGCGCCGAAAAAGCTTCGCCGGGTCGCCTCCGTCGGGCTCGCCTAGCGCATGAGCAACGGCTTTATAAAGCACAGCGTGGACGAGGGTGGATTTGCCGGACCCGCTCACGCCGGTAATGCAGCAAAGGGTGTTAAGCGGGATTTCCAAGTCGACGCCCTTGAGATTGTTGGCGCGGGCGCCGGTGAGCCGCAGCCAGTCTTTGCTGGAGGGCGCAGGGACGGTGCGGCGCTTTGAGGGGATGGGAATGGTGAGCGCTCCGCTCAGGTAACGTCCCGTGATGGAGTCAGGTTCGCGAGAAACCTCGTCGACGGTGCCGGCCGCGAGAATGCGCCCGCCGAACTCACCCGCGCCCGGGCCCATGTCGAGCAGATAGTCCGCCGCGGCGATGACGTCCGGGTCGTGCTCGACGACGAGAATCGTATTGCCGAGGTCGCGCAGCGCATGGAGAATGCGGATAAGCTTTTCCGTGTCCCGGCTATGGAGGCCGATGGAGGGCTCGTCGAGCACATAAAGAGCGCCGACGAGCTGCGAGCCGAGGGAAGTCGCAAGCTGGATACGCTGGGCTTCGCCGCCGCTCAAGGTTGAGGCCAAACGATCCAGCGTCAGATAGTCGAGGCCGACCGCATCGAGAAAGCGGAGGCGCTGCTGGACTTCCTTGAGAATAGATCCGGCAATCTCGGATTGCATGGGGGTAAGCTCGAGCCCGGCGAAGAAGCTATGTGCCGCGCCGATGGTAAGCGCGGCGGCCTCGCAGATATTGCGGCCCCCATTTTCGCTTCCGATGCGCACGGCACGGGCTTCAGCGCGAAGGCGCTGGCCCTTGCACTCCGGGCAGGAAGCGTAGCCGCGATACTTTGAAAGCATGACGCGGACGTGGAGCTTGTATTTTTTTGTGTCCAAGAGCGCGAAAAAGCGGTGGACGCCAAGAAAGTCGCCATGCCCATCGAGGATGAATGCTTGCTGGTCGGGCGTGAGGTCGTACCAGGGCAGGTCGGTGGGGATGCCATGTTGTTTGGCGGTGCGCTTGAGCTCGGTCTGGTAGGCGGTGTACTTGGGGCGAGTCCAAGGATCGACCAAGCCCTGTTCAATGGATTTGTTCTTGTCCGGCAGGATCAAGTCGAGGTCGAAGTCGATGGTGTTGCCGAATCCCTGGCAGCGAGGGCAAGCGCCGAAGGGGTTGTTGAAGGAAAACAGGCGCGGCTCGGGCTCAGAGTAGACGCGGTGACAGTGTTTGCACTCGAAGGAAAGGGAAAAGCGGAGGCGCTCAGGCGGAGCCTCGCTTTCGCCGCGCCGGACGATTTCGTAGAGAATTTCGCCTGTTTCGCGGTAGCCGATTTCGGCGGCATCGACGATGCGGGCGCGGGCTTCAGGGGAGACGGCGATGCGGTCGACAAGAACGTAGACGGGGTCAGCCCAGTGGATTGCGAGCAGCGACTCGGGGCTTGAAAATTCGTAGATGGTTCCGTTCTGGTAAAGGCGGTTGAAGCCGCGGCCGCGGAGGTCCATGAGGCGCTCGCGCAGGCCGGGGGAAAGATCGCCCGGCTTGGTTTCCGCGGCGGCTTGGGACGCGGTTTTTTTGAGGGCGGCTTTTTTAAAAGCGACCTGGGAGCTGCCGCGCCGCGTAACCCGGGTGGCAGGCTCGGGTGACAACGGCTCCAGTGCCGGCTTTATGGTTTCCGCCGGTTTTACCGGGAAAAGAGCGTGGAGGCGGGTGCCCTCGGGAAGAGCGAGGACCCTGGCGGCGATCTCATCGACCGAGTCGCGTTTGACGACCCCGTCGCAGACGGGGCAGTGCGCGACGCCGCAACGAGCGTAGAGCAAGCGCATGTAGTCGTAGATTTCCGTTGCTGTAGCGACAGTCGAGCGCGGATTGCGGGTGGTGTTTTTCTGCTTGATGGCGATGGCCGGGGCAAGGCCGTCGATCAGGTCGGCGTCGGGCTTCTCAATGCGCTCAAGGAACTGCCGGGCGTAGGCGGAAAGGGATTCGACGTAGCGGCGTTGGCCTTCGGCGTAAATAGTATCGAAGGCGAGCGAGCTTTTACCGGAGCCGGAAACACCGGTGACGACGGTGAGCTTGCCGTGAGGGATGTGGCAACCGATGTTTTTAAGGTTGTGCACCCGCACGCCGCGGAGTGTGATTTTGTCGTTCAAACGCCCTCTCAGAGGCTGCCGCGGCTAGGCTGCGGGCCAAACTTCTATTATCGGGCAAGCCCGGCGGTAACGTCGTGGGAAGGAAGAAGCCGCTCTATAATCTGTGACATGACGAACGCACAACTGTTCCTGTCAATCGCCATCCCGGTTATCTTTATCGTTCTCGGCTTTATCTGGAATGGAAAGAGCAATCGCGCTGAAATTGCTGTCCTGCGAGGCGAGATGAATGTTTTGCGGGCTGAGATGAATGGCAAGTTCGACGTTATAGCCGTTCAGCTTGCCGCGGTCAGCCGCACTATGGAAATCATTCAGCAGGATTTGAAGCATTTCAATGATGGGACGAGCGGGCTCGATAAGCGGCTTCATGCTGTCGAGGAACGGTCTTAACGGAGGCCGGTTTAGGCGCTCTTGCGCTGGGGCGTGAAGAGAGCACCGAAAAAGAGCAGGATGCCGCCGACAACGATGGCCGAGTCGGCCACATTGAAGTCGGGCCAGTGATAGCGGATGATCGTGACCTCGAGAAAATCGGTCACCATTTTGTACTGAATGCGGTCCCAGGCATTGCCGAGCGCGCCGCCGAGAACTAGAGCAAAGCCTAACGCGGTAAGCGAGAAACGCTTCCCAGTGCGGATGAGCAGGACCACGACGATAACGGCGGCAATGAGCGAGAACGCGGTTAGGGCCCAGCGGGTCGGGTTAGCGGGGGCATCGTTGAAGAGCGAAAAGGCTGCTCCCTCGTTGAGCACGTGGGTGAGGCGGAAAACACCGGGGATGACGGTCATGCCGAGGCCTTCGGCGATATGTTTTTGGATCCAGAGCTTGGTGATGCGGTCGAGGACGATGACGGCGAGGGAGACGAGGAAAAGCAAGGGACGCCAGTCGCGTTTTTTGCGCGCGGGCCGCCACTTGTATTCGTACCGGGTAGGAAAAGTGGCCATCTAGGCGGTCACCCGCTCACCGGTGGCGCGGGAGTAGCCCATGGCGTCGAGAGCCTCGGCACAGCGGCCGCAGACATCGGGCCATGGACCGAAGGGGGCGATGTCAGTGCGGTAGTTCCAGCAGCGATTGCACTTTTGGCCGTCGGCCGGAAGCGTGTCAACGCGCAACGCGCTGCCGACTTCAAATTTGACCTGAGAAACATTGAACAGCTCTTTGAGCGAAGCGCTGTGGCCGTTCATCCTTTGAAGCGACTCGCCCGGAACGGTGATCCGGACCTGCGCTTCCAGACCCTTGCCGATGCGCTTGGCTTTGCGAGCCTCTTCTAAGCTCCGCAGCACTTCGTCGCGAACCATGAAGATCGTTTCCCACGTTTCCGACTGCTCGTGCACGGTAAGGTTCGTAGCCTCGGGAAACCGAGCCAGATGCACACTCGCCTCGCGCCCGGCGATCTCCGGCAGGTAGCCCCAGATCTCCTCCGCGGTAAAGCTGAGCACGGGCGCGACAAGGCGGACCAGCGCTTCAGCGATGCGCCACAGCGCGGTTTGGGCGGAGCGGCGTTCAAGGCTCGACGGCGCGAGTGTGTACATCCGGTCCTTGAGGACATCGAGGTAGAGGGCGCTCAGCTCGACGATGCAGAACTCGTTGACGGCGTGGTAAACGCGGTGGAACTCCATCTTGTCGTACCAGGCGGTAACCTGCTCGACGAGCGCGCGGGTGCGGGCGAGCATGTAGCGGTCGAGCGGAAGCAGCTCTGCATCGGCGACGGCGTGGTCTGAAGGGATGAACCCGGCGAGGTTGCCGAGCAGGAAGCGAAAGGTATTGCGCAGTTTGCGGTAGTTGTCGGCGACGCGGGCCATCAGGTTTTCGCTGGCGGCGACGTCCTCCCGAAAGTCGACCGACGCCACCCACAGGCGGACGATCTCCGCGCCCATGCGGTTCGAAACATCGACCGGGTCGACCCCATTGCCGAGCGACTTCGACATCGCCCGGCCCTGCTCGTCCAGGGTCCAGCCGCTGGTGGCGACCTTGCGGTAGGGCGACTCCCCGTCCTCGCTGGTGCCGACGGAGGTCAGCAGGGAGGTATGGAACCAGCCCCGGTACTGGTCGCCGCCCTCGAAATAGAGGTCCGCGGGGGTGTCGAGGGCGGCATCTTCGTCGAGCACCGCGCGCCAGGAGGAGCCGGAGTCGAACCAGACATCGAGGATGTCCGCTTCCTTCTCCCAGCGTCCGGTTGCGCCGCAGCGTGGGCAGGGCCGGGCTCCAAGCAGGTCTTCAACCGAGTGGGTGTGCCAGGCGGCCGCGCCGCCCTCGCGGACGAGCTCGACGATGCGCGCGTTGACGGCGCGGTCACGCAAGGGCTCATGGCAGGTGCCGCACAGGAAGACCGCGATAGGCACGCCCCAGACCCGCTGGCGGGAGATGCACCAGTCAGGCCGGGTGGCGACCATGTTGGCGATGCGCTCCTCGCCCCACTTTGGATCCCACTGGATGTTTTCGCGAATCTGTTGAAGGGCGCGCTCGCGGAAGGTGCGGTCGCCCTCATCTTCCTCGTCCCCCGATGTCGCGTAGGGCATGGCGGTTTCCATGCCGATGAACCACTGCTCGGTCGCGCGAAAGATGACGGGTTTATGGCAACGCCAGCAGTGTGGGTAGGAGTGGTAGATGTCAGCCTGGCCAAGCAGAGCGCCATGCGCGCGCAAGTGCTCGATGATGTCCGGGTTGGCCTGGAAGACGGTCTTGCCTTCCCAGGCGGCGACCCCGTTACGGAGGCGGCCGGCATTATCGACGTTGCACTCGGCGGAAAGGCCGTAGCGGACGCCGGTCTGGAAGTCGTCCGCGCCGTGGGCGGGGGCGGTGTGGACGGCGCCGGTGCCCTGGTCGGTAGTGACGTAGTCGGCAAGGACACCGAGGATCGAGCGGTCGAGAAACGGATGTTGGAACGTTGCTCGATCTAAAACGGAACCGGAAAAGCGGGCGACCTCGGAAAGCTCGCCGAGCGCGCAGGCTTCGCGGACACTCTCCGCGAGCGCGGCGGCAACTATATAGATGTCGCCCGAGGCTGTGCGCAGGGCTACATAGTCGAGCTCCGGGTTAAAGGCAATGGCGAGCGACGCGGGCAGGGTCCAGGGGGTGGTGGTCCAGATGATCGCCCAAACGTTCTCGCCCGCGATTCCGGCGAGGCTGCTCGTGAGCCGGTAACGTACATACACGCTCGGCGAGGTATGCATCTCGTACTCGATCTCGGCATCGGCGAGGGCGGTGCGGTCGTGGATGCACCAGTAAACCGGCTTGAGGCCCTTATAAACAAAGCCGCGCTCGAAGAATTTGTAGAACGTTGCAAGCGTGGCGGATTCGTACTCGGGCGACATGGTTAGATAGGGCTTGTCCCAAGCGCCAAAGACGCCGAGGCGCTGGAACTGGCTACGCTGGAGGTCGACGTACTTTTGCGCATATGCCCGGCAGGCTTCGAGGAACTCACCCGGCGGCATTTCGAACTTCTTGCGGCCGAGCTGCTCGTCGACCTTGATCTCGATCGGCAGGCCATGGCAGTCCCAGCCGGGGACGTAAGGGGCGTCGTAGCCGGCCATGGTTTTCGACTTCACTACAAAATCTTTCAGGCACTTGTTCAGGGCGTGTCCCAGGTGGATAGGGCCGTTCGCGTAGGGCGGCCCATCGTGCAGGACGTACTTCTTCGCTCCCCGGCGCGCTTCGCGGATGCGCTCGTACAAGCCCATCTCCGCCCATTGCGCAAGGCGCGTGGGCTCATTTTGCGGCAAATTGGCCTTCATGGGAAAGGCGGTCTCAGGCAGGGTGAGCGTCTTCTTGAGCTCGGGCACGGCGCTCGGGTCGGGGTTTTCAGCCATGGGTAGTGTGGGTTTGGTCCTTCCATCGAGCCCAGGGCCCGGCGTTCGAGCGTATGTCACGCAAACTCGATTGTATCGCCCGGTGACTTCCCCGGGCCTTCACTCGTCTATCACTGGAGCTACCTATCTCTCCCGGACGCGACGGGAGAGCCCTGAACGCGCAATAATACTGTGGTACGCGGCCCGGTAATTTTCGAGATAAAGACGGATACGCACACGATGAGCCAACAGGTCCTGACGCCCCCGGAAGAAACCGTAGAACCCACCTCGCGGTCGGTGGACCATACCGAACTGATGCCCGTCGGCGCCGAGGGCAGCATCTGGGAGTCGCTCGTCGGCAACCTCCGCGACGTTTTCCGCCCGCAAAAGCTGCCGCCGCTCGAGCTCACCTCGCAGCCGGTGGCGGTGCGCGACCCGTTCGCCGACAAGCGCTCGCCCCTTTCAAGCGGACTAGCGATCCTGTTTTATGTCGCGCTGGCACTGCTCCTGTTTTTATGGCCGAAGAAGCAGCCCGTGCTGGTGAAGCAGGCTGTGATCACGCCACTCGATATTTCTCCTTATCTGCCCAAGGCGCCGTCGGTCAAGCCGGCCGGCGGCGGGGGCGGAGGCGGCAATCATGAGATTACGCCGCCGACCAAGGGCAAGCTGCCGGAGTTTAAAAAGGACCCGATCACACCGCCGCAGATCCTCCTGGTTGACCACCCGAAGCTGCCTGTTCCGGCGGCGATCAAAATGCCGGATATGAAGATGCCGGACACAAACCTACCCAATGTGGGTATCCCGCAAGCGCCGAACGCCACGCTCTCGGCGGGCTCGGGTGGCGGATCGGGCATTGGGACCGGCCATGGCGGCGGGCTTGGGATCGGCTCGGGGACAGGGCTTGGGCCGGGCTCGGATGGGGGCACGGGCGGAGGTGTGTACCGCCCGGGCGGCGGCATCTCCTCGCCGAAGCTGATCTACTCGGTGGACCCCGAGTTCTCCGATGAGGCACGGAGGCAGAAATATCAGGGTGTAGTCGTGCTATCGATCATCGTTGATGCGCAGGGGCAGCCCCAGCACATCCGCATCGTTCGCCACCTCGGTCTGGGGCTCGACGAAAAAGCACTCGAAGCCGTTCGGCAGTACAAGTTCCGCCCTGCGACGAAGGAGAACAAACCGGTGCCGGTTGAGATCAATATCGAGGTTAACTTCCAGCTGTTCTAGTGTGGTTCTGCCTTAAGGAAAGGCCGCTTAGGCGGCCCTTTCTCACGTCTGCCGGGCCAGGAAGATGCGATCCGGCGTGAGCGGCAAACTATGCATGCGAGCCCCGGTTGCATGGTATACGGCATTAGCAACCGCCGCCGGCGCACCGGTGATTCCAATCTCTCCCAGTCCTCGGACGCCGAAAGGGTTGAAAGCGAGATCGGCATGCTCAACAAATTCGACTGTGAACTC
Organism: uncultured Acidobacteriaceae bacterium; assembly: GCA_964247895.1. Classification (GTDB taxonomy): domain Bacteria; phylum Acidobacteriota; class Terriglobia; order Terriglobales; family Acidobacteriaceae; genus EB88. The sequence continues at coordinate 17,498 of CAXTWG010000039.1, forward strand.
CGGGATATCCGCTGCGGTCACCAAGTGATATTCGGCCAAGTTCGGATTCACCGGAGCGCCTGTGCGCGGGTCGTAGTGCGTTTCCTCCATCAGCGCCATGCCAAGCCCGAACAGCACAGCGCCCTGGATCTGCGAACGGGCGGTTACCGGGTTCAACACACGTCCGCAGTCCAACACAGAGACCCAGCGGGTCACGCGTAACTCCGCCGCATCCGCATCCCAAAGCACTTCGCAAAAGTGCGCTCCGAAGGAGTGAAAGGTGTGCCGCTCTTTGGACTCCGGCGTAAGCTCTTCATGGGCTTCCCGTGAAAGCTCCTTGTCCGGAAGCTCCTCGAGCAACGCAGAAAGGTCCACAGCCCGTCCGCTCCCCTGGATCTTGCCGTTTTCCAAACGGACCGCATCCGGCGCGAGTCCCAACTTCCCGCCTCCCATCTCGCACAAAGCCGCCCGCAACGCGCGCGCCGCCGCCTCCACCGCAGGGGCAAGGGTCGCCGTGGTTTGCGAGGCCCCGGTCACCGGCGCTTTCGGCAATTGGGAGTCTCCCAGCTCGAACCGCACCCGCTCCAGCGGCCATCCTAGGGCATCTGCCGCGACCTGCCGCATTACCGTCGCGACGCCGGTGCCAATGGCCTGCGTTGCCGCTGAGAATACAGCCGTGCCGTCGGCCCGCATTATTCCGCGCACGCTTGCCTCCGAGCGCCGCGCGGGGTAGGCTGCGGTGGCCATGCCCCAGCCCAAGCGCTTGCGGCCGCTGCGCATAGATCCTGGACGTCCTTCGCGGTGAGCCCAGCCGAAGAGAGCCGCGCCGCGCTCAAAACACTCGAGCAGGTGGCGGCTGCTCCAAGGTTTATTCTCCTGCAGGTCGCATTCGGCTTCGTTGCGCCGCCGTAGTTCGACGGGGTCCATCCCGAGCCGCTCGGCGAGCTCATCCATGGCGACTTCGAGCGCGAACATGCCGGGAGCCTCACCGGGAGCGCGCATGAAACAGGGCGTCGACCGGTGCAGGGGCGCGACCAGCTGCGTGATTGCTGCATGCGGCGTTCGATACAGGTTGCTGGAGGTGAGCCCACAGGGCTCGACAAAATGCGCGACCGTCGAGGTTGCGGAAATTGTATGGTGCTCCACCCCGGTCAGCTTGCCGTCCCCCTGCGTCATGAGCGAGACCTGCTGGAGAGTTTCCGGGCGGTGGCCGACGGAGGTGAACATTTCCGCGCGCGTCAATACCAGCTTGACCGGCCGCTCGAGCACCCGTGCAGCTTGCGCCACGAGCGCCACATGCTGCCACAGGAAACCCTTGGACCCGAACGCGCCGCCTATAAAGGGCGCCAGCACGCGCACCTTCTCCTCCGGGAGGCCCAGCATGTGTGCGAGCACATGTTGGCTGCCTTTCACCCAGCGAGTCGAATCATGCAGCGTGAGCGTGTCCCCGTCCCATACCGCCACGGTCGCCGAGGGCTCCATGGGATTGTGGTGGACCACGGGCGTGTGAAACGCCGACTCAACCAGCGCGAAAGCTGCTGTGGGACGATCGCCGCGCGTGCTGTTCAGCTCTTCCTGTGTGTTGGTCGCGAAGTGGTCTGCCTTATAGGTCCCCGGCAGCGCTGCCCGCAGCATCAGGTTAGAGGCGGCAAGCACTTCATACTCCACGCGCACCAGCTTTGCGGCCTCGGTCGCTTGCTCCAGAGTCGTTGCCACGACCAGCGCCACATGCTGCCCGGCGTAGTGGATCACCCGATCCGAAAGAGGCGCGCGTCTTTCTGCGGGAAAGTCCGCCGAAAATTTTTCGGGCGGCGGCTGGATTGCAGGGAGCTCCGGACCGAAGCAGGCGTCCGTGAATAGCGCCAGCACCCCCGGCGCTTGCCGGGCGGCGTTCGCGTCGATGGAAACTATCCACGCATGCGCCACCGGTGCTTGCACCAGCGCCGCGTGCACCATTCCGGGCAAATGGATATCGCCTGCATAGCGCGCCGCCCCTGTCACCTTTTCCCGCCCGTCCACCCGCTTCGTCTGTCCCGCATCCTGCATACCGGCTCTGATGCCGGGCGCGCCATGGTATCCTGCCTCATACACTTAGGACAGTGGACACAACCCAAACAAGCTAGAGGAGCAACGGAACGCCGTGCTGGCAGCCGCCAAGAAAACTGATATTATCTCCCGCTTTCGGACCCATGAAAGCGACACAGGCAGCCCCGAAGTGCAGATCGCCATTTTGAGCGAGCGCATTGGCGAGCTGACCCAACATTTCAACACTCATGCCAAGGACCACAGTTCGCGCCGCGGCCTGCTTATGCTGGTCTCGAAGCGCCGCCGTCTCCTGGATTACCTGAAAGCGAACGATACCGACCGCTACCGCGTAGTCATCGGCAAGCTGGGCATCCGCAAGTAGCTCACGCATCAAATTACGAACGCGACGAGCGGTAGGAGCTCGGTTCTTCTCCGAGCAATGCTTCTGGGGAGACGCTCCCGCCGTCGCCACGCTCCCGCACCCACTCTCGCGGTCCTGAGCCCGGCATCTTAGCCGCCCTCCCGCACCTACCCCTGAACTGAGGTTCCCATGAAACAAGAAGTGATTGTCGAACTTGCCGGCGGCAAGCGGCTTACCTTTGAAACAGGCCGCATGGCCAAACAGGCTCCCGGCGCCGCGCTCGTCTCGCAGGGCGACTCCATCGTTCTCGCTACTGCTGTCGCTTCCCCTGAGCCGAAAGAGGGCATCGATTTCTTCCCCCTCACGGTTGACTACCGTGAGTATGCCTATGCGGGCGGACGCATCCCCGGCGGCTTTATTAAGCGCGAAGGACGCCCCAGCGAAAAGGAAATTTTGACCTCGCGCCAGATTGACCGGCCCATCCGACCGCTTTTTCCGGAAAACTTCCGGAATGAGACTCAGGTAATTGCGCTGGTGTTTTCCGCTGACAAGGAAAACGACCCGGACATCGTCGGCATCAACGCCGCCTCGGCCGCGCTCGCGCTTTCTGATATTCCGTTCAACGGCCCGGTAGGCGCGGTCCGCGTGGGTCACGTAAACGGCGAGTATGTCATCAATCCAACCTATGCCGAGCGCAAGGAAAGCACGGTCAACATCACCGTCGTCGGCACAGCCGATGGCATTGTCATGATCGAGTCGGGCGCGACCGGCGTCACCGAAGAAGTCGTGCTTGGCGCGATCGACTTCGCGCATATCGAAATCAAGAAGATCGTCGCGAAGATCAACGAACTGGTCTCACTCGCCGGCAAACCGAAACGGCAGCTCGGCGCGATAGAGCATGATACGGCGTACTTCGAGCAGCTTCAGTCCAAGGTGGGCGACCGCCTCAAGGACGCGCTCGACACCGCGAAGCATGCAAAGACGGAAAGCTATGCGCTTGTAAAGTCCATCAAGGACGAGCTCCAGGCCGAGATCAAGCAGCTGCCCGACGGCGAACAGGGCGCGGCCAGGAAAAAGCTCTCGCACTACTACGAGCTCCTGCGCGAGCAGATCTTCCGCCGGCAGGTGACAAAGGATCGCATCCGGCCCGACCGGCGCGCGTTTGACCAGATCCGGCCGATTTCGATTGAAACCTCCGTTCTGCCGCGCACCCATGGCTCAGCATTGTTTACCCGCGGTGAAACGCAGGCGCTCGTCACCTGCACGCTCGGCACCGGCGATGACGCCCAGCGGCTGGAAACCTTTGAAGGCGAGCAAAAGAAGAAGTTCATGCTGCACTACAATTTCCCACCGTTCTCGGTCGGGGAAACAGGTCGCATGACCGGCACGGGACGCCGCGAAGTAGGCCACGGCGCGTTGGCCGAGCGGGCAATTGCCGCAGTACTGCCCTCCGAAGCCGACTCCCCATACGCATACCGGATCGTGTCGGACATTCTGGAGTCGAATGGCTCGTCCTCCATGGCCTCGGTCTGCGGCGCGTCCCTCGCGCTGATGGACGCGGGCATCCAGCTGAAAGGCTCGGTTGCCGGCATTGCGATGGGCTTGGTGAAGGAGGGTGAGGATTACGCCATCCTAACCGACATCGCGGGCGCGGAAGATCACTACGGCGACATGGATTTTAAGGTCGCGGGCACCCGCGAGGGCATTACCGCGCTCCAGATGGACATCAAGATCGGCGGCATCACCACGGCCATCATGCGCGAAGCGATGGAGCAGGCCCGCCGTGGACGGTTGTTCCTGCTCGACACCATGGACGCGCACTTGGCTTCGGCGCGGACGGTGCAAAGCAAGCACGCGCCGCAGATCAAGACGCTGCAGATTCCTGTAGACAAGATTCGCGACCTGATCGGGCCGGGCGGCAAGGTGATTCGCGGCATCATCGAGCAGACCGGTGTCAAGATCGATGTCGAGGACACGGGTCGGGTCAACGTGGCCTCAAGCGATGCCGACGGCCTCGCTAAAGCGCTCGAGATCATCAACAACCTGACTGCCGTACCCGAGGTCGGCAAGACCTATCTCGGCAAGGTCGTCCGGCTCGCGGAGTTCGGCGCGTTTGTCGAAATCTTTCCCGGAACCGACGGCTTGCTTCATGTTTCCGAGATCGCGGAACACCGCGTCAAGGAGGTAAAGGACGAGCTGAAGGAAGGCGATCAGGTTCTGGTCAAAGTACTCGGTATGGACGGCAATCGCATCAAGCTCTCCCGCAAAGCTCTGCTCAAGGAACAGCGCGAAAAGCTTGGCCTGCCGCTCCAGGCGGAAGGCTCGCACACGGAGCGCGCCCAGGCGCCGCTCCCAGTGCGCTCCTCTCGTGAGGAGGCCCAGCCCGCCAATAATGACAGCACCATCACCATCGAAGGCGGGGAAGAGTTCGACGACTTCGACGGTACCGATGAAGGCGAAGAAGGCGAGGAGCCGAACTTCAATCGCGAAGGCGCTGCGGTTGGCGCACCGGTGGGC
>CAXTWG010000040.1:0-22325 GCA_964247895.1 uncultured Acidobacteriaceae bacterium
CTCCAGCACCGCCAGGCCTCGCGCCACCGGCACGCCCGTCAAAAAGTCCCGCATCGCTCCCGTAATCGCCTCCGAGCAGGCCGCCGCCGTAACCGGCATCGGGGCCGCTGCGCTCACCGCGCTACCCGGACCTGTCGCCGTCGCCCCGCATCCCGATACGCCGAGCACCACAACCAGAACCCCCGCCGGCCCCATCCATTGCTTCACTGCAACTCCTCCCTTCTGATTGACAGGCATCTACCGTCGATCCGCGGCTGCCAACGCAATAAGCAGTGCCGCCCCAAGCGCGAAAATAATTACTAAGTTGCGTACAAGGTGCTTCCGGCGCCGGGTCGGCCCTTGCGTGCTTGTGGGACCCGCTTGGGGCGCCGGGTCGGCATCTCCGGTGGACAGGAGAGTCCGTACCTCGGTCGACGCCGTTTCGGCATCACCGCGAACAACGGAAACTACTCTCTCTAAGCGTTCCCCTCCGACTCGAGCAAAAGCATCGGTATCTCTTCTCCCGGAAACCTCCGCAAACAATCCCTTGGGTTCTCGCTTCGCGAGAAAGCCGGAAGCGGTTTGCGCGGCTCCCCTCAGGGGTGAGTCCAAGAGGATCAGCAAAACCATAAAACCCGCTGAGAACTTTTTCATCGTTTTCAAGCCTCATTTAAACCTGCGGAGCGCCGCGCCATAAGAAGGCGAGGCACTCCGCACCTGAAAATCAAAAGTTGAACAGCGGTGTTGTGAGCTTATCCGTCAGATTTAGCGCTTGCGCGGAATCATCCTGAATAAAGGTGCTTCCATTGATCGGATGTGCAGGCTCTCCAACGTTGATTCTGCCCGCCGCATACGCACCGCCTTGATCATAGAAGCGCTCCACAATGCACCCAAAGAAAACGTCGTTGCCGACCGCGAGCGAGAAGAAGTACTCGTTGTCATCTATTTCGCCATTGTCGTGAGCAATATTTATGCCGAGATTGTACGAATCGATAAACCATTGCGGCGTAACAGGGAAAAAGTCCGGGTTGAAGTTATACGTGCTGTGTTTCGACAACGATAGATCTAGACTGGGGTGGTTGCCTGCCGGCACGGCAGGCGAGTACCCGAAATACATACTTTGGTCGAAGAACGTTCCTTCGTGAGCCGCCGTGTACAGCACATTGAGGCTGTATGCGTTTGGATCGGGATTGTAACCCCCGTTTACGGCAGGAGCCGTGACAAACACGCCGGAGCGCTCGGCATCGAAATAGTGCCCGGTCAACTGTTGCACGGCCTCATCTATTCCCACATAGGAGTAGAGGCACGCGCCTCCACCTCCTACCAACCCACCATCCCCGTTCCATAATGTTAAGTAATCTATGCGAAGAGCATAGATCGAATTGCCGCTTGCGTCTGTCGTCAACCCCAGCGGCTGCACTCGAAAATGACTGAATGGCGGGACAGTCCCGATCAGAGAAGTTACAGTGACCGGCACATAATCGCCGAACCTGGCGAACTGTTGCTGATCCCCGGCTGATACTCCGTAAAACGGCGTAAAGTTATCCGCAACCTGACCTTCGAAACTGTCGGGAAGCCCGTCTAAATCGCCATCGTCTCCGCCAGGATGATAAATAGGAGGGCATCCACCGTTGCAGCACTGACCTGGTAAACACGGTGGATTCGGAGCGCACGCGGTGATCGGAAAACACGGCGTAAACGACGGAGCTGCAGCCGGTGAATTGGATAGTGCGCGAGCGGGCTCGGCTTGATTTGCGGCAGCTATGTCTTGCTCTTTGAAAACAAACGCCGGCTTGACCGCCTTCGATTCTCCGCTTATGTCTGTGAAGCTGTAAGACACTGCGTCATCTGAACTCGAAATAGAAACTGCATGCGCGTTCACCTTGCCGGAAATCAAATCCTGCCATTTTGGACCGGCAACATTCTTGTGCTGCGAGGCCGCCGCTTTATCCCGTAGCTTTTTCAGTGTCGGTTCAATGCGGACTCGGTACCGCTGTACCTGTTCCGGCGTCATGCTTCGCACCGCTTGCAACTGTTCCGCCGTCAGCGGTACCGGGTGCGAGCCGGACTCCGGAGTTCCGATAGCCACACTTTGAGCAACAGCCGGGAACGTGAAACCGGCAATGGCGCTACCAAGCAGCAAAAGCACCGCTCGACGAAGGGGGGGGGGGCAGCAACTTGAACATGGCGAGACTCCTGATCGTGAATAGTGGTTCTTGGAACGGAAAAGCCCACGTAATTCGGGGTAGACCAGCCTTGGTCCCAGCAACAAAATTCAGGTTTGAAACTGTCGTCCAACCAACCTTCCGCACCTCATAGCCGTCTTGCCCTCTCGATCCGGTACGAATGCCAGCCCAGAGTGGACCCCTCCAGCGTCTTTGTCAAATGAATCCACGTTCACAAACCAAAGTCCATGCCCTGCATGGTGCAAGCACCTGGAGTTCGCTTTCCGCCGACCCTCCAGACTGTGTTTCCAAACTACGTTTCCACTCCCGTTGCCGTTCTCGACCGGGGCTGCGATCGCACCTCCTTCACTTCCGGAAACACACCCACCTTCGGAGGCAAAAGCAGCCCCGCCGCTTCAGGCAGCAGCGGTTTTGCAAAAAGATACCCTTGCAGCAGCCCACATTGTGTGCCTCGGAGCTCCTCGTACTGTTGGCCCGTCTCCACCCCTTCGGCAACGGTCTGCAAGCCCAGCTGTTTCGCCAGGTCGATAATGGCGCGAACAATGGCCGAGCCTGTCACACTCCCATCCAGGCGGGCGATAAAGGACTGATCGATCTTGAGGGTATCGATCGGCAGTTGCTGCAGGAGGCTGAAGGAGGACTGGCCGGTGCCGAAATCATCGATGCCGACCCCTATTCCGAAATCGCGAAGGCTCCGCAGCCGCATCGAGGCTGCCTGGGGGTCCGCGACAATCCAGCTTTCCGTTACTTCCAGCTCCAGCAGTTGAGGCGCTAACCCGCTCCGGCTGAGAGCGCGAGCGACGATCTCGGGAAAATCCGGCCGGTTCAGCTGGACTCCGGACACATTGACGAACACCATGACCGGATGCGGGGAGCCGGTGTTCCACTCCTTCGCCTGCCGGCAAGCCTCGCCAAGTGCCCACTCCCCGATAGCGACAATCAGCCCGGTCTCCTCAGCCAAAGGAATAAACTGTCCAGGGCTGACCGGCCCAAGCTCGGGATGGTTCCATCGCAGCAGCGCCTCGAACCCCTTTACCTGCCTGTCCATGGTGTATAGCGGCTGATACACCACGCTGAACTGGTTTCGCTCGAGGGCAAAACGCAGTGCATTTCCCAGTTCAACATCTCGCTGCACCTTGGCCCCAAGCTTGGACTCATACTGGTGCGCCCTGTCCTTGCCCGAGCGCTTCGCTGCGTACAAGGCTGTATCGGCATTCTGAAGCAGAACAGGACCGGACTCTCCGTCAGCCGGATACATGCTGATGCCGATGCTGGCTGAAGGTGCAAGTGTGTGCTTCCCGACCAGGACTCGCTCCCGCAAGCACGACAAAATGCGGGCGCAGATCTGCTTGGCCTCTGTTTCTCCACCCAGGTCGGGCAAAATCAGGATGAACTCATCGCCCCCCTGCCGGGCTACCGTGTCGATCTCTCGCACATTTTTGGACAGCAAAGCCGCGACGTGCTGCAAAAATGAGTCGCCGGCGCTGTGGCCCAGCGCATCGTTGATCTGCTTGAAGCGGTCCAGATCGAGGAAGCAGACGCCAACCTGCCGGCCGTGCCGCTTCGCCTGCAGGATCGCTTGCTCCAGCCGGTCCTCCAGCAGCAGGCGGTTCGGCAGGCCGGTCAGGTGATCGTATTGCGATTGACGCACCAGCTCGGCATGGAGTTGGGCGTGTTCAATGGCCAGCCTGACCAGATCGCAAACGCTGCCGAACGATTCTTGATCAGGCTCCAGCGGCTCCCCTCCACTGTCCAGGATCGCCACGACACCAAGCACCTGACCCGAACCGGATACAAGGGGCCTTGCGAGCAGCTGGTTCGAGCAGGTTTCGTTCGCCTCCTCGCATCGGCCTGTCTCGTGTTTGCCCGCGCAGTGCTTTAAAAGAATTTCTCGCCTTTCTTCGGCAGCACGGATGCAAACCCCTTCCATCGGTCCATCCATCCCTTCCTCCGGGTCGGACGTAAAGTGCTGTTGCAGGCCCGGGACATCGGCCTTGGCCAGCAATCGCAGACCGGGACCTGTGCGCAGAAAAAAGGCGATCGAGCGGCAAGGCTCCAGCGCAACGAAAGCTCTTGCTGCCATAGCGAGAGTAGCCTCAAGTGCAACGTAACCGGTAATCGCGAGAAAAATAGCGTTTTTGGCTTTGTCCCATTCTTCCCGCCGTTTCCTGTCGGAAATATCCTGGAATAGAACAACGGCTCCCACAGGACGGCCGTCATGCAGAATCGGCGTGCTCGTATAAGCGACTGGAAAGCTCGTGCCATCTTTGCGCCAGAAAACTTCGGAGTCACATTGGTAGGTGCGACCGTCCCGTAAAGCCATGTAAATCGGGCATAACTCGCGCGAATAAAAGCTTCCGTCCGCATGCGAATGGTGCACGACTCCGTGCTGAGGTTTTCCGATCAGCTCCTCAGCCGTCCACCCCGTCAGTGCTTCCGCGGTAGGGTTGGCAAAAGTAGTGATGCCGTCCGCGTCGAGACCATACACCCCTTCTCCCGCAGCCTGCAGAATGTGCCAGCTGGTCTCATGGAGCCGCCGGCGTGACTCAAGCCGCAGGTGGAGTGCCATTGGCTCCTCAATCTCCGTTCCATCTAGCATCGCGGCCTCAAACGACTGAACCCCTGAGCCTGGACAATGCACTGCCACCCCAGCCTGCACCGCTCCGGTCCGTCCATGCCCACTATATCGGCTATGTAGGTAATAAGTTCAGATAGGAAATGAAAAACAAACACCGAAATACCCAAATCGGTTCTGATTCCGCGGTTGGAGGATCGCGCTCCCCCCAGGCTCAGCCGGCCCTCATCGCCATCCCTGTGCCGGCCTTTCAGTTACCGGCTCCAAGATTCCCGCATGATCACCCATTCTCAAAGATATCGGTCCCATCCTCCACCTCCGGTGCCGTCCCTGCGCACAGGACCACTCCGCCCTTTGAGTAACTTTTTTGTGTTCCCGCGCCATCCCCTGATAGTCACCATAAACGGTAACTACCGTACTTTTTGCCTCCTCAAATACAACGACTTTCAACAGTACCGAAGTACCGAAAACCTGCACTCTCAAGAGTGCAAAACTGAAACCGCGCAAAACAAAGTGGCGCGGAACGAGCACGAAAATAGCGTCGAAAACCCTGTTTTTTGCCCATTTCAAGCAAAAAAAGCGCCACTCCCGCAGGAGTGGCGCGTGCATACAGCTTTTGCGGAAACCTTACTGGCGCTTCCAGTTCATCAGGTCGCCCAGGGTAGTCGTCGAGCTCGATACAGGCGCCTTGTAAGCCTCCACATCCGCCCGGCTCCCTTCTTCGCCGATCGCCCTGAGACTCAACCCGACCTTCTTTTCCTCCGGGCTCATCTTGATGATCTTGAACTCGTGCTCCTGCCCTGCTTCCAGATTCACCGGATTGCCCGCCGAATCGGTCGCCTCGGACACATGGCACAACCCTTCCACGCCGTCCGTAATCTCCACGAAAGCCCCGAATTGCGCGGTCCGCAGCACTTTCCCATGCACCACGTCCCCAGCCCGGTGCTGCGCAAAGAAGCTCTCCCAAACGTCCGGCTCCAGTTGCTTGATCCCAAGCGAAAGGCGCCGGTTCTCAGGCTCCACACCCAACACGACCGCCCGCAGCTTTTCACCCTTCTTCAGTACCTCCGAAGGGTGCTTGATCCGCTTGGTCCAGCTCAGGTTCGACACATGCACGAGGCCGTCGATGCCGTCTTCAATCTCAATAAATGCCCCGAAATCCGTCAGATTACGGACCCGCCCCTCAACCACCGTCCCCGCCGGATACCGGTCCGACAGGTTCTCCCAAGGGTTCTCCTGCAGCTGCTTCATTCCGAGCGAGATGCGCCGATCGTTCGGGTTCACGCTCAAGACCAGCGTGTCCACCTCGTCGCCCGGTTTGATCATCTTCGAAGGGTGCTTCATGCGCTTGGACCAGGTCATCTCGGACACGTGCACCAGCCCTTCGATGCCCTGCTCCAACTCCACAAAAGCCCCGTAATCCGTTACAGAAAGCACGCGTCCGCGCACCCGCGCGCCCACTGGGTAGCGCTCGACCGCGTCGAGCCATGGATCGGGCGTCAACTGCTTGAAGCCAAGCGAAACCCGCTGTTTATCCTTATCGAACTTGAGCACCTTAACCTGGATTTCGTCGCCCACATTCACCAGATCGCGCGGGTGGGTCAACCGTCCCCAGCTCATGTCGGTGATATGCAACAGCCCGTCGAGGCCGCCCAAGTCGACAAACGCGCCGTAATCGGTGAGGTTCTTGACCACGCCGGTCAAAATCGTACCTTCTTCCAGATGCTCCAACGTTTCCGAGCGCTTGGAGGTCTGCTCTTCCTCGAGCAGCTCCTTGCGCGAAACCACAACATTGCCGCGCTTCTTGTTGAGCTTGATGATGCGGACTTGGATCTGCGTCCCGATATAGGCGTCTAAATTGCGCACCGGCCGGATTTCCAGCTGCGAGCCCGGCAGGAATGCCTTGATGCCCACGTCCACGGTGACGCCACCCTTAACACGGCCCAATACGGTGCCCATCACAGGTGTTTTCTCGTTTGCAGCCTTCTCAATCACGTCCCAAACTTTGTGACGCAGCGCCTTCTCATAGCTCAAAAGAAAGCCACCCTCGGCCTCCTCGCGCTCAATAACAACCTCGACCGAGTCACCCGGGTTCAGCTTCGACACGCCATTCGTGTCGAGAACCTGCTCGAGCGGAATACGTCCTTCACTTTTCAGGCCTACATCGACAACAACTTCCTTGTCGGTGAGCTTGACTACGGTGCCGGTGACGATATTGTCATCGAATTGTTGGGCGGCGGCTTCAGCTGCCTGCTCGCGATCAAAGCTTTCAAGCGCAGCGGCAAAGTCCGAGAAGTCATCCGAATCATCAATTTCGGGCTGCGCGGCGGCAGGCGTGGCGGCTTGCTGGGCCTGGGTGAATTCGTTCGGCTGCGCTTCGGAAACGTGCTCCTGAGGCTCAGTCGCTGGGGTGTCGAGGGTTTCGAGTTCGGTGTTCAGAGGGGTGCTCTCGATGTAAGTGGAATTGGGGGCGTCAGACATGATTCGCGGCATCCGGGGTCGTGCAAGATGGAACAAAGCGGGCTGGAACGCCGCGCATTCTTGGCTGCTCTGAATTAGATACAGTTCAGCAAGCCCTGGATGCTGCGATGCTCCGCTTTCGACACCGGGGACAGGGGAAGTGCCGCTTACCGCGACGCAAAGGGTCTTGCCGGAGATGAAAGGAGGGATAGATCCGCAGTAAACAGGTATGCGCGGGCAAAAATGCCCACAACAAAACTATAGGTGCGCGCTTCGGGAGTGTCAACGTAATCGCGGGATGCCGAGGCAAGAAGCGCGTTCTGTTTATGACAGCGCCGCCAATCGCTTCAGGGGAAAGCCGACGAGGGCGAGAAGCGTCTAGTGCTTTCCCGTGTTAAAACTCTCCGGCGCACACACGTAAAACAGCCTCGCCGAACTTGCTCGTTTTCGCAGGTCCGAAACCGGCAATGGCGAGCAAATCCTGCTCGGAAACGGGCCGTTCTTCAGCGAGGAGCCGCAAGGTGCGGTCCGGGAAGACGCAGTATGCGGGCTGCCCCAGCCTTTGCGCCTCCGTTTTGCGCCAGGTGCGCAACCGCTCCTCAAGTACCGCCGCAGTACCTGTAAGCGGCGCGTCCGCGTTTCGCGTGCTTTTCGCGGCGCCCTTTTTGCGCGCTTGCGTATCGGGTGCAGCGCCGGCGGCCCGCTCGCGCAGCACCACCGTATCCGCATCGCGCTCGCTAAAGCTTGCACCCTCGTGGGTCAGGCTCGCCTTCCGGTACGGGATCGTACGCCCATCCTTCTCAAATGTCGCCTCGTCCAAACGCACAAAGCCTGCCCCCGCCAGAGCCGCGAGTAAGTCCTCGAACGCATCCCGAGTCACTCCATTTTTTGCGCACAGCTCCCCGTGCAGCTTGCCCGTCGACTTTGAGCCGCCACCGTAGCCCGAGCCACCGAGCGCCGCCACAATCGCATGGCAAAGCAGGCGCTCTCCGTGGCCGAGGGCGCGCGTCGTTTGCGTGCGCGCATTTTGCGGTGCACAGATGTCGCATATGCCGCAGTCCGCGCGCGCATCCTTTGTATCGCCGAAGTGCCGCACCAGCTGCGCCATGCGGCACTCGGCGCTTTCGGCGTACCGAACAACACGCTGCATCTGGCCGCCCCGGTGCTCGCTCTGCGCCAGGTAGGTGGTGCGCCAGGTTTGCGTGCCGCGCGTGACAAACCCGCTGTAGTCGAGCGCCGCGCCGCCATGCGTCACCAGCTTTTCAAGCGCCTTGTCGAGCTCGTCACGTTCAAGCCTCAGTTTTTCATGCTGTTTCAGCAGGTCCGGCAGCTCCTCCCAGTGCACCGGCTCCTCGCCCAGGCACCGGAAAATTGCATCCAGGCGCAGAACAGGCGGGTAGTCCCGCTCGAAAAAGAAGTCGTGCTGCCGACGGTCCGCGAAAGAGTGCATGAGCACCGTGCGGGAAGGCAGCCCGTCACGACCCGCGCGACCAATCTCCTGGTAGTAACCTTCGAGCGTTGCCGGCAAGGCCATGTGCAGAACCGTGCGCACATTTGCCTTGTCAATACCCATGCCGAACGCGATGGTCGCGACCACCACATCCATCTGCCCCGATAGAAACGCCCTTTGTACCCGGTCCCTGTGCTCCGGGTCGAGCCCCGCATGGTAAGCCGCAGTCCGGAATCGCTGCCCCAGCTCTGTCGACACCATCTCGGCTTCTTTCCTGGTCGGCGCGTACACAATAGCCGGTAGTGCGCCGGAGTCGGCGAGCAGCTCCACGGCAAACCCGGCGCGTTTCGGCTTCGGCACCTCGACGACCTCGATGGCCAGATTTTCCCGCCGGAAACCATGGATAAAGACCGCAGGCTCTTCCCCGCGGCCGAGTCCGAGCTGCGTCACGATATCCCTTTGCACCTGCCCTGTCGCGGTTGCAGTCAAAGCAATGACCGGCGCGGGACGAAGGCTTTGGAGATACTGGCCGAGCATGCGGTAGTCGGGACGAAAATCGTGGCCCCACTGTGAAATACAGTGGGCCTCGTCGATGGCGATCAGCGCAGGTTTGCGCTTGGCAAGCATTTCCGGGAATCCTGGCACCCGCAATCTTTCAGGCGCGATGAACAGGAAATCAAGAACGCCGTCGAGATACGCGCGGGAGGCCTCGCGCGCGGCTTCGCGCGGAAGACCTGAGTGGATGCGCGCCACCCGGCAGCCGAGCGCATCGAGCTTCGCGGCTTGATCGTCCATAAGCGCGATCAACGGCGAAATAACCAGCGCCGTACCGCCACGCGCGAGTGCAGGCAGCTGGTAGCAGAGCGACTTGCCCGCGCCGGTCGGCATGACGAGCAAAACATCGCGGCCCTCTACCGCGGCCCGGCACACCTGCTCTTGGTTGGCGCGAAATGTACGAAAACCGAACCGCTGTTCCAGGATGGAGTGAAGGGGCAGCGCGCATAAGGTTGGGGGCGAAGGCATGGGGAAAGTATAAAGCGCCTTGGGTGACGCGCGAACCCCCTTATACTGCCTCCATGGAGCACCTTTGGTCGCCTTGGCGGTACGGCTACATTACAGGGCAAGGTGAAGGCGGCGAGCCTGACCGGCGCAAGGGCGTGCCGACCGAGCTTCGCGGCTGGCCCGGCAATTTCGATTGCGTTTTTTGCAATTTGCTGGCCGCGACCAATCACGCGATCGAGCGTGGCATGAGTGTGGAGGAAGCTGAACGCGCTGCCTTGCTGGTCGTACGGGGCCGGCATGTGTACGTCTGCCTCAACCGGTTCCCTTACAACTCCGGCCATGTCATGGTAGTGCCATACGAGCACGGGGCATCGCTGGCCGGGTTGACGCCCGAAACCGCGGCTGAGCTGATGGAGTGGGGGCAACGCGCTGAGCAGGCTCTCGGTGCACTCTACACCCCCGATGGCTACAATCTCGGCCTCAATCTCGGCGCGGCGGCCGGAGCGGGGGTCGCCGGGCATTTGCACCTCCATGCCGTGCCCCGCTGGGTAGGCGACACCAGTTTCTTCACGACGCTGGGTGAGACGCGCACCCTGCCCGAAGCACTCCCGGTAACCTGGGAGCGGCTCCGGAAGGCGTTCGCCGACCTGCCTTAGCTGTGGACTCCAACCGGATTTGGTGCGCTTGCGAACAGCTTTGGGCCGAGAAAAGCCGTACGTGGCAGATACCCGCATCCCAGTTTGAAACCGAGGAACCCTAATGAGCGAAACACACGAGAAATCCGGCTCAACCCACTCACTCGACCTGAGCCCTGACCATGAGAACCACCAGGCCAGCGCACAAGCGCCGCCGACCAGCGTGGAGCCGGTGGCCCCGCAGGATGCGCAGGCAGCGGGGGCTGCAACGGGAGAGCAAAATGCGCTGCTGCACGCGAATGTCAGCGGCTCCGAACAGGAAGGCGCGCATGAAAAAGCGAATCGGCTTGCCGATGAGAACGCGGGCGGCAATCCGGGCTACCACTCCACAGGGAGTTTTACAGGCTCATCCGGCGGACAGAAGTAAACGCGCGGGGAGTAAACGCGCGCGGGGCGGAGGGTCTACGAGATTGCAGACCGCCCATTGCCGGATGCTTGCTCTTCTCGAAAGAGCGGTTCCAAAACGCCCTCCTCGTCGCTGGCCAGCGCGGGCGGCATCTTCTTGTTGGTCGGCAGCCCCAACTGCCGCATACGCTCGATCCGGCTCAGCACATCGCCGTTGCCGCTCCTAAGCTGACCCCAGGCTTTGTCATATGCGCTCTTCGCTCCGTCCAGGCGCTTGCCGACATCGACGAAAGTGTCCGCGAACAACGCCACCTTGTCGTATAGTGCTCCCGCCTGCCGCACGATTTCTTCCACGTTGCGAGTCTGTTTTTCCTGCTTCCAGATATGCGCGATCGTACGGATGACCGGAAAAAGGGTGCCCGGGCTGACGAGCAGGACATCGCGCTGCCAGGCGCGTTGCCAGAGCTCCTCGTCATGCGCAATGGCGAGCAGGTACGCCGGCTCGATGGGTACGAACATGACCACGAAGTCGACCGAACGCAGACCGTGGAGCGCCTGGTAACTCTTTTTCGAGAGCCCGTCCACATGGTCGCGCAGGGCGCGCGCGTGACGCTCGACGTGACGCTTGCGCGTAGGCTCGTCCTCGCAGCCGCAGTACTCGGTATAGCTGTTGAGCGATACTTTTGAGTCGATGACTAGGTGTTTGTCGCCGGGCAGGTCGAGGATGATGTCCGGGCGCGCCTGCCGGCCCTCCTCCGTGCTGAAGCTTTGCTGAACCCGGTACTCCTTGCCCGCGCGCAGGCCGGCCGCGTCGAGCATGCGCCCCAACAGCACCTCGCCCCAGTCACCCTGTGTCTTGGTGGAGCCCTTGAGCGCACGCGCCAGATTGCTCGCCTCCGAGGACAACTGCTCGTTGAGCGTCTTGAGATTGCCGAGTTGCTCGCGCAGCTCCGTCCGGCCTACGACTCCTTCACGCTGCAAGGCTTCCACCCGCTGCTGGAACTCGCCCATGCGCTCCCGGAGCGGGGTCAGCAGGCTCCCTAAACTGGCTTCGCTTTCCTCGCGGAACACCCGGGATTTTTCACGGAAGATCTCACTCGCGAGAACTTTGAACTGGTTCCCGAGCTTTTCTTCAGCGCCAGCCAGCAATGCAAGCTTTTTCTCTGACTCGGTAGCTTCAACCTCGTTCTGCTTGCGCGCCCCTTCAAGCGTGGCCGCTGTTTCCCGCAGTTCCGCTTGCAGGGCCGCAAACGAGTCGCCGGCTCTAAGCAGCTGTGCCTCCTTGTCGCGCAAGCTTTCCAGCCTCGCCCGTCCGTCTGCTTCGGCGGCGGCCAGGGCTTCCCGCACAACAGCCAGCTGGCGGGCCGCTGCGCTCAGCTCGTCCCTAGCTATAGAAAGTTCCCCCACGGCACGATCGCGGTCCCGGTTGTTCGCCGCAGCTTCAGCACGCAGCAATGCCAAGGCCTGCGCCCCTTCCGCCCGGCTCCGCTCCGTGTCGAGCCGCTCCTGCGCACGCACTGTTTCCGCGCCACGCGCTCCCGCGAAACGCCCAGCAAAAAAGCCGATGACCATTGCGAGCGTCAAAGCGGCGAAACACAGAAAGAGCGCGAAAACACTCATAGGCAAGAGTCTGACATGGAGGCGAAGAAAAGGCGAGTACTGGAGGTAATTCCAGTTCTGGGAGGGGAGGCTCCACAAACCCGGTTCCCTTGCTTTACACTCCCCGACGGCCTCGGTAGACTTGGAGTTTCTGGGCATTGGGCGGGCGTGTGCCATCCCTAAGCCTTGTACGCGGCGGCAGACTGGGAACTTGGGTTCACCATACTAAGGGAGATAAGCATGGCGGCAGTTGAAGAAAAAGTAAAGCAGATCATTGTCGAGCAGCTACAGGTGGATGAAGCGGAAGTGACGCCCAGCGCGTCATTCCAGGAAGACCTCGGCGCGGATTCGCTCGACGTGGTTGAGCTCGTCATGCAGTTTGAGGAAGCGTTCGATCTCGAAATACCGGATGAAGATGCGGAAAAGATAAAAACGGTGAAGGACGCGACCGATTACATTGAGCAGCACGCGAAAGGCGGCAAGTAGTTTGCCGAAGGAGCAGCGAAGAGTCGTCGTCACGGGCGTGGGCTTGATCTGCGGGGTAGGCAGCACTACGCCCGAGGTTTGGTCCAACCTTACGGCGGGAGTGAGCGGAACCGCGCCGATCACCGCTTTCGACACGACGGGGTTCTCGACGACCTTTGCAGCTGAAGTCAAGCACTTTGATCCGCTCGACTTCATCGATAAAAAGGAAGCGCGCAAGATGTCGCGCTTCATTCAGTTTGCCGTGGCGGCGGCGCATGAAGCAATGGCGAGCGCAGGCCTAAAAATCACGGAGGAAACCGCCGAGCGGGTCGGCGTTCACATCGGCTCCGGTATTGGAGGCTTCGATGTCATCGAACGCGAGCACGCCGCATTCATGCAAGGGGGTCAGCGCAAGATCTCTCCTTTCTTTATTCCTGCAACCATTGCCAATCTCGCGGCCGGCCATGTTTCCATCCGGCACAACGCGAAGGGGCCGAACCAGACCGCATCCACGGCTTGCACATCCGGTGCGCACTCGGTTGGCGACTCTTGGCGCATCATTGAACGGGGCGACGCGGATGTCATGATCGCCGGCGGCGCGGAGGCTGCGATTACTCCCATGTCCGTGGGTGGTTTTGCCGCGATGCGGGCGTTGTCCAGTCGCAACAACGACCCGGCAGGCGCCTGCCGGCCGTGGGATAAGGACCGCGACGGTTTCATTGTCGGGGAAGGAGCTGGCATCCTGGTCCTTGAGGAATTAGAGTTTGCCAAGACGCGCGGTGCCAAAATCCTGGCTGAGATCGTCGGCTACGGAATGAGCGGCGACGCCTTCCATATGACCGGCATGCCTGCCGATGGTGACGGCTGCCTCCGGGCCATGCGTGCCTCCCTGCGCAGCGCAGACCTTCAACCTGAGCAGATCGGCTACCTGAATGCCCATGCGACGAGCACCCCCCTGGGTGACCGAAGCGAGAGCACCGCGATCGGCAACCTGTTCGGAGAGCATGCCCTCAACCACACCTTGCGCGTGAGTTCGACAAAGTCAATGACCGGCCATCTGCTCGGCGGAGCGGGCGGACTTGAAGCAGGTATTACGGTGTACGCACTCCTAAACCAGACCGCGCCTCCGACGATCAACCTGCACACACCGGATGAGGGCTGCGTGCTGAATTATGTCAGCAAGGGTGCTGAGCAGCTCCCATTCGAGTACGCTTTATCGAACTCTTTCGGTTTCGGCGGCACCAATGCTTCGCTCGTCTTTAAGCGCTGGAGCGAATAGACTTTCGTCCTGCCGGAAAAGCCTTGCCGAGTAGAGTCAAATCTGTGCCAATCACGTCGAACAAAACAGTCCACGCAAGCACGACCAGGGTGGTATTTCCGGTCCAACTTGATGGTGCAATAAAGTGAGCAGCACACGCGCAAACAGTGCAGGAGTGGCCACTCCTGCTTCAGGATCCGCGTCGAAGCCTGCCGTACTTTTCATGGCACCCCGCTTTCTTCAAGCACCGCCAATCTGGCTCGGCCGGCCGAGTCAAATCCAGAAAAGACAAAGGGCTGCCAAGGCAGCCCTTTGTTACAAACCCTACCGCTATTTTTACGCCGGCTCCAGCATGCTCTTGTGCATTGCCGACTGTACCCCTTCGGGTACGATCCCCATGAGCGCCCCCTCAATTTTGGTTTTCACCGAGGCTGCATATACATGCTCCTC
This sequence comes from uncultured Acidobacteriaceae bacterium, assembly GCA_964247895.1. Classification (GTDB taxonomy): domain Bacteria; phylum Acidobacteriota; class Terriglobia; order Terriglobales; family Acidobacteriaceae; genus EB88. The sequence goes on from CAXTWG010000040.1 coordinate 14,465, forward strand.
ACCGGCAAAGAGGGCCTTCAGACCCGTCCGCGCGACATCTTCCGGCTCGTTCTCATTCTTGCCTTCGGTGCCTACCTTTGTGTCACCTGCGCCCGCATTGTTAAAGAAATTCGTATTGGCCGGCCCCGGTTGCAAAGCCGTTACGGTCACGCCCTTATCTTTCAGCTCATATCGCAAATTCTTCGCGAACTGCAGGGTGAATGCCTTGCTTGCACCATATACACTTTCGCCTGGCGCAAGCATCTCGCTCACGATGGAGGCCGTGATCAGGATGCGCCCCTCGCCGCGAGCCACCATCTGCTGAACTACATGCTTGGCCATGTGGACCGTCGACGCGCAATTGACGCCCACGATCTCCAGTTCCTGCTCCAAAGGCGTGCTTACAAAGTCGCCCCCAACACCCAGCCCCGCATTCAGGCACGCCACATCGAGGGGACGCCCGGCGGCCTCGACGGTGTGCCACAGGTCCATGCAGGCATCGAATTTGCTCAGGTCACCAATGTAAGTGCGCACCTGTACTCCCAATGCTTTGAAATCCTTCTCCGCTTTCGCTGTAAGGTCCTGCTCCTTACCTGCGACGACAAGATCATACCCATCCTGAGCTAGCTGTTGCGCCAGGTGATACCCGATCCCGTTCGACGCGCCGGTAACCAGCGCCAATCCCTTCGTTGCCATACGTATAACCTCTCCTACCTATGATGCTTTCAGCGAAATGTAGTAAATGTAAACCCTGCTTTCGCGTTGAAATTGCTTTGGAAGTTCCCGTTCGGCAGTTGAATCGCCACACACTCACCCGGAGTAACCTGAAATGCCAGGGCGTGCGTCAGCTTCACATTGAAGCCCGGCCCCACCTACAGCTGCTGGAAGCCAGCTCACCGCGCCCGCTCTCGAGTCGCGTACTGCCCTGCCCTCGGCGAAAACGAAAGGAAAGGTTGGCAAGAAAGGGCGTGAATCGCTCCACACCCTCGTTTATGCGCCCTACTGCAACAACGTAGGCGCGTCGTCCTTCAGCTCTTCCGGTGGGATCACGACCGCAGCCGCAACTTTGTCCTCCGGGTCCAGATTCAGGAGCTTGACGCCCTGCGTAGAGCGGCCTGCAGCGCGGATCGTCTTCGTGTCAATGCGAATGATCTTGCCGTACTGCGAAATCACCATCAGCTCCGAAGTCTCATCCACCAGCTGAATCGCATTGACCATGCCGTTTTTCGTGCTGGTCTTCAGATTGATGACGCCCTTGCCGCCTCGGGTCTGTAGCCGGTAGGCGTCCACATCGGTCCGCTTGCCGAAGCCATTCGAGGTTACGGTCAGGATAAGCGATGGCATCTGCCCGCCGCCCTCACGCTCGGTCCGCTCGGCCGGTGTGACCGCCAGGCCTACGACATAGTCGTTTTTCTGCAGGTCGATCCCGCGCACCCCGTAAGCCGGCCTGCCCATGGAGCGCACGTTTTCCTCGCCGAACCGGATGGCAAGGCCCGCATGGGTGGCGAGAAAGACGATTTGCTTTCCGTCCGTGATGCTGACGCCAATCAACTCGTCTTCCTTGTCGATCCCGATCGCGATAATCCCGCGCGACTGCACGTTGCAGAAATCCTTCAGCGGAGTTTTCTTGACCGTGCCGTTGCGGGTCGCGAAAAAGATGTACTTGCCCTCTTCCTCCAGGTTGCGGATAGCCAGGATGTTGCGCACCTGCTCACCCGGCTGCAGGTTCAAGAGGCTCGCCATGGACTTGCCCTTACCTGCCGCGCTCACATCCGGAATCTCGTACACCTTCAACCAGTACATGCGGCCCGTGTTGGTGAAGCACAGCAGGTAAGCATGGGTCGAGTTGACGATGAGCTGCTGGACGAAATCTTCCTCGCGGGTCTTCATCCCGATACGTCCTACACCGCCCCGACGCTGCTGCCGGTAGATGGAGATCGGCGTGCGCTTGAGGTACTGCGAGTGCGAGACCGTGACCGCGACCTGCTCATCCGCGATCAGGTCTTCCATCTGCAGCTCCGCTGTTTCGTCGAGGATATTGGTTCGCCGCGCGTCGCCATACTGGTCGCGCACCGCTTCGAGCTCCTTGACGATGACCGCGCGCAGCTTGGGCTCGCTTGCGAGGATGGACTCGAACTCGGCGATATTCGCCCGCACCTGCCGCAACTCATTCAGGAGTTCGTCGATGGAAATTTGTGTCAGCCGGTATAGCTGCAATTCGAGGATTGCATCAATCTGCCGGTAGCTCAGGATCAGCGTCGCGGGCAAGAGTGTCACACCGTCCGCCAGGTACTTCGCCGGATCCAGGGTCACGCCTTCGAGCGCACTGCCCCGCACCGTGATGGTCCGGCCCGAGAAAAACTCAAACAGGTTCCCCCGTGCGTCGGCCCGCGAGTTCGACCCGCGAATGATGCGAATGACGGAATCGAGGTGGTCGAGCGCGATCTGATAGCCGAGCAGGATATGCTCGCGCTCGCGCGCCTTGCGCAGCTGGAACGCGGTCCGGCGCCGGACCACATCGACCCGGTGATCGATAAAGTGGAGAATCGCCTCGTCGAGCGGCAGCTCCCGCGGCTGATTGTTGACCACCGCCAGGAAAATCATCGAGAAGCTTTCCTGCATTTGGGTGTGCTTATAAAGCTGGTTTAAAACGATCTGCGACTCGGCTCCGCGCTTGAGCTCGATCATGATCCGCATGCCGTCGCGGTCGCTTTCGTCGCGCACATCGCTGATGTCGTCGATGACCTTCTCGTTCACAAGTTCGGCGATGCGCTCGATCAGCTTCGACTTATTCACCTGGTATGGAATCTCCGTGACCACGATCGCCTGCCGTCCGCCGGAAATATTTTCAGTGCTCACGCGCGCCCGCATCAGAAAGCGCCCGCGACCCGTGCTATAGGCGTTCGCGATGCCGCTTCTGCCGTAGATGAAGCCGCCGGTCGGGAAGTCCGGACCCTGCACATGCTCGAGCACCGCCGCGAGGCCGCCTTCGGGGTTCTTCACGAGCGCTATCGCCGCGTTCACGACCTCGGTCAGATTGTGTGGAGGGATGTTGGTCGCCATGCCGACCGCGATGCCGTTCGAGCCGTTCACGATCAGGTTGGGGATGCGCGCCGGCAGTACCGCAGGTTCAAAGGTCGACTCGTCATAGTTCGGCACAAAGTCGACGGTTTCCATGTCGATGTCGGCCAGCAGTTCGGCCGTGATCTTGGCCATTTTGGCTTCGGTGTACCGCATCGCTGCCGGCGGATCGCCATCGACAGAGCCGAAGTTGCCCTGTCCATCCACCAGCGGGTAGCGAAGGGAGAAAGGCTGTGCCATGCGCACCATGGTGTCGTAAATCGACGCATCCCCGTGCGGGTGGTAGTTGCCCATGACATGGCCAACCACCTTGGCGCATTTGGTGTACTTCTTGTTCGGCTGCAGGCCCATGTCGTGCATGCCGTAGAGCACGCGCCGGTGCACCGGCTTTAGCCCGTCGCGCACCTCGGGCAGGGCACGCCCGATGATCACCGACATGGAGTAGTCGAGATACGAGCGCCGCATCTCTTCTTCAAGGTTGATCGAGATCAGGTTGGCCGCGCCGGGAGCGCCGGGTGCGTTTATGCCGGAGGTGGAGCCGCCTGACGGCGGGTCACCCGCGCCGTTGGGATCGCTGCCGTTCGGAAAGGGAATTTGAGGGATTTCATCGTCTGCCATAGGAGGGGTCGCGCGGCGAGCAAGGGGCTGTGTACAAACCACTCGGCCCGGTAACGCTCCTTCTATTCTAGCCGACGCTTGCGCCTTGAAACCGCGACCGCCAACTACAGACGATACGCTAGGATTGCATCAGCCCAGACCCGCAGCGAGGCTCACGCACAATGGACATTCACCCGCCGCACCATCCAATAGAGAGCAAGCGCGACTTCTTTATCCACCTGTTCACCATTACCTGCGGGCTGCTTATCGCGCTCTCGCTCGAAGCACTCGTCGAGTGGGGTCATCACCGCGCCCTCGTCCGCGAGGCGCGGGAGAACATTCGCCGCGAGATTGAGGACAACAAGAAGGCCACGGTCGAGGACATCGAGAAGGTCGAGCAGGACCGGTTACGCTTTGTGCACAACTTCCAAGAAGAGCGGGGTCTGCGCGATGATCCTCAAACCGTCCACCATACTGTTGAATCTACCTTCAGCTGGTCCTCAACCAGCGATGCTGCCTGGCGCACTGCACGGGATTCGGGTGCGCTTGCCTATATGCCCTATACCGAAGTCCAGCGCTATGCGGATGTGTACGGCTAGCAGGAGATTGCGATTGCTAACACGCAAGCCATTCAGCTTTTCAGGCAGCAGGTGGAAGCGCTCGCGCCTGTACTGATGGAGAAAGAGAGTGCGAAGCCCTCACCCCAGGAGTTCGACCGGCTCCTCCACGACAGCGCCACCGTCATGATCGACTTACGGGTTTTGGGTCAGATCATCACCCAGCTTCGTGACCAGTACGCCACCGTCCTCAACGCACACTAGCTGGGATTACCCACCGAGGCACCACCCCCGTTCTTGCCCTTGACCTCGCGTTATACTTTCCGGGGAGATACACACTATGGCGACTGCCCCCCACCTCCACGCGGAAGACATGACGGACGCCGATGATTTCGGCGCGCTCGAACAGCGCGTCATGCGCATGGTTGAGCTTTTGCGCGCGGAACGGCGCGAGCGCGAGCGCGCCGACGAGACCGCAGCCACCCTCCAGCAGCTACTCGACGAGCAAGGCAAGGAACTGGAACGCACGCAAGGCGAGCTGCAAACCTTGAGCAGCGAGCGAGATCAGGAACGCGACCAGGTCCGCGGCCGCGTCGAGCGGCTCTTGAAACAACTGGATGACTTAGGCTAACGCCTTTACCCGACCACACTTAGTTTTTGAAAAGAGAGCGATGAGCGCCCAGACTGCACACACGGACGGCGAATTTGTCACCGTTTCCATCTACGACCAGATCTACCATCTTCGCGGCCACAATCCCGGGGACATCGAGCGGCTCGCCGTGCTTGTAGATGCGAAGATGCGCGCCGTTGCCGCCCATGGCGCGACTGTCGATTCCCTTCGAGTCGCCGTCCTTGCCGCCTTGAATATTGCCGACGAACTCCTGGTCTCCCGCAGCCGGCTCCAAGCGCTTTCCGGCACAGAGCAGTCCCAACGCAGCCGTGCCCACTCGCTCGCCGGCCTGCTCGATGAAGTGCTGGAAGACCAGCCGCAATCTGCACGTCGCGCCGGTTGACCCTGCATCTTTCTTCGCTTGCCCCGCGTCCTATGCACATCGCTTACTTTGGTGCGAGCGGCGGGCTTGCAAACCGAGCGCCCTCCGGCTAGCATCCGAATCAGCGAGACTTGCCCTGCAAAGCAGGTAGGCTGGGTCAAGCCGGTTGAACCTATAATTCATTGAACAAGGGAGCTCGACTCGACTATTGGTTCGGTGCGCAGTGTCCGCCAGTCCGGAATGCCTAAAGAACCACGGAGAGTTCCCACCGTCTTAGGACGGGTTCACCGGCCAGCCCATCTACGGCCCCGCGGGGCAAGTCTTGTGCCTTATCTGGGAACGGCTACCGTTCCTTGGTGGAAGATGATTTCCACTCCTTCTCAACCTGCCGCCATACCGTAGTCCTTCGGGTCTTCCTCTCCCCCTGTACCAGCGTGTAATGCAGCATGTAGATGTCCGGCGCAAGTTCCGTAATTCGAAATTCTGACGCCCGCAAATCCTCTACCTGCGTTGTCTTGTGCCGCTCCTCCAGCAAATCCAGCACAAAGTCGCGTGTAAAAATCCGGCCTGACGCGCTAATCTCCCAGAACTCCTCCGCCATCATCCGATCGAAGTCCTCGCGCGTGGTCCCCAGTTCCGCACGGTGAAAAATCGGCTCTCGCGCCGCCAGCTCCCGCAAAATTTCGTCAAGCCTTCTCAAGGCCGCGCATACCTGCGGGCAAGATCCGTCAACTCCGACGCATACCCCTGAAAACTAAGGTCAAGCCCAAGGGAGGCGACATACTCCCGTACGAGTTCGACCGCCACAGTGTAATCCTCCACGGTTCGCGCAGGCTCGACAGCGATTTCCATCGTCAGCCCATGATCTCCGCCGCAAACCGCTCCATTTCCTCCATCTGCGGCGACATCTGCAGCAGCACGAGGTCGCAACCGACCTCTTCGAACGCGTCCACCTGCGCCTGGACCTGCTCCGGCGTGCCGACCAGCCCGGACTGCAATCCGCGGTTCGTCACTGAGTAATCTTCCAGCGACACTTTCCGGTCCAGCTTCGAGCCGGTAATCCACTGCCGGTAGTTGTCGTACCCCTGCGCCGTCTGCCGCACGTCTGTGATGCGGATAACCTCATCCCGCGCCGCCTCTGCCGTGTCCCTCACAATCGCATATCCGGCCACGCCGAATACCATCGGGGGCAGTTCTGCACGCTCCCGCCGTTCGCGCATGTCGCGAATCTTCTCCCCCACCCGCGACGGCGAATCCCCGTGCATCAAGTACGCATCGCACTTGGCCGCGATCAGGTTTTTCGCCGTCTCACTTTCCCCACCCGCGTACAGCGTCGGCCTAGGCTGCCGAACAGGTTTCGGGCTCAGGAGATTGTCGGTCACATCGTAATACTTGCCTTGGTACGAGAACCCCTGCTCGCGCCAGCAGCCATCCACCACGTCCAGCCACTCGCTCGTACGCGCATACCGGTCGTCGTGCTGGTCGAACTGAATCCCGTACTTTGTCGCCTCATCCGCCCACCAGCTTGACACCACGTTCAGGGTCAGCCGGCCGCCGGAGATTTGGTCGATGTTCGCGGCCTGCTTGGCCAGCAGCGCCGGATTGTGAAAGGTGGGCCGCACCGCGACCATGATCTCCAGCTTCTCCGTTACTGCTGAAAGCGCCGCCGCGGTAGACCAGGCATCGAGCGACGGCGCGGCCGCCCCCTTGATGTCGTTCAAATTCAGCTCGGCGATCAGAGACAGGTCGTATCCCAGCTGCTCTGCCCTCTGCGCAAGCCGTTTGGTATAAGCCCAGCTCGCCTCCATACCCTCATCCTCGACATTGCGTAGCCAACCGCCAAAGACGGGCATCCAGAAGCCGTAGCGCACTAGCGCACCCCCGCCATGGCCGGTTCGTCCACACCCGCCTCGGCCTTCTTCGATTCAAGGACAAGCCAATCCACCAGCTTTACGAACGGGTCAAACCCGACCACGTTTTTGCCGTCGGCGACGAAGTTCGAGAGCGCATTGATGTCGTAGTAAAACGGCTTTGCGTTCTCGCCGTCGCGGTCGTCCAGCATGTACTCGACCCCGCCCAGCTCCACGCCCGCCGCTGCCATGATCCGCTCGACGTCGGCCACGACCGAAGCCGGAGGCTCATAGCCTTCCACGCGTATGCCCGACTTGGGAGCGTCCAGCGCACAAGCCGCCCGGTTCAACTCCATCCCCCCCGTCGTCCGGCAAATGTCCGCCGGGCACAGGTCGAATGTTTCCCCCGTGGTGTGCACCTTGATCGCATACAGGAACTTACCGTCCAGCACCTCGCAGCGCACGATGAAACCGCCGCGCGCCGGAATAAACTCCTGCACCAGGCCAGTGGAATCGAGCCCGAGCACGATTTCCCCCATTGCCGCTGCCGACGCAATCTGGTCAGGCGCATCGAACCGCACTACCCCGGCACCTGAACCGCCGATATTCGGCTTGATGACTACAGGAAAACGTAAACCCTCGCTGACCGCGGCTGCTTGGGATTCCCGGTGAATTACCCGTGCCTTCGGGTACTGAAGCCCAAGCCCGTCCAACATAGACAGCTGCGAGGCCTTCGAAAGCTCCGACCGGAATGCCTGCGAGCCGTTAATCACCCGAACTCCGCAGGACTCGAGATGGTCAAGGT
>CAXTWG010000041.1:0-21720 GCA_964247895.1 uncultured Acidobacteriaceae bacterium
AACGGTTTAGGCTGGATCCAATCCACCAAATGCCGGGACCTTACATCTAGTTGCGAGTGTTGTAAGACAGTTGTGAGTGTGTATGGGCAGGGATTGTGAACCGGCAGTAGGATTAAGAGATCGGCGGCTTTGAAAGCTATTATGGCCGTGTGAGGTAAGGCAAGCGCAATCCAGTTTCAGACCCTGTTGCCAGCTCATACATATTTCAGCAATGAAAGTTGACACTGCTGAAATTGGACATTCAAATATAGTTCTTCGTGAAGTTCTGCCTGCGAGGATATATCTATCTGCTGACTGTTGTGCCCAGGGAAGAGGCAGGGCTTGCGAATAGTGCTGGCCTTCAACTAAGGGCTGCCGAATACATTCGAGTTCTTCAAAAGCGTCAGTACTGCAGGTCCGAGAAGAACAATAAAAATGCTCGGAAATATAAAGAACGCGAGTGGGAATATGATTTTGACCGTAGTTTTTGCGGCAAGCTCTTCCGCCCGTTCTCTTCTTCGTTCCCGCATCCCGTTCGCGAAATCTGTCAAAGCTTTGGCGATAGGTGTGCCGAAGCGTTCTGTCTGCACAAGCATGCTCACAAAGTTCGTGACTTCCTGATTGTCAATCCGTTGCGCCATGTCCTGCCAAGCAAGCATGCGGGGCTTTCCGGCACGCTGCTCGAGATTGACGAGAACAAATTCCTCAGTGATTTCTGGGTGGCTGACGCTCAGCTCTTGGCTTACACGGGAAAGCGCTTGGTCAACACCCAGACCAGCTTCTACGCAAATGACCATAAGATCCACAGCGTCTGGAAGTGTGCTGGATATTCTTCGTTTCCGTCTTCGGATGAGTTGACGAAGAAAAAGATCTGGCAATAGATAAAAAAGCCCTGGAAGAGCAATTATCCAGAAACCGCGATGAGAAGGAAACATACCTCCCAGCAACATAAATGCAATAGGTCCAAACGTGCGAAACACGAGGTACGCGTCTGCAGCTTGTGTGTGCCGCAGGCCAGCTTGTCCTAAGCGTGACTGGAGACCGGCCTCCTCCGCTACCCCGAACCGACGGTGATGCCGAAATGAGTGAAAACGGCTAAGAAGAGAAGAAATGCTGCTCTTGAGATTTGCCATCTCTGGCCCATCGTTTCGTTTCTGCATTAACCGGCTAAGCCTATTCAAGGCTGCCCGTTTCGGATGGCTGAATCGGGACGACCAGAGAAGGATTCCAGTTGCAAGCAAGGCAGCAGTAAAAAAAAATGTGAGCAGGAAAGTTGTCATACTTTTACATTCACGATTTTTCGGATAACCAGGATTCCCATAAAGATTGAGCATGCGCTGGCAGATAAAAGTTGCCTTCCCCTGGAGTCTGTAAAAAGTAGTTGTGTATACCCTGGATTAAGAAGATCCATGAGCAACAGCAGGACGAACGGCAACAGACTGAGAACCCATCCCGTAAAGCGACCCTGAGCACTATACACACGTACCTTACCGGCTATACGTAGACGATCAGCAATGACTTTGCGTGCTCCGTCCAAAATGTCTGTCAAATCTCCACCGCTCTCCCGCTGTACGAGCATGCCAGTAATGAGAAACCGAAGATCTTGTGAAGGTACCCGATTGGCCAGTTCCAATACCGAGTCTCGAAACATTATGCCAAGCCGTTGCTGTTGCGAAACTTGCGCGAACTCCGCAGCGAGGGGTTCAGCGCAACGCTCAGCCACGATCTCCATGGCTGCGCTTACTGAGTGGCCTGCTCTTAGCGAACGCGCCATGAGGTCAATGGCATCAGGCAATGCCGCTTCGAAACGCGCGATGCGGCGCTTGCGCTTGATATGAAGAAAAACGATGGGAAATGTGGAAAAAACAGTGGCCCCAAGGAGAGAGGTGAAAAAGCCACGCTGAAAGACTGCTGTTAATAGGCCCCCTGTGAGGAAAGACACAAACGTCAAGACTACTAAACGAGAGAACCTCAGACTTAAACCAGACTGCAGAACGAGCATGCGCATTTGTTCCGCAAGCCTAAGCTTGTTCAGAGAATGTTCCAAAGAGGTACGTGTGTAGCCCTGCTTGCTTTCTAAAAATGTTGGATCAGTACTGGTGTCAATCTCGGCCGGCCTAAGCGCTGTGATCATCTTGAAACGCTTTTCCAGAGCCTCCTGCCTATCTTTGTTAGGTAAAACGGCTAGAATGCACACTAGACACACAGTCGTAAGCAAGGTAAATAGAAGAAGAAGCATGCTAGAGACCTTTCGGTGTTGTAGCTGAGAACTCGAGCATATTCAGGGGGAGTGGAAAGCCGGCTGCCCTTAAACGTTCCGAGCATTTAGGGACGATTCCAGTGAAGATATATTCTCCCAAGACTTTGCCTTCTGGGCTTAACCCTTTCTTCTCGTAAAGAAAGATATCTTGCATGCTGACAACTTCTCCTGCATCCCCGGTGATCTCACTAATATGCGTGATGCGGCGAACTCCGTCACTCATACGAGAAACCTGGACGATGAGGTCGACAGCCGAAGCAATTTGTGCGCGAATCGCCTTTTCTGGAAGTGCAATGTTGCCCATCATGACCATGGTTTCCATGCGGGCAATGGCGTCACGCGGCGTATTTGCGTGCACGGTTGTAAGTGATCCGTCGTGGCCGGTATTCATGGCTTGGAGCATATCAAGCGCTTCCCCACCGCGAACTTCGCCGACGACAATGCGGTCTGGGCGCATGCGCAGCGCATTGATAAGAAGCTCGCGCTGGCGAACGGCGCCATTGCCTTCTAGGTTCGCCTGGCGGCACTCCAAGCGCGCAACGTGCTTTTGCTTGAGCTTCAACTCAGCTGAGTCTTCAATTGTGACAATGCGTTCCCCCGGGGAAATGAATCCTGAAAGTACATTCAGCAGAGTTGTTTTTCCCGCTCCGGTGCCGCCGGAAACGACAATATTGAGTCGAGATCGAACTGCTCCCTCAAGTAATACAAGCATAGGCGAAGTTAGCGATTTGTTACGTACCAAATCTTCGGCTTCGAGGGGCTTGGCACCAAACCGCCGGATCGAGAGCAGGGGGCCGTCGATTGCAAGTGGGGGGATTATGATGTTTACACGCGAACCGTCGAGAAGACGTGCGTCAACCATAGGTGAAGATTCGTCGATGCGTCTGCCCACAGCTGAGACAATTTTCTCAATGATGTGCATCAGGTGGGCGTTATCGCGAAACATGACGGAAGTCTTTTCTAGAAGTCCACGTTTCTCGATAAAAACCGTGTCAAATGTATTTACTAGGATATCGCTGATGTTCGGGTCTTGCAGCAGAGGTTCGAGAGGGCCCAAGCCGAACACTTCATCAAGCACATTCTGTGCCATGCGGTCTCGCTCTATAGTGCTGAGTGGAACACCCTGCTCGCTGATGAGCTGGTGTATGAAATTCATCAGCCGAGATTTGCCGCCAGTGTCGCCTGCCTGCATAAAAACGAGTTTTTCAAGATCCATGCGTTTGATGAGCTCGCCATGAACAGCTGTCTTCAGCCTGTGCTGAGCTGCGTCCGTGAGTGACGGAGTGGCATGGTTCTCTGTTGCGGGAGCGCTTCGAGCAGGCAATGTTAAATACAGCGATTCTTCAGGCATGGCTCACCTCGCTTTTAGGTCGCCAGAATGCAAATTTGCGCCGAGATGCTGTAGAAGTAGCACTCATCGCTTCGCCAACGGCAATCTGGTGCGCCCAGCCGGATATCTGCTGGCTAAAACCTGATTTATTGTCCGGGATTACAGGCTCGCCGGCATTAATGGCTCTCATTACTTCAAAGTAGCTATTTGCAATCGACAGCGAAACTGGGAAACGAATAGCTTTTTGAATGTGTTGCGACGAGATCGAATCATTGGCTGTCGCTCGATTGATTACCAAGCGGAGCTTATTCATTCCTGCTTCATTGAGGCTCATGTTCTCAACAAGCCGCGCCAGGTCGCGCAAAGCTGCCACGTCCGGTGTTGAAATCAAGTTGATCTCGTCGGATTGATCGATGAGCGACATCTTGGATTCTTCGTAGCCAACGGAAGAGTCAACCAAGATGTAATCGTATTCCAACCGAAGAAAATCGATGACCCGATCAAGATCGTCCCGTGTGCCTCCTGGCGTAAATGCCGCGTTCTCTGGTGATGCGATCACTTCCAGGCCACTCTTGTGCTGCATCACAAATCCTTCAAGCAGTTCTCGATCGAGTCTTTGCGAGCTGCGGACGAGTTCCGTGAAGTGGTATTGTGTGTCTTTCAATCCAAGATAAAGAGCAACGTGTCCTAGTTGGTGTTTGTGATCGATTAGAAGCACTTTTTTTTTGTGCTCCAACACGAGAAAGGTAGCTAGGTGAACGGCAAGGGTTGTGGCACCCACACCGCCTTTCGCTCCAAAAAATGCGATGATACGGCCCGCTGTTCCTTGTGCCTGAAGGCTGACCTGCATGCTCTCTTGGAAGCGAGTCAATGCGGCAGATAGGTCCGTCATTTCCACGGGACGGGTGAGGAATTCTACGCATCCGGCCCGCATCGCCTGCAGAAGAAGGGTGGCGTCCATCGATGACCCAACGCCAACGATGCTGACCCGCTTGAGAAAGATCTGGCTGAGGCGCTCCACGGTTTTCAGGGCAAGGCTGGGATCGCGGTCAAAGTCGACTAGAGCCACGCACGATTTTGCGTTCTTTAGAGCAGGAGAAAATTGGGGCCGTTTTTCCGCCGAGATGTATTCCCGGAACGCGCCGAAGAAGACGCAGCCTTGTGTTCTGCCGGAAGCTTCATCTGCTACTCCGTTGACTACGTCGTCTGTCGCGACGCAAAAGAGGGCTTGCGCGACCTGTTCGGTTGAGGAAGGAGATGTGCTGCTCATGGATGATTGCTCCCGGCCGGCATAGATGGCTGCGCATTCTCTTTGCCCGTAGATTTTAGTGTTTGGTCGAACTCTTCACTACGCAGGTTTTTTACCGGCAAGTGGGGCTCGACTACAGGCTGCGGAGCATTCAGTGGGTCGACAACAGTTGCCGTTACGACAACTACGAGTTCCACGACAGAATGATTGAGGTTCTTGGACCGAAATAGCTGACCCAAGATCGGCACATCGCCGATGCCGGGTATTTTGCTCAAGTTTTCCGTCGTACGGTGATCCAGAAGACCGGAAACCACGAAGCTTTCGCCGTTCCGGATCTCGACTTCTGTTTCAGCCCGACGAGTGGATAGTGCGGGAATGGTAAAACCGGAAATCGTTACTGCATTGGAGTAATCGAGAGTACTTACTTCTGGGCTCACCTTGAGATGGATGGAGCCATCCAGATTCACAGTTGGGGTGAAATCAACTTTTACGCCGTAAGGACGAAAACTGATGCTGATAGCCGTGGATGTGCCAACCCCGCCTTCGACAACGGGAAAAGGAAACTCGCCACCGGAAAGAAAGCGGGCAGGCTGGCCACTTAGGGTAGTGAGCGTGGGTTCGGCGAGCACCTGTAGAATATCCTTTTGCTCTAGGTCGCGAACACTTACCCCAACCTTACTGGACCCACTCACAAATAAAAGGTTCAAAGGATCGAAAGTGACTGTAGTACCACCCGTCCCTTGATTGGGAGTGTATTGAGTAGACCCGAACTGCTGGGTTGTGATTCCCGAAAGATTGTTGCCTGTCGAAAAGAAGTTAAGCCCAAACTGCTCGAGCCGGGTTCTGTCCACTTCGACAATGCGGAGCTTGAGCTCTACCTGCTTGCCGTGTGGAAGGCCTATTTGAAGGTTGTTAACCACATCTTTCGAGTACGATGAGGCGAGTTTGTAAGCGGCATCGGCAATGACTGGTGACGGCACCGCTCCTGAAAGGACGATCCTGCTCTGATTGGCGTGCGCCTCCATGGCAGCATGCGGAAAAGCTTCCTTTAAAACCGAGCTGAGGGGCGCCGTATCGAGATCGCTCGAGATCGTATAAAGCCGATGCGCTCCACTCGTGTCCCAAAGCACTAGGCTGCTCACGCCGATAGCTTTTGATGTGAGTAGAACTTCATGCTGTCCGGAGGTGAATGAATGTACGACAGCTGGATCGCCGACATATACACGTTTGAGGGGCAGGTCCGATGTAAGCACGGTAGAATGCCCAACGGTTATATGGACACACTGATTGGGTCCTGACTCTTGTACGTCGAAGGCTCCGCCCGCAGGCGGCGTGTTCGCGCTGCTGCTTTGCGCGGCTGTGCTGCCGGTAGTGAAGAGCACTGCACAGAATGCCAGCAGGAGAGTTCTTCGTGCGGAGTGGCCGTTTTTGGGATCTACATGGGCAACAATCATTTTGTTCCCCGCGCGGCGGTTGATGTGGGCTCGACGGAGCCATCGAGAATCGTTTCTATTTCCGGATTTACACTTGCCTGGACCTGCCTGGCAGGGTGCGGGCGGCGAGATGGGCTGACAGGCGTTTGCGGCAGGACTTGCCCGGAAAGGCTGGACAACTGCATGGGGGCAGTGTTGGTGGTGCTCCTGTCCGTACTGTTGCGTAGCACAAAATGAACGGTGCCTTGCGTACTGGCGAGGACGGCACGCTCCGCATTTTCCGGCGTCAGCAGCAGCGTGACTACCGTTGCGGATTCAGGTTTTCCTGACGGGTCGGGCTGGGCTCGCTGACCTGTTGCGATCACCTCTGCATCTTGCAGTGCTGTGAGAGTGGATGGCTCAGGCGCATTGCCTATCCGGTAGGTAACAAGCACGTCGACGTGCGATCCTGGATTGATAAAACCCCCGACGCCGACGATGTCGTCCGAATGCAGGGCAATCGCTCGCATACCGCCCGGGATACGGGCAGCCAAGCCAACACCAGCACCGACAACGGAAAGATCTTTTGCAAGGAGAGGCTCGCCTTGGTCGAGGTGGGCGAGAGCGGTCCTTCCGGCGACTTCAGACGCCTTCAAGAAGGCACCGGAAAGAGGGTGGTCTTTGGGCCACGCGATCAGCTTCAGGTCTTCAGGCTTTAGAACCTCTCCAACTTCCACCGTCCGAGCAGATGCGACGTACGCGAGTTCAGGGTTTTTTGCCGGATGTTCACGCAGATGCCGTCCGAGTGCCAAAGTAAGGCCGGATGAGATCGCAAGCGATAGGCAGAGCGCAAGGAGAACACGCTGCAATTTCATGCGAGCGCCTCCCGTATGGAGAGCAGCGCCGCCGCGAGGCAACCGACTGTGACTGGAACCGCATAGGGAATACGCAGAGTTGCAGGATTTCCAAGTTGCAGGGAGCTGTGCGGCTTCATGCCCTTACGCCGATGATGAGCGACAAGCGATCCTGTGTTGTGTAGTGTCTCCCGCAGCCTTCCGTGGAAAAGGGTGGCAAAAAGCCCCGCAACACCACCGCTGAGTGCAGTAGCGAAAAGAATAACTTTCAGCGGAGCCAGACCGCTCAGGCAGCCGACAGCTGCCAGGAGCTTCACGTCGCCGGCCCCCAAACCTCCCGCGAGATAAAGAATCAAGAAAAGGCTGCCTGCCACCAAACTGCTAAGGGTGGAGGAGGCCAAGCCGGACCAGCCGTCCAACGCGAAATGCGCGCCGAGTCCTGCCAGGGCGCCCGCCATGGTCAAGACATTCGGTATCCTACGTTCCCGAACGTCTGTGACGGCCGCGCAAGCAGCGCAAAGCAGGGCCAGGGCGGTGTAAACGGGCTGATACGCTGTTGCGACCATGGTAAGACTTGTCACCTTTGTATTGCAATTCACAGCTCACTTGTTTCTTTGCCCGTGTCGCCATTACAGGTACACACCCAGCAGCCTGCCGAAGAAGTGGAGGCTGCATATCGAATAGCAAGCCTCTCCTGTGTCGTTCAGGCAATATGTCTCATGCAACTTCCGTGTTAGATGGTGCTGTTCAGGGTGCTTCCAATATTGCTGAACGCCGTGCTGACGGTCTTGCCAAGCGAGCCCATGGCCGCAACTGCAGCAAGTGCAACGAGCACAATAACTAGTGCGTATTCGACCATGTTCTGGCCGGACTCATCTCCGACAAACCGCGCTACCAACTGCTTTGTGTGCTTCATAGTGGTTTTCCCCGTGAAACCTGAATTCCTGCTGGTCTCACCGAGAATGCGTTCTGCAAAGTCGGGTGCGGCAGCGAGGTTGTGTCCTGAATATCGGCACTTGTCTTTGCTGCGAATAGATGACACAAGTAACGGGATCCATCTTTTGCGGCTGGCTTGGCGCAATCGTAAAAATGGGCTGATTGAAACCAGCGCTGCACGCTTGGATTAGTGCAGCGCGTAGTTCGTGGCCGCAGAAGACAGGGTAATGCTCGAGCGGGTAATGAATGGAAGGCCGACTGGGTAGTAAATTGTGGCATTGACCGTTACAGGCGTGCCCACGGGGATGGTCCCGTCGCAGGCCGGCGAGACTGCTACGTTGTTGCCATGAACAGCTGGTGCGAAGTACACGACCAGGTTTTGAATATCGGTTGTGGTGCACGGCTGGCCGTTCGCGCAGGGCGCGGAGCTGGATGAGCAATGCATGGACGCGTACCGGACCGCGGCCCGGCAAGCATACGTCTCTTGGCAGTAGATGAAGAGCAGGAAGCAGGCGCTCGTGAAGCCGATGACGAGCATGAGGTACAAGGGCATGACGAATGCCATTTCGACAATGTAGGAGCCGGACTCCTGCCTGAACCGGCGTGGTATCACGAGAGATTTTGTGGCCTTCATGGAAGCATTCCGGTCGGGAGTCATGAATTTGATCTGGAGAAAGCGCGCCGTTTGCCGGAGCGTGCTGCCGGTGGCTGAAGCTGTTCTTCAACAACGGGCTGCATGACCTCAAGGGCTTATTGAACACGAACGATGGAAGAGCCACGAAGCGGAAAACTCGCGGGGAGGCCTGGATAGCCGAAGAGCGCGGAAAGGTTGACGGTGGTCAGGACCTGCGCATACTCAACCGGCGTACCTGAAGCGCATGTGGGTGCGGGAGGCGAGCTTGTTCCGCACGAGGGAGAAGCAGGAGGTTGTACCGGGCCTGAGGAGCAGACCCACCAATAACCTGCGCAGACATTTAGGTTTTGTACGCCGGATGCGGCTTTCTGCGCCGCTGCAACTACGTCGGTCGTCTTTGTTGAAGGGCCGCTGATGGTCGCGAAAAGCGTTCCGGCGTGCGCCGCTTCGGAAACAATCATCGACTTCTGGACTGCGAGTCCAAGATCCACCACGCCGAGAAGCAACAGGAGAAGGACCGGTAAAATCAGGCTGAACTCAACAAGCGCACTTCCGCTCTCGGAATCATTGGCTTGGGAAGCGCGTGAATCGGATCTGTTGCCGGAGATGAATAAAATACGGTACATGCAATGGGTGTCTTCCAAGCAGGAGATCCAAGACGCACCGTAGCAGGACTGAACTGGTCATGAAAGAGTACGAAGGTACCGCCTGCACCCGAATAACCCCTTGTTTGCAGGTCGTTTCAAGGTTGCGGCAGCGATTCCATTCGTTCTGGGGTGCGGGGGCTTTCGTTGCCGCTGTGGTCCACGGCTGAAACTGCATAGCTATAGAGAATTCCGGGTTTTGCCGTCGTGTCACTCCAGCCCGGGGCGACAACCGGCTTTTCACCGCTGATGCGCGTGCCCGGGCTACCTGGCCCAACTCCGCGGTAGACGAAATAGCCGGCCAGGTCCGCTTCTTCATTCGCGCTCCAGGAAAGGTCGATCGCATGACCCTCTGCGTTTGCGGCCGCCTCAAGCCCTTCCGGCGTGGCAGGCGCGAACACATCCTTGGCCGCGAGGACAGGCGTGGTGGCGCCCGCGCCCGACACTTCGAAGCGGTGGCTGCCGAGGTTCAGGGTTTCGACCAATCGGACTTCGTAACGGTACGCTCCGTCCAGCGTCGCCTCAGTGTCCAAAACATGGTCCGGGGTCCAGGCGTTGTCGGCAGTCCCGCGCTCGGACGACTCGAGCCGCCGTCGTTCAGACTGCGAACCTGCCCCGGACGGTTCTCGGCTTTTGCCCGGTTCGGGCAGGCGCTCCCGTTCGAGCCGGACAAAACGCGCCGTGTTTCGCGGTGCGGGGTCCCCGCGCGAGCCCAGGGTCGTCCAGCGAACCAGAATGCCCCCGGCGGTCGCGGTAGCGCTCGGGCTGCCAATCGTGGGAGGAGGGAGGCCCGCTGCGGTAAACGCCGGGTTGGAAGTGCCTGCATCCGTGCCTTTACCGTTCGTGAAGCGCACGCGGTAGGTCAGCAAATGCAACGGGCCGGAGCGCAAGGCATGCGGCAGCAAGTCTGTGTACACGGAAGGCGAATCGCTTGGAAGTGTTGTGGTCGCGATGTGCTCGCATGGACCATTTTCGATGGCCCGGCACATCACAAGATGCCGGTCCCCTCGCAAAGGCACGCGGTCTGTGCTGCGGGTGGGCATGGTCCAGCGCAGGGCGACTGTATCCGCTGTTCGCTGGGCGCTCAGGTCGCCTACGGGTTGGGGCAGCATAAGCGATGGCGGCAGAGGCGGACCTGGATTGCCGCAGCCGAGCAACACTGCGGACGTGCACAGCAGCCCTGCACACCATAAACGCAAGTGGGAAGCCACCATACGAACAAAGCCTAGCAGAGCGTCAGTATGTTTATGCCGGGCCGGGCCGCAGCAGGGAGGTGAGTGCTTCCTCGATCCCAGGATGCCGGAACTGAAAACCGCTCTTTTCCAGCTTTTCCGGGACGGCGCGGCAACTTGCCAGGAGCGCTTCGTCGGCCATTTGTCCGAATGCCATGCGTAAAGCGAACGCAGGTGCCGGCAGGATGGCGGGGCGTTTGAGAGCCGCACCCAGCGCACGGGTGAACTCCGCGTTGCGTACCGGGTTTGGGGCAATCACGTTCACCGGACCGCTCAGTTCCTCTTGCTCGGCGCAGTGGAGCACGGCGGCGAGCAGGTCATCGAGGGTGATCCAACTCAGCCAGGCTCGGCCGTTGCCGAGCCGGCCGCCCACCCCGGCGCGGAAAAGCGGAAGCATTTGCTTGAGCGCGCCGCCGAAAGGAGTGAGCACGACGCCGAATCGCAGATGGGCCACGCGTATGCCGGCAGCGCTAGCCGGCGCGGCGGCGGACTCCCAGGCTTGGCATACTTGGGGCAGGAAGCCGCTCCCTATGCCGGAAGCCTCCGTAAGCACCTCGTCACCGCGCGAGCCGTAGAAGCCGGTTGCCGAAGCTGTCAGAAGCACCTTCGGTGGTGTGCGCAGCTTTGCCAGCGTCAGCGCAAGCGCTTCGGTCGGATGGGTGCGACTGTCGAGAATGACTTTTTTGTACTCAGGTGTCCAGCGATGCGCGGAGATGTTTGCCCCGGCCAGGTGGACCACTGCATCCAGGCCTTCCAGCATGCCCAGGTCCGCGAAGGGCTGGGACGATGCCGGTTCCCAGAGCACGGTATCCGGAGACGCGGGCGCTTGTTGCCCGGCTTTGCCGCGGGCCGGACGTTGGACCGGCACTGCGTCGATGCCGCGTACCCGGGCTCTGGCCCGCAGTGCGTGGCCGATCATGCCGTTGGCTCCGGTGATGAGGATCCGGGGGCGCGGCTTGTTTGTCATGGGATCGGATAAAGGCGGAGCTTCACTTTGGGCCATGGATCGAGAGTTCCTTCCGGGGACAGGTGCACGCCATGAGTAGTGTAGGGCCGTTCAGTCGCGATCCTGCCTGCAAGGGAGAGGGCGACGGTGTTGCAGAACACATAGCTGCGAATCTCCGTCCGTCTTCTGCAAACCAAGGCGAACAGAAGGGAAAACTAATAAAAATACTCCATCACAGCCTCCGTCCGAGGCATCTATAGAACTACAACCTTTACATCTGATCACAGGTCCCGGGAGGACCCAGAATGCCAGACAGGAAGCCAACACCCGAAGAGCAGGAAGTTCCCCTCGTCGCCGCAGAAGCAGGCGAGGAGAAAGGTTCCATTGACCAAGCCAGCGCTGAGGCTTTCATCGCTGAAAAACGGATCGGCGAACGCATAAAACGTCTTCGCTTGAAAAAATCGATGGGACTGGTGGAACTCGGGCGTCAGACGGGTCTTTCCGCTAGCTTCCTGTCGCAACTCGAAACCGGCCGTGTCGTACCCACGTTGCGAAATCTGGCGCGCATTTCCATAGTTTTCGGCAAGGATCTAAACCACTTTTTCGAGGCCGAACCGCAGCCCATGTTCCGCGTTCATCGCAGGAAGGAACGGACACGGTTGCCGCAGAGCGGTGTTGACGACCCTACCTATTACTTCGAAAGTCTTGGTTTCATGGTGCCCGACCGGCAGCTCGACCCATACCTGGCCGAGTTTTTACCTAACCGCAAGGCAAGCGAGGTGCGGCCGCATGTACATCCCGGCGCCGAGTTCCTGTACGTGCTCGACGGCGAACTGGAGATTCGGCATGCAGAGAAAGTGCATATGCTTGAGGCGGGGGACGGTGTTTACTTCGACGCAAGCTCGCCGCACGCTTACAGGTGCGCGGGCGCAACAGCGACCCAGGTCATCATCGTGACTATGCACCAGCAACAGGCGCAACACGCCCAGAATACGGTGCGCCCGTTGAATGTGGCGCGTACGAATACGGCTTCCTTGGGTACGGGTAATGGCGGGGCGCTAGGCTTAAAGCAAGCGGGCAGCACGCATCCTGTCGTGCACGCGGCCAGGAGTAACGGTTCTAGCGTCAGCCTTTAATCGCTGGACCAAAGTTGCTGGACCAAGGAAATGGCAGTGGAAATTTTCCGCTGCCGTTTCTGTTTGAGATCGAAGCCGGTGAGTGAGTGGGTACACTGATACCTATACCAGATTGTATAAACGGAGTCCGCTTGCCCTTTCTCCGCTCTTTGCTGCTGTTTTTGCCTGCTTTTACCTCGATTTTCGCCCTTGCGCAGCAAGCCTCGCCGCCGTCCCATCCCTGGACCGTGCACGACATCTATTACGCGACCACAAAGCCGGCATCCCCGGCGAAGACAGACTGGTCTCCGGATGGCAAGTTGCTGAGTTACCGTGCCCCGGATGGGTCATTCAGCGTTTTCGATGCGGCTACCGGCAATCATTCCGTGCTCACGCCTGGAGCCAAGCTGGCTTCTATCGCCGTTAGACCCGTGAATGAGAAGGACCGCGACCACCGGAGCCGCTACGGGCAGAAGACCTATTTCTGGTCTCCGGATGGATCGAAAGTGCTGTTCGACGAGGACGGAACGCTATGGCTCGACACGCTCAAAACGGGAGAAGTGAGCAAGATCGGGGATACCGGGCAAGGCTCGGGGGACGATGTGCAGTGGTCACCCGATGGCAGGTCCATCAGCTACCTCCATGACCATAATTTGTATGCTTTGCGTCCGGGCGGCGCGCCCGTGGCGCTCACCGCTTCGACAAACCCGAACCTGCTCAACGGTGAAGTGGACTGGGTCTATCTGGAAGAACTGAAAGCACGCTCGAACTACGCCTGGGCTCCCGACTCAGGGCGCCTGGCCTATATCCAGATGGATGAGACGGCGGTGCCGTCCTACCCGCTTACGGACTGGATCCCCACGCATGCGAGTGTGGATGAGCAGAAATACCCGCAGCCGGGAGATCCGAACCCCGCCGTGCGCGTGGGCGTCGTTGCTGCCGCCGGGGGCCCAACACGCTGGATAGACCTGCCCACATCAGAGATTCGGCCCAACCAGGACTATATTCCCCGGGTTGGCTGGATCGACGCGAAGACGGTCTGGATTGAAACCCTGCGCCGCGACCACAAGCACCTGGATGTGTGGTTCGCGAATGCGGAAAACGGGGAGGCGAAACGTGCGCTCGCCCTCACGGATGCTAAGTTTTTCGACGAAAACTACGACCTCGACTTTTCGCGCCCCGGTCACCTGCTGTTGCGTTCGTGGCGTACCGGGCACATGCACATCGACCACTACACGTATGCGGTAGCGAACCCGCAAGGGAACGGCCTGAAGCTGGAGCGGCAGCTTGAGGATGGGCCGTATGAGGTCGCTGCCATTGAGACGGTGGTGCCGGGCGGCCCTGGGGGGGCGACTATTTACTACACCAGCAATGAGGGGAACCCGCTTGCGTCGCAGGTGTGGAGCGTAGGCCTGGATGGAAGCGGCAAGCGCAGGCTAACCGCGGCTGCCGGCACCCACAAAGTTTCGTTCGCTGACGGCAAATCTAGCTTCACGGATTCCCATTCGGACTTGCGCACCCCACCCGTGCTCGACCTGTGCTCGGTCCGCGATGGCGCGCCTGCCTGCACCCAGTTGTGGAAAGACAGCTCCGCTGCCGGACACGCGACACATGCGCCGGAGGTGCTGACGCTGAAGGCAGCCGACGGGAAAACAACGATTTATGCAACCTTGCTGATGCCGGAAGGCAAAAGTGCGCCGGCGAGCGTGCCGCTGATTACCAACCCTTACGGCGGGCCTGGGACGGCAACGGTGGTGGATAGCTGGGGAGGCCAGGGCTCTTACTTCGACCAGCTTCTAGCCGAACACGGCTATGCGGTGCTCCATGTAGACAACCGGGGCATGGGGAATCGCGGCCGCGACTTCGAGCAGGCCGCCTACCGCGACTTTGGACAGGTGCAGCTTGCCGACCAGCTCGCGTCCATCGACCAGGTGCTCGCCCGCAACCCGCAGCTTGACGGTCGGCGGCTCGGCTGGTGGGGCTGGAGTTGGGGGGGCACTTTCACTTTGAATGCGCTGACCCACTCCACTCGTTTCCGCGCCGGTGTGTCCGTGGCACCGGTGACCGACTTCCGCGATTACGACTCCATCTACACGGAGCGGTATCTCGGGCTGCCTGTCGCCGAAGCCGGCATGCCGGCCGAGACTGCTGTTTACGACGCATCCGCGGTGAAGGCAACCGCCGCTCAACTGCACGGCCATCTGCTGCTTATGCATGGAACGGGTGACGACAACGTGCATATCGAGAACACCATTCAGTTCACGCAGAAGCTGATCGACAACGATCTGTCTTATGACCTACAGCTTTACCCGCGCAAGACGCACTCTATTGCCGGCAAGGAGGCGCGCACGCAGCTGTTTGAGCGCATCCTTGCCCACTGGGAGCAGTACCTGAAACCCGCGGAAAATAGTTCGGAGGCTTCCGCGCAATAAACCGTTCAGAGAAAAAGCCGGTCCCAGCGGCTCGAGTTGGAGGCTGACTGCGTTTTCAGACTTTGTTTGGATCGAAACCGCAAGTGATCTGCCCGACGTCTTTGGTAGAGATGCGAAGTGCGCAGAAACCAAGTAGAGGCAAGTAGGGTCTGGAATAACTGACCCTTCTATTACCTTAGTGCTCTCCATGGGGTTGAACGAGCAGTTCTTCTCTGCCGATAAGGGCTTTGGGAAGATGCTCACCCTTTTACGCAAACTCGTTTCACGCAACACGCAAGTTCTGGTGAACACGGGCACGTTTTCCATTGTTTTGTTGAGTGTGGTCGGTTTTGGCGCGGTTCTCTTTACCATCACCGCCGGCTTCTTCGTGTACAGCAATACACAAGCGCTTGTTGCCGCGAAGGACTGGGTAGAGCACACGCAGGAGGTTCTCACCTCCCTGCAAACCGCTTCTCAGCTCGCGGACAGGATCGAAGCAAGCACACGGTTGTATGTCCTCAAGGAGGACAGTTTTCAACTGGCCACTGCGCGCTATAGCGCGATCAGCCTCAAGGTAACCGCGTTGCATGTGCGCACGCTGGTTTCCGACAACCCGGCACAAAGTCGCAACTCGGGCGGTTTCATCGCATGCGCGGATCACGTAAGCGAGTTTGTGCGTGGGAGTGTCACCGCCATACCGACCGAAAGCTTACTGCAGTGCCGTGAATCGATCAGCCTGCTTTCAGAGCAGGAACGGGCTTTGCTGAAGGACCGTACACGGCGCTCCCAGCACTCCTCCATCGTTTCGCTTTCTACGGAGTGCGCTTTTGTTGGGCTGTCGCTCCTTACGCTTGTTGTTTTGTTTGGAATCCTGATTCGTGATGCATGGCAGCGACGCGGCATCGCCCGGCGGACTGCCGCGACCAACGCCGACCTTGCGCGAACCGTACATGCTTTGGAAGGGCGCATCCAGGAGTCGCGTCTGTTAACTACCTCCCGCGACGAACTGCAACTCTGCACTACGCTGCAGCAGGTATATCGCGCGAACACGATCTGCATGGCGCGCCTGCTGCCTGGAACGACCGGCGCGCTTGCCATGATCAACAACTCCCGCAACATGGCCGAGGTCGTTTCCACTTGGGGAGATGGAGCGAACGCCCACCACCCCATAGCCGAGCTTTGGAGCCCGGAAACCTGCTGTGGCCTGCGTCTTGGGCAGATCAGATGGCGTGTTCCGGGCGGCTCAGAAATTGACTGTGGTCATTTTAGAGGCTCCGCTCCCGCCCGTTACGTTTGCCTGCCCCTTGTGGCGCAAAGCGAAACGCTGGGCGTGCTCAGCATCGATTGCAGTACGGACGAGGCACGCGGTGCGGCCGAAGAGCATATGGATGGCGTCCATCAATTCCTCCAACTCACGGGCATGGCGGTTGCGTCCTTGAAGCTGCGTACGCAGCTCGAGAACCAGTCCATCCGCGACCCTCTCACCGGTCTTTTCAACCGGCACTTCATGCAACTCACTCTCAGCCAGGAACTGTCCCGCGCGGCGCGCGGAGGGACGGTCGTCGCGCTATTCATGGTGGATGTGGACCACTTTAAGCGCTTCAACGACACCTTCGGCCACGGGGCCGGCGACACTATGCTGCTCGCCATCGCCAACGCGTTTCGCGCAAACGTGCGCACGGAAGATACGGTGTGCCGCTATGGCGGTGAAGAGTTCGCGATCATTGTGCCCGGCGTGAGCGTGCAAACAGCACTGGAACGAGCGGAGAGGATCCGGGTTACCGTCGCCGGCCTTTCTGTCCCGCTTGAGGATGCTCCAGACGGGCAGGCTACAGTTTCCATAGGCATGGCATTTTATCCAGCGGACAGCAGAAACCCGGAAACGCTGCTCCGAAAAGCGGACCAGGCGCTGTACCGGGCAAAGCACAACGGCCGCAATCAAGTCTGGCTCGCGGAGGAGATGGCGCGAGTCTGACATACTGCGAAATATGGTTCCGCAGGCTCCAAGTCCCAATCAGAAGCTTGACCTGAGCTTAATCCTTGCCCGCCACCAGCTTGGCCCGGAAACCGAACTGATCGTGCTTTTCCGATGGAACCAGCCGCTTCGATGGAGGCGCGATGTTCGGCGTGGTGCCGAAAACCCTTTGGAGCCGCGCAACCACTCCGGACGAGTTGAACCGCGTTCCCGTCGGGCTGAACACGCTTGTGGTGCGTACGGCAACTGCCGCCGGTCTGCACACATGTGTCATCGAGACCGGCTTCGGCGAGAAACTGCCACC
This sequence comes from uncultured Acidobacteriaceae bacterium, assembly GCA_964247895.1. Classification (GTDB taxonomy): domain Bacteria; phylum Acidobacteriota; class Terriglobia; order Terriglobales; family Acidobacteriaceae; genus EB88. Next base: position 17,282 of record CAXTWG010000041.1, read on the forward strand.
CAAACTCGCTGCCATCTGTGGAGTGCAGGCGTATCTTCTCGAAGCATTCGCCGAGGCGGCGATCCCGCTTGAGTCGGTAAACCTGGTCATCAACACGCATCTGCACTGGGATCACTGCGGCTGGAATACCCGCTTTGGAACTGGAGGGAATCCGGAAAGCGCCGGCGTTGTAACGACTTTCCCAAACGCCCGCTACCTCGCCCATGCCGGCGAAATCGAGCATGGGCGCGAGCGATATGAACGCGATGCGATCTCGTATGTGCCCGACAACTACGAGCCGCTGCTCGCCTCGGGGCAGATGGAGCCGCTCACCCTCCCTGAGGGAGAAGAGCGTGAAATCGCGCCCGGTATCGCGGTTGAGCTTTTTCCCGGGCATACCGCACAGCTGATGGCCGTGCACGTTCGCGACAGTGTTTCCGGCAAGCGCGCCTGCTACATCTCTGATCTGGTACCTACCACGGCGCACCTTCCGCTCACCTGGGGTATGGCCTTCGATCTTGATCCAATGCGAAATGTGCAGGAGAAAAAGCGCTTCTACGCTCGCGCGATCCCGGAAGAGTGGCTCGTGGTGTTCACGCACGACAGCCGGAAGCCGATGGGCTATCTCCATCCTGCGGCGAACGGCGCCGTTCTGTGTGATCCGTCAGTCTCCTGAGAACGTATAGCAGCAAGCAATTTCTGCCCTGCATCTGACAGCTATGCCGGAAAGACAACCACTTGATCCCGCCCTGCGTCGTTTTCTGGATGAGCAGGCTGCGCTCGCTCCGGAGCCTGTCCGCTCAGCTTCCGAGGCCCGCGCCCGTATGAAGCGCCAGCTCGGAAATCGTGAAATCCCGGGTCTTCCGAATAGCGTACGCAGTGAGGATCACTTGATTGCGGGCGAGGGAGGGCCGTTGCGCATTCGTCTTTACAATGCCCAGCCATCCAGGCGCGAGCCGGAGCCCGTGCTGGTGTATCTGCATGGCGGTGGGTGGGTTGCGGGATCGATCGAAACACACGACCCTTTCTGCCGCCTTCTTGCCCCGCTCGCCGGTGTTCGTATTCTGGCTGTCGATTACCGCCTCGCCCCGCAGTCGCCCTACCCAGTGGCTCTTAAGGATGCGCGCCGAGCCTTGCTTTGGGCAGCCCAGACTGCACCGCAATGGGGAGGAAATCCGGATCTCCTTGCTCTAGGCGGCGACAGCTCGGGCGGCAACATAGCGGCAGTATTGGCGAACCAGATCTCGCTCGAGCGCGATACTCCCAAGCTCAAAGCGCTTGCGCTGCTCTATCCAGCAACAGACCACCCCAGCGGCCTCCATGCTTCCTATGCTGAAAACGCAACCGGCTACGGCTTGGAGGCCTCGCTCATGCGCTGGTACTGGGAGCAGTACGCGTCCGGGGTGAATCCTGACGACCCCGGAATCTCTCCCCTGCGAGCCCAGATTCTGCCCTTGTTGCCACCCACACTGATCGCGACCGCGCAGTACGATGTGCTCCGCGATGAGGGAATCGCCTATGCGCGCAAGCTGGAGCAGGCCGGCGTAGCCGTAATGCACATCCATGCTTCGGACATGCACCACAACTTCCCGGTCGGGCCCGCGACCGTAGCCCGTTTCCCGCAAAGCGATGCTGCACTCGGGCAGATCGCGGCGTTTCTGCGCGCCACCTTTTCGTCTTTGTAAACTGCTTTCAATGAAAGGCCCACTCGAGTCCGGCCCTAGGACCGGTCGTCCAGGGCAAAGCGGGCCTTTCGCCTTTGAAAGCTACGCGTGGTGCTTATGTTTTTTCTTGTGGGTAGGCGGTGTGGGTACTGTGGGCGGCGCCGGCGGTGTGGGTGCACTGCCGCTCCCGGTTCCGCTTGTTCCGCTACCACCCGCGCTCAGCAATTGCGCCAAAGCTGCCCCGTTGGGTGATCCCAACCCCGTACAAGGGTCCCACCCTTTGGCTGCTTTATATGTTCCGTTGCTGCCGGTCGTGATGTCGCGCAGTGCTGTAGGCGCTCCGTAGAGCTGCGGGTTCACAAACCCGACCGGTGCATTGCCGGCTTGTGCGCGTTGCTGGTTTACGAGCGCAAGCAGCCCCGCCCACAACGGGGCTACCGCACTGGTGCCGCCGACAACCTGCCTTTGGCCATCGACCAGAACCTGGTAGCCGGTACCAGGCGCTGCGTCGCCCGATACATCGGGAACGCCTCGACCGCCGCCGCTCCCGTCGGAGTTGGGTACCCCTGCGTTCGCCTGCCAGCTCGGCAGGGCGAAGGTGGTGCTCACTCCGCCGCCTGTCGCGCCTCCGTTCGGTTGATCGTTCCACACAACTTCAGAGGCGATCGTCGAGCCCGACCCGGTCAGCGCCGTGCCACCGCAGGCCAGCACATGCGGGCTCGCGGCGGGGAAGTCCACGTTGTTTCCCGTTTGGCCATCGGAGGAACCGTTGTCGCCGGAAGCCACCGTGACTGTAACGCCGAGCGCACCGGCGGATTGGCAGGCATTGTCGAGTGCCGTCCTTGCCGTAGGGCTCCAGGTCGGCTCCGGACCGCCCCACGAGATTGAAAGCACACTTGGTTTATTTGTCGAGTCATGCACCGCCGTCGTGATCGCATCGATGAAGCCTTGATCCGTGTTCGGGGCAAAGTACACCGCGATGCGCGCGCCCGGTGCCACCGCGCCGGCGACCTGGATGTCGAGCGCCACCTCTCCATCTGCGCCATTCGGATCCCCACCCGGCACATTGGTGCCGCCATCGACAGAAACGGCGACCACGGTGGGCGGCTTGAGGCCAAGGCCTTGGAAATAGGTGGTAATGTCGCCGGCTTCGTAGCCGCCACCGAGTTCGAGGATGCCGATCGTTTGCCCAGCGCCGGTCAGGTTGGCCGGAAAGCCATACAAGGCAGCGACCTGTACAGGCGAAAAGCTTACGGCAGCGGCATTGGCTCGGATCACGCGTCCATCAGGAGTTTTCTCGTCCAGCCGACGCAGGTGCGATTTCGCGATCGGCCGGGTGTCGAGCCCCAGCACTGCTTCCACGCGCGGCGCAATTGTTTGGGGAAGGGAAAGCGCGCCGTGGTAGCTGTGGAAGTGCTTGCCATGCTGCAGATGTTGGTAGGTTTTCAGCGATACGCCAAAGGCCTGCTCCATCCTTGACGCGGGTCCACGGAGAACGAGGCTTCGCCGTGCAAGGCTTGTGTTCCCTTCGTCGACGGAAAGCCCATGGTCGTGCGCGAACTGCCGGAGTGCCGTGAAATCGTCGGGGTCGCCGGCGTAATTCTGGTCGAATTCCTCATGCGTGAGGATGCGGCCGTTCAGTTCATGAAGAGCGAGCGGTTTGCGCCGGCGCGTGATGACCGTGACGCTCAGGATCTGCTCGGGAGGCATGGAGCCGGTTTCCGAAGCCTGGGCCGGAAGGGGGTATTCGGTTGCTGTGAGGGAAACGCGTGCGTTTTCTTGGGGGTCAGTATCACTCATGGGAGAGCACCTCTGCCCTCCACGCTACCCCAAAAGCGCGGGAGGGGACACGGTACCGGCAGCGGAAAAGTTTGGCGTACTGACTTCGTCAGAAATCCGTTGCGGTCGGGTGGTAGCAACGGAGGAGCTTTTTCAGGCGACGTGCTTGTGAAACAGGTCGTCTTTATCCTGCTGCGGGCTGCACGCACAGGATGCCGCACAGCCCGCCAGAAGAGCCGTTCCAACAATGACGACTGCTTCGGCCCAGTGTGCGTTTGCCCGGGCGAAGTGCCATAAAACGTCTTGAAGATGTAAGAACCACATAATGCGAGCCTGCGATCTGAAGTGCAATGCCTCATCCGCTTGGGAAGCGAATTTAAGGGCTACAACGACATCCTGTCACCAATACGGATCAACTCGCAAATAGTTTCTGCTTCTTTCTGACAACTGCTGCATCGACTGTTTCGTTTTGGGGTTGCCTGCTCCCGTTTCTGGAAAAATGCTTGGCATTCGGGCGAAGGCAAGGCGAAAATGGAAGTGTTCATGCCTACCCATGTGTCCGGCACTCTCCACAGTTCGCGGATGCATCTCCAGCCGGCTGTCCGGTGGCTGTTTCTCGACCTGAACTCGTACTTCGCCTCGGTGGAGCAGGAGCTGCGGCCGGAGCTGCGGGGCAGACCGATCGCGGTGGTGCCGGTGGAGGCGGATACATCCACCTGCATTGCGGCGAGCTATGAGGCGAAGGCGTTTGGGGTCAAGACGGGCGTCAAGGTGGGCGAGGCAAAGCGGATGTGCCCGGGGCTCCAACTGGTGCATGCGCGGCACCGCGAGTATGTGGAATACCACCACAGAATCATCGAGGCGGTGGAGCGGTGTGTGCCGGTTTCGGCGGTGATGTCGATCGATGAAATGGCGTGCTCGCTGATGGGGAGGGAGTGCGAGTTGCTGCGGGCGCTGGAGCTGGGGCGGGCGGTGAAGGAGTCGATCCGGACGCATGCAGGGGCGACTTTGCGGTGT
>CAXTWG010000042.1:0-20705 GCA_964247895.1 uncultured Acidobacteriaceae bacterium
CCCCGCCCGGCCCACGCCGGGCTGAGGGCGACCTGCGCGAAAGCCAGGGCCGGTTCGCGCGCGATAGCTGGGAGGGCGCCGCGCGGTCGCTGCCCACCTATCTTTATTCGGACGAAACGCCGCGCCTGCTCGCGACCGGGCGTGCTTCGGCTTACATCAAAATCGCCGAAGGCTGCGACCACCCTTGCACCTTCTGTGTGATCCCGAACCTGCGCGGCAAGTTCCGTTCGCGGCGGCTGGAGTCGGTTGTTGCCGAGGCCGAGCGGCTGGTCGCAAGCGGGGTGCGCGAGATCACGCTGATCGGCCAGGACACGACCTGCTACGGCGAGGACTTCGGCCTGCGCGATGGCCTTGCGCTGCTGCTCGAACGGCTCGCCGGCGTCCAAGGCCTCCATTGGCTGCGCTTCCTGTACACCTATCCCAACCGCATCACGGCGCGGCTCCTCCAAACGATGGCGGCGAACCCGAAAATTTGCCCGTACCTTGACATTCCGCTCCAGCATGCTTCGCCGACGGTACTGAAGCGGATGCGGCGCGGGGGCGGGGCGGAGATTTTTCTCAGGACGCTTGAGAACGCGCGCGCGACGGTGCCGGGGTTGGTGGTGCGAACTGGGTTTATCGCCGGCTTTCCGGGCGAAACGGATGAGGAGTTCGCGGAGTTGAAGCAGTTTGTGCGTGAAGCTCGATTCGACTGGATGGGCGTGTTCGCCTACTCGAATGAAGAAGGCGCCAAAGCATTTGACTTCGGCGGTCAAGTCCCGCGCAGAACGGCGGAAGCGCGCCGGCGCTCGCTGATGAAGCTGCAGCAGGGCATTTCGCGCAAGGGGAAGCAGAGCTGGGTGGGGCGCACGCTGGAAGTGCTGGCGGAAGGCCCGAGCGAGGAAACGCCGCTGCTGTGGGAAGGCCGCTCCGCCCTCCATGCGCCGGAGATCGACGGCAAGCTTTACCTGAATGACTTTGGGCAGCGTGAGCATTTGGTTTCGGGCACCTTTTACGCCTGCGAGATCACGGAAGCGCACGACTACGATGTCGTGGCGAGGGTTTTGTAGAATGCCGGCAAAGAAGAGCAAACCCCTGCGCTGCCCCACCTGCGGAACCCTGGTGACAACCGCAGACCCGGAGTTCCCGTTCTGCACCGACCGGTGCCGGATTATCGACCTGGGCAAGTGGGCGAGCGGCGCATACCGGATCTCCTCGCCGGTGCACGATCCGGAGCTTCTGGACGAGCTTGACGGTTTGCGCGGGAGCAAGACGGACGAGCATGACTGAATCCGGCGCACCACAGCCGCCGCGCACACCGCAAAGAACACCTTGGGCTTGGGCGGTCGCGACTTTCCTCGGCACAGGGTTCCTCAAACCGGGCCCAGGCACCTGGGGCTCCGCGGCAGCCGTACTGCTGTGGCTACTGTTCAACTGGGCCGCAAGCCCCACGCCCCCGGCGCTGCGCGCAGTCACACTGCTGGCGGCGCTTGTGGCCATTGTCGCGGGCATTCCGGCGGCTTCGGTGGTCGAGCTTGAGTCCGAGCGGCCCGACCCCGGCCACATCGTCGTCGACGAGGTTGCCGGGCAGTGGATCGCGCTACTTCCTTTTTGCGGCTACGGCCGAGCCGGCTGGGCGCATGCCCTCCTGGCGCTCGCGCTGTTCCGGTTCTTCGACATCCTCAAGCCGCCGCCGGTGCGACAGCTGGAGCGGCTCCAGGGCGGCACGGGCATTGTCATGGACGACGCCATGGCTGGGGTATACGCGTTGCTGGTGGGCGCGGTCCTCAGTCACTGGTGGTGATCCCACCCCAACTGGTGGTGATCCTGCCTCGCGCTTCGCTACAGTAGAAAGAGCATGACGCCCGACACAGCCGCTGCCCCTTCCTCCACGCCACGTCTCACAGGCGTCCACCCCATTGCCGCCCTGCCCGGAGGCGAAATCCACGTACACGGCTCAGGCCTCGCGCCGGTATCCGGACGGCTCCCCATTGCCATGCTGGGTAAGCTGGCTGCGGGCGTGCTGATGAGCCGCGACGAGCGCCTGGTTCTGCGGGTGCCCGATGAAGGCGAGCCGGGCCTGCTGCGCGTACTGCGCAACGGCGAGGAGAGCAACAGCGTGCCCGTGGACGTGGCTGAGCTGCTTGCGACCGGCATCCACCAGGTTGCGAACCCGGCGGTCGACGCACTCGGCAACATTTATGCCACCTTCTCCGGCCCGCGCGGGCAGGAAACGCCTGTTTCCGTTTTCCGCATTACGCCTTCAGGCGAGGCGGCGCCCTTTGTCACTGGCATCACCAACGCAACCGGGCTCGCCGTGGGGCCGGACGGCTACCTGTACATCTCCTCGCGCAACGATGGAACCATCCATCGCGCTTCGCCCGAGGGTGCCGTGTCGTTGTTCTCCGAAGGGATGGGCATCGCGACCGGCATCTGCTTCGACGCGCCCGGCAACCTATATGTCGGCGACCGGAGCGGAACTATTTTCAAGATCGCGCCCGACAAGCAGATATTTGTCTACGCCACGCTTGAGCCTTCGATTGCGGCCTACCACCTGGCATTCAACGTGGATGAACGGTTGTTTGTCGCAGGGCCGACTACCTCGAGTTACGACTCGGTATACGCGATCGCCGCCGACGGCACCGCGACCGTGCACTATCGGGGGCTGGGTCGACCGCAGGGCATGGCGCTCGATATCGCGGGCAATGTGTACGTGGCAGCCTCGCTCGGCGGACGCCGGGGCATCGTGCAGATTTCCCCCGACGGCACGGCGGAGCTGGTCGCCGCCGGCAGCGGCATCGCGGGGCTGGCGTTTCTCCCGGGTGGGGACGCGGTGGTGGCGACCGGCGGGGCGCTGTTTACACTGCCCTTGGGCGTGGAAGGGTTGCGGCTGTTTTAGGGTATGCGCTTGACAGCATACTATGCCCGGAGACATACTGAGTGCCTGGCTGGAAGTTCGGGTTAGCGGATGAGTTTGGGCCTGAGTTCAATCTCATGCCCGCAGAAGTGATTGATGAATTCTTCGTGCAGATGCAATGGATCGAGCAGTTTGGACCGCAAGCGGGAAGGCCCCGCGTGGACACGCTGAAAGGTTGAAAGTACGCCGACATGAAGGAGCTCCGCTTCGATGCAGCAGATGGCGTGTGGCGATTCGCCTTCGACCCGGTTCGCAAGGCCATCATCCTAGTTGCGGGCAACAAGTCGGGTGTCAGCCGTAAACAGTTTTACAAGCAGCTGATCGACAAAGCGGATGCCCGCTACGCCAATCACCTGAAGAGTCTTGAGCGCCAACCTAAAAGATAAGGAATAGCTATGATCCCTCTCAAGGAAATCTATGACGCCCTGCCCGTCGAGCGGCGCGAAAAGATTGAAGCACGCGCCGCGCAGTTGATCGCCGAGGAGATGACCATGCGCGAGTTGCGCAAAGCGCGCAAGATGACGCAAACCGAGATGGCCAGGACGCTCGGTGTGAAGCAGGAGCAGATTTCCCGCATCGAACAGCGGACGGACCTCCACATCTCGACGCTGCGGCGGTCGGTCGAGGCAATGGGCGGCAAATTATCGCTCGTGGCGGAGTTTCCAAACGGCGCGCCGGTGGTGATCTCCGGTTTTGACGCGTTGAAAGCCTAAAGCCGTTCTCGTAAACCGTAGAGCGAACAGCGAATCCGCTCGTGGTTTTACATCAAAGCCGCATCACCACACATTTTTTCCACACCGATATGAGAACGGCTTAAGGACAGCAATGAACTGTGACATCATCGCGGTCGGCTCAGAGCTGCTGACGCCCTACCGGCAGGACACAAACTCTCTTTATCTGACAGGCCAGCTTAATCAGCTGGGTGTGCGCATCTCTGCAAAAACCATCGTCGGTGACCGGCGCGAGCACCTGGTGGGCGCGGTGCGCAACGCGCTCGAACGGGCGGACATCGTTGTTGTCATGGGCGGACTGGGACCCACGGAAGACGACCTGACGCGCGAGTCGGTGGCCGAAGCACTCGGGATCCGGCTCAAGCGCAACCAGGAGATCGTCGCAGCCCTGTACGCGCGGTTCGCGGCGCGGCGCATCCAGATCACGGACAACAATACCAAGCAGGGCGATGTGCTTGAAGGCGCGGAGCCCTTGCCGAACTCCGCCGGCACTGCTCCGGGGCAGTGGCTGGACACGGTCTACCGCGAGCACCGGAAGCTGGTCATCCTGCTGCCCGGGCCGCCGAGCGAGCTCAAGCCCATGTGGGAGGCTGAAGCGCTGCCGCGGCTTACCGGCGCGATCCCGCGCCGGTATTTCGCGAGCCGCACGCTCAAGGCCGCCATGATCGGCGAGTCGGCCTGCGACGCGCGCATCGCGCCGATTTACAAGCAGTACACCGATGTCGAGACGACGATCCTAGCCCACCTTGGCGACATCCAGCTCAACCTGATCTGTACCAAGCCGACGCTGGAACAAGCACGGGCACGGGTCGATGCTCTGGCAAGCGCGATTGAGGAGGAGCTCGATGAGGTCGTCTACTCGACCCAAGGTGAAACGTTGGAGCGGATTGTGCTTTACCAGCTGGAGCTGGCCAACGCCACGCTGACAGTCGCGGAAAGCTGCACAGGCGGGATGATCGCGCAGCGGCTCACGGGTGTGCCGGGGTCGTCACGGGCGTTCCTGGGCGGCGCGGTGGTGTACTCGAACGAGCTCAAGACGCTGTTCGCGGGGGTGCCGCCACAGGTGATCACAGCCAACGGCGCGGTGAGCCGGGATGTGGCTTCGGCGCTCGCGACGGGCATCCGCGCGGAAACCGGAAGCACCTTCGGCGTCGGCGTGACGGGGATCGCCGGGCCGGGGGGCGGCTCGGATGAGAAGCCGATAGGCCTGGTCTACATCGCTGTGAGCGACGGGGTCGAGACCGACGTCGAGGAGAAACGGTTTCAGGGCGACCGGGACCGGATCCGGCAGCACGCCTCCCAAGCGGCGCTGGATATGGTGCGGAAGCGTCTGCTGCGGCGCGGGTGACCGATGGATCAAATTCGGACAAGCCTGCTGTTTCCTCGTTGACGCGGAATCTCCGGAGTAGGAAACTAAAGAAGTACCAAACCTGCGGGCGAGGCGTTGGCGCGCCCCACCGACAGGGTTAGACGGGAGCTTTACCCGTGCAAGTCATGGAAGAAGCCTACAGCTGCTTCCATGAGTCTGACGAGAAGAACTCCCACACGCAGCCAAAGTTCTAACCTTGGCGCGGACGGTTTCGGTTTGGGTCTAGCCATACCGTCTCCTTCTAGTCACAAGCAGGGCCCACGTTTCCACGCGTGGGCCCTTTTCCTTGTGACTGCGGGTAAGCCTACCCTGTCCGGCTCGGTTCGCCATGGCACGGAAGTCACGGTCGCGCGAGCGGGCGGAGCGCTGCGCTACACTCGTATCGCGATGCACGCGCTTCCCTTTCTCCTGATCATCACGGTGGCCTACCTGCTCGGCTCGATCCCTTGGGGGTACCTGCTGATGCGGCTGTTCCGGGATGAGGATATCCGTGCCACCGGATCGGGCAACATCGGGGCGACCAACGTGGTGCGCTCGGGCGCAAAAGGCCTGGGCGCGTTGACTTTCCTGCTCGATGCGGCAAAGGGCTGGGCCGCAGTGGTGTTCGCGACCGGCGTGCTGCCCATGCTGCCCGCGCGCTGGGTGCAAGGGGATGCCGCTTACACCTTGCATGTGTCGCTGGCAGCCTCGCTTGCGGCTATGTGCGCGCTGCTGGGACACATCTTCCCAGTCTGGCTTGGGTTCCGCGGCGGCAAGGGCGTGGCGACGGCGTTTGGAGTGTTTCTCGCGCTGTCCTGGCCCATCGCGCTGCTTTCGCTTGGAGTGTTTATCTTGTCCGTCGCGGCCTTCCGCATTGTTTCGCTGGCGTCGATCCTGGCCGCGGCTGCCATTCCGGTACTCGCATTTGCGCTGCCGCCGCACATGGGGCGGGGCGAGGCTGTACTGGCCGCGCTGGTTGCCGGGCCTTGCATTGTGATTCTCAAACATCACGCCAACATCCGCCGCCTGCTCGCCGGGACGGAGTACCGCTTCGGCGCAAAGCGCCCGGCTGCCGCGGCATGAGCAGGATTGCGGTTCTGGGAGCCGGAGCCTGGGGCACCGCGATCGCGCTCAACCTCGGCACTCGGGCCGAACACGCAATTACGCTATGGGCGCACACTCCGGCGCACGCAGCAGCGCTTGCGACCGAGCGGGAAAATCGCCGCTATCTACCCGGATTTCCACTGCCGCCACAGATGCGAGCAACCGGCTCGCTCGCTGAGGCAATGGAAGGAGCGGAAGCTGTGATCCTGGTCGTTCCCTCGCAGCATATGCGGGCTACAGTTTCTGCCGTTGCACCTTTTTTGCCCGCTCATGCGCTGGTCGTCAGCGCGAGCAAGGGCATTGAGGACGGGACTTTGTGTCGGATGACAGAGGTAATCACGGGAGCCCTGGGCAGCAGCGCCGGCCCGGTGGGGGTTCTCAGCGGTCCATCGTTCGCGCAGGAGGTCGCGGCCGGCGCACCCGCTGCGGCTACGGTCGCGTTTGCGCGCGCGGAAAACGCGGAGTGCGCGCAGGCCATGTTGTCGACCGATACCTTCCGCCTCTACCGCAATACAGATATCCCCGGCGTAGAGCTGGGCGGCGCCCTCAAGAACGTCATGGCCATTGCCGCGGGAGCGGTCGCGGGGCTCGAGCTCGGGCACAATAGTGTCGCCGCGCTGATCACCCGCGGCATCGCGGAGATGACCCGGCTCGCGCTGGCCTGCGGCGGACGACGCGAAACCCTGGCCGGCCTGGCCGGTATCGGCGATTTAGTCCTGACCTGCACCGGCGGGCTCTCGCGCAACCGCTTTGTCGGCGTCGAACTCGGCCGGGGGCGCGCCCTGCCGGAGATTATCGCGAGCCTGGGCGGCAAGGTGGCCGAGGGGGTTCGCACCACGGACGCCGCACTCGCGCTCGCGCGCCGTCATGGGGTAGACATGCCCATCGCGAGCCAAGTGCACGCGCTGATTCATGGGCAGGTTTCGGCTGCCGAGGCCATGCGAGCCCTGATGGCCCGGCCCGGGCGGGATGAGTAATAGTCAGTCGCGCAACTCGCGGATCGCTGCCCAGTCCAGGACGCAGGCGCTGCCGGGGCAGGATGGGTCTTCGCTTGGGGTCAGGATGCCATCGTGGTAGCGGAAAACTGTATCGGTTTGAGGGTTAATGACAACGATGGTCTGAATGCCCATCGTTTGATAGTCGGCGAGCTTTCTCAGCACACGCGGCATCCGGTCATCGGGTGACAACACTTCGAAGACCGCAATGGGCGCATGCGTGAGGATTTGCTCAATGGGGAGCGTGCGATCCCATACGGTCACGTCGGGGACCCGGTACCGGGTCGGCGCGACGTGCACCCGGTACTCCGGGAGAACGCGGATGTTCCACTCTCGCCTTCTCGCGAGAAACCACTCCTGAATAGCCTGCTGCCAGGAAGCATGACTGAACTGACCCAAGAAACGCTCCTCGATCTCACCATCCACGTACTCGGCGTCGGGGTCGTAATCGCCGGTGAGGTACTCATTGATCGAAATAAATGCCGTTGTCGCCATTGTGTCTCCAATTGCCCGCAAGTGTAGCAGCAAGCTGGAGCAGCGCACGTTCTAAACTAGCCCCATGATCCAAACCCTGTTCGGCTCGCTCAACCAACCGGAAAAACGCTCCGTTTTCGATCGGATGCGGGACGCCGTGGCCCGCACACGCGAGTCCCTGAACGACAAGATCGAAGGCGTGGTCGCGCTCACTCGCGAAGTGGATGCGGCAGCGCTCGATGAGCTCGAAAGCATCCTGCTCTCATCCGACCTCGGCATGAGTACGACCACGGTGGTCATTGAGGCATTGCGCGACCGTGCCCGGCGTGAGGGCATCGCGAACGGCGCGGAGCTGAAACGGCTCCTGCGCGGCGAACTGCTGGCCATCCTGAGCAAGGAGGACTCGCTGCCGAAGCGCGTCAACCGGCCGCCGGAGGTGGTCTTCCTGGTCGGCGTGAACGGGACGGGCAAGACGACCACCACCGGAAAACTGGCCGCCTGGTACCGCGGACAAGGCAAAACGCTCCTGCTGTGCGCGGCGGATACTTTCCGCGCCGCTGCGATCGAACAGTTGGAGGTGTGGGGCACACGCGCAGGCGTTGACATTATTAAAACCCGCCAGGGTGGTGACCCATCTGCTGCTCTCTTCGATGCGTTACAAGCAGCCAACGCGCGGAAGGCGGACTTGCTCCTGGTGGATACCGCAGGGCGGCTCCACACCAAAACCGGGCTCATGGCGGAGCTCGAAAAGATGCGCCGGACCGCGCAGCGCATCATTTGGGATGCGCCGCATGAAGTTTTGCTGGTGCTGGACGCCACAACAGGGCAAAATGGCCTGCAGCAGGCGCGGTTGTTCATCGAGTCGGCCGGCGTAACGGGCATTGTTCTCACAAAACTGGACGGGACCGCCAAAGGCGGCATCGTGATAGCGATTGCACACGAGCTCCGGCTTCCGGTACGGTTTGTGGGCGTGGGCGAGAAGGTCGAAGACCTCCTCGCGTTCAACAGTGAAGCCTTCGTCGACTCCTTGTTGGGAGGGGAAACCTATGCGGGAGCCAACCCGGACGAACGACGTTTCGCAGCGGGCCCTCGCCAACGAGGATGAACGGTTGGATGGTGGCGCGGACAGCAGTGCAGACGCGCGCTGGATGCGCCATGCATTGCAGCTGGCCGAAGCCTCCATCGGACTCGCCTCGCCCAACCCGCGCGTAGGCTGCGTCCTCGTCAAGAACGGCCTGCCGGTAGGTCGCGGTGCGCACCAGTACGACAGGAAAGACCACGCGGAGATCGTGGCCCTGCGCGAGGCGGGCGAGCACGCACGCCACGCTACGGCGTATGTCACGCTCGAGCCGTGCGCCCACACCGGCCGTACACCGCCTTGCGCCCAGGCCTTACTGGACTCCGGGGTTTCGCGCGTCGTCGTCGCGACCGGCGACCCCAACCCGCTCGTCAACGGGCAGGGTTTGCGCATCCTGCGCGAGGGCGGCGTTGAAGTCACGGTCGGCGTATTGCCCGAGCAAGCCCGTGCGCTCAACGACGGGTTCGCCCGCTGGATTCGCCGCAAACTGCCATTTGTCACGCTAAAGGCAGGCGTCTCGCTGGACGGCCGCATCGGTCCGCCGCGCGGCCAAAAAGCCCCGGGCAGCATTGCCTATCTCACTGGCGCCCGTTCGCTGGTCGCCGTGCAAAAGCTGCGTCACGCCTCCGATGCCGTGCTCACAGGCATCGGCACCGTGCTCGACGACAACCCTTTGCTCACCGACCGCAGCGGCGGCGCGCGGCGGCGCGCGCTGCTCAGGATCGTGCTCGATACGGAGCTCCGCCTGCCGCTCGCGAGCCGCGTGGCGCAAACGGCTTATAACGATGTGCTTGTGCTGAGCAGGCGTTCCGGGAAGGACACGGCCCACCGCGATCGCTGCGTTGCCCTGGAAGCAGCGGGCGTGCAGGTGCGCGTAGTGGAAACGCTCCCGGCCGGCGGGCTCGATCTCCGGGCCGCCATCCGGATGCTCGGCGAACAGCACGGAATCCTGAACCTGCTTTGCGAGGGCGGCTCACGGCTCAACCGCGCGCTGCTTGACGGAGACGAGAATAATCCCATTGCCGACAAGCTTTGCCTGTTTTACGCGCCGGTGTTCCTCGGCGAGGCCGGTATTCCTCTGGTCGCGGGCGGCGAGGCGACGCAGCTGGAATTCCGCCGCTCCTCAACCTCCGACTCCGGCTCGGATTTCCGATTCGAAGCGTATCTGCGCGATCCCTGGAGAGATCGCTAAACCCGTTCACTAGACCTGTTCACTAGACCCATTCACTGAACCCGTTCATGGAAACAGCCATGCTGCGCGGCTGCTTTTCACCCGGCCTGAGCGTGCAGCCTAGAATGGACCCATGTTTACAGGTCTAATCCAGGCGACGGGGCAAGTGGAGCAGTTGCAACAAACCAGCGGCACCCACCGGCTCACCCTCTACGCGCCGGCACTTGCGGGCAAGCTCCATGTGGGCGACAGCATCGCCGTCAGCGGCGTGTGCCTCACCGCGCTCGCGCCGGGCGCGGAACGCTTTCATGCTGAACTTGCCGCGGAAACTGTCGCCCGTACTTCCCTTGCTGCGCTCGCGCCGGGCGCGCTCGTCAACCTGGAGCTGCCTACCCCCGCCGGGGCACCGCTCGGCGGCCATATCGTGCAGGGTCACGTGGACGCGACAGGCTCCCTGCTCGGCCTCGAGCGCATCGGTACGGGCGAGCGCAGCGACTGGCTTCTGCGCATCGCCGTCCCGCCTGCTGTAGGCCGTTTTGTCGTCGAAAAGGGCTCGGTCACCATCGAGGGCATCAGCCTCACCGTCGCTCGCTGGTTTCCGGAGCGCGACGCGAACGACGACACCCCAACCGGCGCGGGCGAGCTTCACGTCGCCGTGATTCCGCACACCTATGAGGCCACCAACCTCCACGCGCTGACTCCCGGCGCCCCCGTGAACCTCGAAGCGGACGTACTCATGAAGCTCGCCGTCCAAAACGGCTTCCAGCCCGGCCCGGCTACGGAGCAAACCTCCGAGTGGACCGGCCTCGCCGCCCGCGATACCGGCGGCGACCATGCGTTTGAGGTCACGGTGGAGTACCTGGTCGCAAACGGGTACTAACCACGGCCGCACGATCGCAGCGCTACTGCGGTGTAATGATGCCGCCCACCGGCATGCGCTCCGGTAACTTGCCCGGCCGCTTCAGACCCATTTGCTCGGCCGTCAGATCGGTGTACTTCAGGCCTGCACCCGTGTTGAACAGGACAACCCGGTCTTCCGGCTTTAAAAATCCCGAAGCGATGAGCTGATCGTATGCAGCCGTCGCCGCGGCGCCCTCGGGCGAGAGCAGCAAACCCTCATGCTTGGCATAATCGAGCAGCGAGTCGAGGATCACCGAGTCCGGAAGATCCATCGCCATGCCGCCCGATTTTTCCGCGATCTCCAGTACGAGGTAATCCCCATACGGCTTCGGCACGCGCAGCCCGCTCGCAAAGGTCGCCGCGCCCTCCCACATCTTCGAGGCCGCCTCATGCTGCTGGAATGCGCGCGCAACCGGTGCGCAGCCGGAGCTTTGCACCGCGATCATTTTGGGCCGGCGGCCCGACACCCAGCCCAGCTGCTCCATCTCCTCAAACGCCTTCCACATGCCGATCAAACCGACGCCGCCGCCCGTCGGGTAAAACACGGCTTCCGGGTATTCCCACCCGCACTGCTCCACCAGCTCGTAGCCCATGGTCTTTTTGCCTTCAACCCGGTACGGCTCCTTGACGGTCGACATGTCGAACCAGCCTTCGGCCTCCTTGCGCTCAGCCACGATACGGGCGCAGTCGGAGATGAGCCCGTCGACCAGGGTCGTGTGCGCGCCGTAAGCCACACACTCCAGATAATTAGCGAACGGCACGTCTCGCGGCATAAAAATATGCGCCTCGATTCCCGCCGCCGCCGCATAGGCCGCCAGCGCTCCGGCTGCATTCCCTGCCGAAGGCACGGCCAGCTTCCTGAGTCCGTACTGCCGGGCCATGGTGACGGCCATCGACATGCCGCGCGCCTTAAAGGTCCCGGTCGGGTTGGCGGCCTCCTCCTTGATCCATAAATCCGGGTAACGGCGGCTCCGGAGCAGCGGCGTCCAGCCCTCGCCGAGTGTGACAGGCTCCGCCGCGGGGAGCACGTCGCGGTAGCGCCACATGCTGTCGTCGAGCTGCCGGTCGAAGCCGGTGGCTGCGCCCGCGCCCGGCTTGCGCGCCGTCGCACGCAGCGCGTCCATGTCGTACCGCACATAAAGCACCCCGGCGCAATGCGGACAAACGGTTTGCGGTGTTTCGGCAGAGGTATGGCGCTCGCAACGCGAGCATTGGAGGGAGCTGATCGCCGGCATTGTTCCAGACTAACCGCCGCTGCCGGTCCCCGACCAACGGGAGGGCCACAACAGCCCCCAAGTACATGCCACGAAGTGGCCGCCGGCCGCGCAGGCGGTTTTACTCCCATTACTTCCGTTCCTCACGCCCGGCAACCCGCACCCGGTACACTTCTCGCAATGACTCCGCCCATCTCCCTCGTCGCCTTCGATATCGACGGAACCCTCATGCCTTCCGTCGGCACCTGCATGAGCGAGCGCACGGTAGCAGCCCTGCGCGCCGCCGTCGCTGCCGGCATTGAGGTTGTTATCGCGACCGGCCGCCGCGCCGCCTATGCCATGCCCCTGCTTGAGCCCATCGAGCTTCCCCCGGAAACCGTCCTCATCGCCTCCAACGGCGCCACCACCCGCGACTTCGCCGGCAACGTCCTCGATCGCTTTTTTCTGTCCGTCGAAACCAGCCGCGCACTTTGCGCCGAGCTGCGCCCCTTCGGCGGCACCATGGTCTTCACATTTGAGAAACACGGTCCCGGCGAGCTCGTCCTCGAGTCGCTGGACCGCCTCCACGACCGCATCGCCTTGTGGGTGGATGCGAACCTGCCCTACATCGAGCAGGTTGACCCGCTCGAGCGCGTCTTCGACCGTGGCGAGCCTGCCATCCAGGGCATGATCTGCGGCACCGTCGCACAAATGCATGCCGCTGAGCAGCACCTCCAAACCACCGCGTTTGCTTCACAGATCGAAATGCACCGAACGGAATACGCCGAAAAAGACCTGAGCATCCTCGACATCCTCCCGCTCGGCTGCAACAAGGGCGTCGCGCTCGCCCGGCTTGCAGAGCGCCGCGGCATTCCGCGTGAAGAAGTGATGGCAGTCGGCGACAACTGGAACGACCTCGAAATGCTGCGCTGGGCTGGCCGGCCTGTACTGATGCAAAATGCCGGCAAAGCTTTACGCGAGGAGGCCGCGCGTTCCGGCTGGCAGGTTACCTCCGCTACAAACGACGAGGACGGCGCCGTGTTGCTGCTTGAAGCCGCCGTGGAAGCCCGAACGGCCGTTCCGCAGGGAGCCTGAACAATGCGCCTGGCCGGACGGAAACAACGGAGGCAGCGTGGTAGCCTGACCGGGATGCCGCTGCTTGCCCAAGCCCGCCGGGTTGCCCCTACCCTGCTCTTCCTTCTCCCCTTAGCACCTGCCCGCGCGGCTGAGCACATTACCCTCAGCACCGGCTATGAGCTCACCTGCGACCACCGCGTCGCTGATGGCGCAAAAACCCGCCTTTACACTGACAGCAACAGCTTTATCGAGATCCAGTCCGCAAGCATCGCATCGATCGAGGTCCTTCCCGATCCGCCCGCCACCCCTGCTGCACTGCCCCTTGCGCAGCCGGGCGAGGTTCTCACCCCCGCCGAGCTCCACGAGGTCCTCGGCGGCGCGGGGCAGGCGCACGACCTAGACGTCGACCTCCTTGCCGCCGTCGTCCATGCCGAAAGCGCCGGACGCGTACACGCCCGCTCGCGCACCGGCGCGCAAGGCCTCATGCAACTCATGCCCGCCACGGCCGCTTCGCTCGGCATCCACGACGCGTGGGCCCCGAAGGAAAACGTCGGCGGCGGCGCTGCTTACCTGGACTCCCTCCTGACCCGCTACGGCAACGACATCGCCTTGGCTCTGGCCGCCTATAACGCCGGCCCCGGCGCGGTCGACCGCTACCACGGCATTCCGCCCTACCGCGAAACCCGCCGCTACGTCGCTCACATCATCCACGAGTTCAACCGGCGTTACACCGCCCGTCAGGCTGCCGCTTCGCTCGCCCTGCGGACCGCCGCGGGCCAGCCCTGATTCAATCTTGACCCAATCCTGACCCAGTCTTGACCACAATCCAAGAGGAGCGCCGCGCCGTGAAAAAAGAAAAAGGGATCAACCGCAACCTGCTGTGGGGAGGCGTGCTCGTAGCGCTCCTCGCCGGGGTTTGGCTCCTACGCGGCCGTATCCACTTTGACTTCCACACCTTTATCGAGCAGCTCAAGCTCGCAAATTGGGGCCTTTTCGGCGTCGGCGTGCTGCTCATCTATGCCGCCTACTGCATCCGCGCGGTGCGCTGGGCCTTGTTTTTGCGCCCCACCAAGCGCGTTTCCGCCGCCTCGCTCATCGGCACGCAGGTCATCGGCTTCACCGCCGTCGCGCTTTTCGGCCGCCTGGCCGACCTTGTCCGCCCCTACCTCGTCGCACGCCGCACCAACATCCCATTGCCTTCGCAGATCGCCGTCTACGCGGTCGAGCGCATCTTCGATCTCGGCTCGAATGCCGTGATTTTTGCTGGCATCCTGCTGCTCACACCTGACCGCAACGCCGTGCCGCACCCGGAATTGGTCCGCAAGCTTGCCGTCCTAGCCCTCGGTGCCGCCGTCGTCCTCGCGCTCTTCGCCGTGTTCGTCCGTAAGGCCGGGCACAATGTCGCTGAGCTGTTCGGGCGCGGCTTCGGCGCGCTTTCACCCAAACTCGGCGCGGGCGCGCGCGAAAAGATCCTCGGCTTTCGCGACGGCCTCAATGCCATTGACTCACTCGCCACTGTCCTCAAGGCAGCCGCCCTCTCGCTGATCATGTGGTTCATGATCGTGTACGCATACCTTGAAACGGTCCGCGCCTTCACCGCCTCTCCACCGCTCCGTACCATGACGCTCGCGCAGTGCCTCGTTCTGATGGTCGCGAGCCAGGCTGCTTCCATGGTGCAGCTGCCTGTCATCGGTTGGTTCACACAGATCGGTATCGTCGCCAAAGCCATCCAGTCTTTGTTTGGCGCGGCACCCGAGCCCTCGCTCGGCGCGGGTACCATGCTGCTCATTGTGACCTTCCTCAGCGTCATCCCCGCCGGCCTTATCTGGTCCCGCTTTGAACATGTTTCTCTTACCAAGGTCACCGAGGAAAGCGAATCGGCCACCGAGGAAGCCCTCACGCACCCAGGCTCACATACGGATGAGACCAAGCCGGAGTTCGTACCGGAAGCCTGAACCTCGGCAACCTCGGTGACGGCGCCGGCCTGAGCGGGCGCATCTCAGTGGGCATGCCGAAATCCATCCCCGGTTCCCTTTCAAAAGCCCTGCTCGCCGGTCTTGCCGGCGGCCTTGCGGGCTCCGCCGCTAAAGTCGTCGCTGAAAAGCTCTTCCCGCCCCGTACGCAGGGCCAAACCCCGCCTCCGCAGCTAATCGTGGACCGTGCCGCCAATGCGATCGGCGCCGACCCATCCCAAACTACCAAAAAGGCCGCCGGCGAAGGCGTCCACTGGGTTTTCGGCACCGTCACCGGCGGCGTATACGCCGTGGCCGCCGAGTACCAGCCCCGCGTCACCTCCTGGCGCGGCGCGGCGTTCGGCCTTGCGGTCAACCGCCTCATGCACGAAGGCATGCTCCCCTACACCGGCCTGGTCGAGCCGGTAAAGGATCAGCCCGCCCAGGAGCGCGTCAGCGAGTGGGTTACCCACGTCGTCTACGGCGTCGTCACGGAAGCAGTCCGCCGCGCCGTACGCAAACGCCTCTAATGCGCCACTCACGCTAAAATCGCCAGAACATATGAAGTGCCCCTACTGCGGCTATGGCCAGGATCGCGTCGTCGACTCCCGCGAGATCGACGACTCTGCCGCCGTGCGCCGCCGGCGCGAGTGCGACCGCTGCACCCGCCGCTTCACCACCTACGAGCGCTACGACGAAATCCCCTGCATGGTCGTCAAGAAGGATGGCCGCCGCGAGCGGTTCGACCGCCATAAAATCCTCACCGGCCTCCAGCATGCATGCGAAAAACGCCCCGTTGCCATGCGCGAGCTCGAGGAGCTTGTCGCCGCCGCTGAAACCTTTCTGAACGATGCGCCCGACCGCGAGCGCTCCACCTCCGAGCTCGGTGAGCTCATCATGGATGGCCTCAAGCGCCTCGACACCGTCGCCTATATCCGTTTCGCCAGCGTTTATCGCGAGTTCAAGGACGTTGCCGAGTTCCGCGAGGAGCTCGAACGCATCGGTCGCGTCGCCACCGCTACCCCGCACGAGAAAGAAGCCCTCCCCCACGCATGAGCCATCACGTTATCACCCTGATCCCCGGCGACGGCATCGGCCCTGAAGTCACCGACGCCACTACACACATCCTTCAGGCCGCCGGAGCCGAGATCGCCTGGGAGCGCCACGATGCCGGCGCGGACGCCTTCGCCAAAACCGGCGAGTACATCCCGCAGGCGCTTTACGACTCAGTCCGCCGTACGGAGGTCGCCCTCAAGGGGCCCGTTACCACCCCTATCGGCGAAGGCTTCAAATCCATTAACGTCACCCTGCGCAAGCAGTTCGATCTGTACGCCAACGTTCGCCCTATCAAAAATCTTCCCGGCCTCGCGACTAAATACCCCGATGTTGACCTCGTCATCGTTCGAGAAAATACCGAGGGCCTGTACGTCGGTATCGAGGCCGAAATCGTCCCCGGCGTTTGCACGTCGACCAAGGTCATCACGGAGAAGGGTTCGACCCGCATCGCGAAGTTCGCCTTTGAGTATGCGGAGAAGCACGGCCGCAAAAAGGTTCACGCCATCCACAAAGCCAACATCATGAAGCTCACCGACGGCCTTTTTCTGCGCTGCTCCCGGGCCGTGGCCGAACAGCACCCGGGCATCCCGTACGCCGAGCACATCGTCGACAACACCTGCATGCAGCTGGTCACCAACCCCTACCAGTACGACGTCATGGTCATGGAAAATCTCTACGGCGACATTCTCAGTGATCTGTGCTCCGGCTTTGTCGGCGGTCTTGGCCTCGTCCCCGGCGCCAACCTCGGCGAGCAACACGCCATCTTCGAGGCCGTCCACGGCTCCGCGCCGGACATCGCCGGCCAGGACAAAGCCAATCCCACCGCCCTGCTCCAGTCCGCCGTGCTGATGCTCCGCCACATCGACGAAGACGCCATCGCCGACCGCATCCAGCGCGCCCTCAAAGCTGTCTACGCCGAAGGCAAAACCCTCACCCGCGACGTCGGCGGCAGCGCAGGCACCCGTGCCTTCGCCGACGCGGTTATTGCTGCGCTCGCCTAATCTCACTTTCTCCGCAAAAGTCATCCTGCAAAGGGTAGATGAAACAGCGCTGTGCGCGAGAGGGTCATCCTGAGCGCAGCGAAGGATCTGCTTTTGCGTTGCTTCGCGGACAGTCGCGCCGCTGGCCGCAGTAGCATGGAACCAGTGACTTCCATGCGCAAAGCAATCCTTTTCCGCCGCGCCCTCTTCCCCGCCCTCGCAGTAGTCCTCCTCACCTACACCGCCTGCAAACCCGGCACGTTCGGCCCCACCAAGCACTACTACCAGGTCGACTACGCCCACGGCGGCACCGTCACCGGCACAGTCCACTTCGCCGGCACGCCCCCGGCGCGCATCATGATTGACATGGCCCAAGACCCCATCTGTGCCTTGAGCCCCACAGACCTTTCCGACGACTATGTCGTCAATCACGGCGAGCTCGCCAACGTAGTCGTCTCCATCCAGGGCGGCCTCGGCGACCGCGCCTACCCCATCCCGCGCTCACCCGTGGTGATCGACCAGAAAGGCTGCCGCTTCCTCCCCCATATGGCCGCCGCTGTCGCCGGGCAAGAGGTCCAGTTCACCAATTCCGACATGACACAGCACAACGTCCACATGGCCCCGGAGAAACACGGCAACCCCAGCTTCGACGTCACCCAGCGCGGCAACGCCAACCCCATCTCCCGCTACTTCGCCACGCCTGAAACCATGATGCCGGTCCGCTGCAACAACCACCCCTGGATGCACGCCTACCTCAGCGTCCTCCCGAATCCCTTCTTCGCCGTCACCGGCCCCGACGGCCGCTTCACCATCAAGGGCCTGCCGCCCGGCACTTACACCTTGACCGCCCGGCACGAGAAAGCCGGCAGCCGCTCGGCGACCATTACCGTGGCCGCTCATGGAACGGTACAGCAGACGTTCAACTTTTGAACCTTCGGGACTACACTGAGCGCGGAGGCCTTTCGTGGCGACCCCAGCAATCCGGATGTCCGAGGAAGAGTACCTCAAGACAACCAGTTTCGAGCCCGACGCAGAGTATATCGACGGGGTCATCGAGGAGCGACCCATGGGTGAGGATCAGCATTCAGCGTGGCAAGCAGCGATCGTGGGCTTTTTCGTCCCGCGCGCCAAGGAGTGGAATATTCGCGTCCGCCCCGAGCTGCGCGCCCGCACCGGCGAGCGCCGCTATCGCATTCCGGATATCGCCCTCATCGATGCCGCTCTGCCTTATGCGCCGGTCGCGACCGCGCCCCCGCTGGTTGTTTTCGAGATACTCAGCCCCGAAGACCGGATCGCACGCCTGCTAGTCCGTTTAGCCGATTTTGAGAGCATGGGTGTGCAAGGAATCTATGTGATCGACCCGGAGGACGGGGCGCTGCTGCGCTATAGGCTTGGCAAGCTGGATGTCGAAGATAAAGTAGCACTGCTTGAGAGGGTTATCCCAAAGCAGGCCCTTACCGACCTCCTTTGGTAGACAAGCCAAAGCCATGCCGGGTTTTATAAGTCACTTTATGGTTGCGAGTTGCCGCTGCACCTACCGGTATGCCGGCTTCCTAAGGGATTGCACAATACGCGCTCGCCGTTCGCATAAGGATTTCCAGCTATAGGCAAACTGTACTTGAGCGTAATGCATTTTCCCTGATGCTGTCGAGCGCGGAGAGTAGCTCCATGTGGCTTTTCTTTACGGAAAAGCCACCCTCACAGTCGCTGGGCCCTGTATACTTTCAGGGAAAATGCTCTAATCCAGAAACGGTACAGGGCTTCTTGCGTCAGATAAAGGAAAGCTAGAATCAGACCAAGTCGTTACATTCAATTACCAAATCCGTTTCACCCCAAACTTGTCCAGCTTCTCATCTGAACTCAACAGAATCAGCCTTTCCCCTTCCGCTTGTGCCGCCAGCAGACGGTCGAACGGGTCACTGTGCTCGCCGTCGAACAGCCCAGCGCGCACCGCATGGGCGCTCGTCAGCGGCAGCAGTGCAAAACCCAGCCGCCGCACCCATCCGTCGAAGTCCCGCAGCATCGTCGCCGCTTCCGGCAGCTTGCCAAGCCGGTACTTCTGCGCGATCTCATAGCCGCTCACCGCGGATACATAGCACGGGCTTCCGTCCATCCAGTTCCGCACACGTAGCGGCACTTTCCCCTCGTCACCTACCGCCGTCCAAATCAGCAGGTGCGTGTCGATAAGGTATTTCAAGGATAGATCTCGCTATCCTCCCAGAGCCGCAATTCTTCCTCGCTCATCGGCTCCAGGAGGTCAGAGGTGATCGGCCCCATGAGGTCCTTCATCAACCCGAACTTGATCCCGCCCTTCCGGGGCACCGCCATCAGTCGCGCCACAGGCGTCTTCTCCCGCCCAGAGGTGATCACGACCTCCTCCCCCGCCTGTGCTGCCTTCAGCAGTTTTGAAAATTGCGTCTTCGCCTGCAACGTCGTGTACTCCACTGCGCCCTCCTTTGCCTGACCAACTTGCTTAGTCTAGCAACCCGCATCCCCCAAGGCAATGCCCTGTTTCGCACCAACCTTTACACTGAGGGGAAAGGAGCGCCCACCCAGCATGCAGCAGGTCGAAGTCGGCATCCTCGGCGCAACCGGCACCGTCGGTCAACGCTTTCTCGAGCTCCTCGCCGCACATCCGTGGTTCCGGCCCACCTGGCTCGCTGCCAGCGGCCGCTCGGAGGGCAAGCTCTACGGGGACGCCGTCCGCTGGAAGCTCGCAACGCCGCTCCCCGAACGCTTCGCCCGCATCCCGCTCTCCTCCGCTGTCCCGGAGTCGGCGCCCAAGGTCATCTTCGCTGCCCTCGACACGGATATTGCCCTTGATCTGGAGCCGCGCTTCGCGGAGGCCGGCTACGCCGTGATCTCCAACTCCTCCGCTTTCCGCATGGACCCACGCACCCCGCTCGTCATCCCTGAAGTCAATCCTGACCACCTCGCCCTGGCCTCGTTCCAAAGCTGGCCTAATCACGGTTCCATGGTCACCAATCCCAACTGCTCCGCCATGGGCCTCGTCCTCGCCCTCAAACCCCTCCACGACCTGTTCGGACTCCAAAGCCTTTTCGTCACCACCATGCAGGCCGTTTCCGGCGCAGGCTACCCCGGCGTTCCCTCCCTCGACATCCTCGGCAATGTCATCCCCTTCGTTCGCAACGAAGAAGAAAAGATGCCCGCCGAGACCGCCAAGCTCCTCGGCGTTTACGCAAACGGCGCAGTCACCCCCTTGGCCATGAAGATGTCCGCCCACTGCAACCGCGTCCCAGTCGAGGACGGCCATACTGAGTCCGTCTCCATCCAACTGCAAAAGCCGGCTACCCGCGAGCAAATCCTCGAAGCCTGGCGCACCTTCCAGCCTTTGAAAAAACACACCCTCCCCACCGCTCCCATCCAGCCGATCGAGTACCTGGAGCAAGAAGACCGCCCCCAGCCCCGGCTCGACCGCATGCGCGGCCACGGCATGGCTTCCGTGGTCGGCCGCCTTCGCCCTTGCGCCGTGCTCGACTGGAAGTTCACCGTGCTCTCCCACAACACCATCCGCGGCGCGGCCGGTGCCGCCCTGCTCAACGCCGAGCTGCTCCACAGCCAGGGCAGGCTGGTCCCCGGCGAGGCTCCGCGCGCATGAAGCTCACAATCATGAAGTTCGGCGGCACTTCCGTTGAATCCGCCGAAGCCATCGCCCGCACCGCCCGCATCGTCGCTGCCCGCCGTCAGGCGGGTTTTCAACCGGTTGTCATCGTCAGCGCCATGGCCAAG
>CAXTWG010000043.1:0-20323 GCA_964247895.1 uncultured Acidobacteriaceae bacterium
CAATCGTTCCCACATTGACGTGCGGCTTGCTCCGGTCAAACTTTTCCTTGCCCATCTGCTTCTCCTCTGGATCTTTCCCTGAAGTCGGTGGTGCTAAACTTAGCGGCCTTGTCCCTGGTTGCGCCCGATGATCTCTTCCGAGATCATCCGGGGCGCTTCTTCATAGCGCGCAAATTGCATTGAGTAGCTGGCGCGGCCTTGGGTGGACGAACGAATGTCGTTCACATAGCCGAACATTTCTTTGAGCGGCACCATTGCTTTGACAACTTGTGAACCGCCCACATGCTCCATCCCTTCGATCCGGCCGCGCCGGGAGTTAATATCGCCGATGATTGTACCCATATGTTCCTCAGGCACGGTCACCTCGACCGCCATCATCGGTTCAAGCAGCACGGGGCTCGCTTTACGCGCTGCTTCCTTGTAGGCCATCGAGCCGGCAATCTTAAACGCCATCTCGTTCGAGTCAACGTCATGGTAGCTGCCGTCGTATAACACGGCTTTAAAGTCGACCATCTCGTAGCCGGCCAGGATACCGCCGGTCAGCGCCTCGCGGATGCCCTGCTCGGTCGGCTTGATGTACTCCTTCGGCACCACGCCGCCCCTAATCGAATCGATAAACTCGAACCCCGTCCCGGGCTCGCCCGGCTCCAGACGAATCTTTACATGACCATAATTGCCCGATCCACCAGTTTGCCGGATGTACTTGCCTTCAGCCTCGGCGGTCTTGCGAATTGTCTCGCGAAACGCCACCCTCGGCTCGCCGACGTTGGCTTCGACTTTGTGCTCGCGCTTCATGCGGTCGACCAGAATCTCAAGATGCAGCTCGCCCATGCCGGAAATAATCGTTTGGCCGGATTCGACATCGGTCCGCACCTTGAAAGTTGGGTCCTCGTCTGCCAGCCGTGCCAATGCAACACCCATCTTTTCCTGGTCAGCCTTGGTTTTCGGCTCAATTGCAACCGAGATGACAGTCTCTGGGAAGTCAATGGCCCCAAGGGCAATCGGCTCGCTGGGCGAGGACAGTGTATCGCCAGTTTTGATGTCCTTCATCCCAACACAGGCACAAATGTCTCCCGCAAGAATCTCGGTAATGTCTTCCCGCTTGTTGGCATGCATCTTCACAAGCCGGCCCACGCGCTCGGTTTTACCGGTGCGCGGGTTCATGATCGTGTCCCCCGTTTTGAGCGAGCCTGAATAAACACGAATAAAGCCCAGCTTGCCGAATGGATCATTGATGAGCTTGAAAGCGAGCGCTGATAGCGGTGCCGTATCCGAGCACTCGCGAACCAATGTGTGCGTCGTGTCGTATGGATCGATGCCCTCGACCGGCGGCAGATCGACCGGGCTCGGCAAGTAGTCCACCACAGCGTCCAACAAGGTCTGGACGCCCTTATTCTTGAACGAAGACCCGCACAAAACCGGAAATACTTTTATGTCAATGGTCGCCTTGCGGATGCCGGCCTTCAACTCCGCCGCAGTCGGGATTTCGCCTTCGAGGAACTGCGCAAGCATCGTGTCATCATGCTCGGCGACCGACTCGATCAACTGCATCCGATACGCTTCAGCCTTCTTTTGAAGATCGGCCGGAATCTCCTCGACCGAGTACTTCGCGCCCATCGTCTCGTCGTGCCAAACGATCGCCCTCATCTCGACCAGGTCGATGACCCCTTTAAATTTGGCCTCTGCGCCTATCGGAATCTGGATCGCCACCGGACGCGCGCCGAGCCGCTTTCGGATGGTATCGATGACATATTCAAAGTCCGCCCCGGCCTTATCCATCTTGTTGACAAAGCAAATCCGAGGAACCTTGTACTTGTCACCTTGCCGCCACACCGTTTCCGACTGCGGCTGCACTCCGGAAACAGAATCAAAAAGTGCGACCGCGCCGTCAAGCACACGCAGGGAGCGCTCCACCTCAGCCGTGAAATCCACATGACCGGGCGTGTCAATGATATTGATCAGAATATTCTGCCACATGCAGGTGGTAGCGGCAGATGTGATGGTGATGCCGCGCTCCTGCTCCTGCTCCATGTAGTCCATGGTGGCAGTGCCTTCGTGCACTTCGCCAATGCGATGTGTAATGCCGGTATAGAACAAAATGCGCTCAGTCGTCGTGGTCTTCCCGGCGTCGATGTGCGCCATGATTCCGATATTCCGGCAGCGATTGAGCGGTACTTGGCGGGCCATGCGTGTCTCTCTTTGCTCGATGCGTCCCAAGGGACGCGGTTAAAATTGCGAGTTACCAGCGGTAGTGGGCGAAAGCCTTGTTGGCCTCGGCCATCCGGTGAACGTCTTCCTTTTTCTTCATGGCAGCACCGCGGCCATTGGCTGCGTCAAGCAGCTCGTTTGTGAGCTTGTCGACCATACCTTTTTCACCGCGAGCACGGCCAAAGCTGACCAGCCAGCGAATAGCGAGCGAGGTGCGGCGCTCGGGGTTGACCTCGATCGGCACCTGGTAGTTCGCCCCGCCGACCCGGCGGCTCTTCACCTCCAGTAGCGGCTTGCAATTCTCTACTGCCTTTTTGAACAGTTTGAGCGCTTCGTCGCCGCCCTTCTGCTCAAGGTTCGTCATGGCTGTGTAAAAAATGCCTTGCGCGGTCGATTTCTTGCCGCCCCACATCATGGAATTCACAAATTTGGTTACCAGGGTGGACTGATAGACCGGGTCGGGAACAACTTCCCGCTTGGCGATGTGACCTTTTCTTGGCATAGGTTTTATCTTTCTCGTTCCGGCTTACACGCCGGGTGCATGGAGGCCCTGAAAGGCCGGTTCTATTTCTTTTTCCCTGGGGTGGCTGCCGCGCCGCCTTTGGCGCGCTTGGCTCCATACTTCGAGCGACTCTGCTTCCGATTCGCGACGCCGACCGAGTCGAGCGTGCCCCGCACAACGTGGTAACGCACACCGGGCAAATCCTTTACGCGGCCTCCGCGGATCAGAACGATCGAGTGCTCTTGAAGATTGTGGCCTATACCCGGGATATAAGTCGTGACCTCGATGCCGTTGGTCAACCGGACGCGTGCCACCTTCCGAAGCGCGGAGTTCGGCTTTTTAGGCGTTTGGGTATACACGCGCGTGCAAACTCCGCGCCGCTGCGGCGAACCTTGTAACGCCGGGGAAGCCGTCTTGTACCGTGGCGCCGTGCGCCCCTTGCGAACCAGCTGACTGAATGTAGGCACTACCGCTCCTTCAAAGTTAAAACAAAGCTGGACATCTGTGCGAGGACAGGCTGCCTGCTGCAATCTTCACGGCACCCGTATGTGGCTGCCGCAGCACTCCCGGAATCGGGGTCGAACCGAAAATCAAGTAAGACATTTGAGTTGAGAACCGCGACGGTGACCCGGCGTTTTCCGTATGCCTGAAGACATCAGGAAAAGTTAGGCTCCGTTTCGCAAGCCCTGGTCCGCATAGCCTGCCGAGGTGGCGGGTGTCGCAGATCCAAACATGAATGCCGCCTAGCGGCTCTGGATGAGCGTACCGCGCCCTTACAATTTCCGGGCACTCCAGAAGAAGCTCTTGCCTTGCAAGAAAACATGCGTGGCAGAACCTTCATAGAGTAGCAAGGAGAGCCGTGTGCGTCAACGCACTCCCTCTGCTTACTACTCACGGTCGCCTTTTCTCGCCGAGTAGCGATCAGGTTGCCGGTTCCAGCGCAGGCCCGGCAAATGCACTGGTACGATCAGGCCCATGCGGCTCGCCTCCCTGCACCTTCCAGTTACCCTACTCGCATTTTTCAGTGCGGCACCTCTTTTTGCCCAGCAAACACCGGCGGTACACGGCACAGCTGCCTTGCTCGAGCAGTTGCGGTCGACCAAGCATCCGGGCGAAGTGGCGATCTCGCCCGACGGCAAGCTGGTCGCAATGGATCTGACTCATTCGCTCATGGTTGCGCCGGTTGGAAACGTGGGCGCCGGTCACACGGTCACAGTTTGCGCAGATAGCAGCAGGCGTATCTCCGGGCTGAGCTGGTCGCCTGACGGCACGCACCTCGCTGTGCTGGCCGAGTGCGGCGGTTCATCCGAGATCCTATTAGTGGAACCCGAAATAGCCGCGAAGCCGCGTGTGCTCGCGACACTGCACGGCTTTGCCAAAGGACTGGCCTACGCGCCGGATGGGAAGTCGCTCGGGTTGCTGTATGTGGAAGGGGCGACACGGCCTTCGGGCGCGCTGGCCGCCATGAAGCAGCCCTCAGGGGTGATCGGAGTCGAAGGACTGGAGGTGCAGCGCGTGGCCTCCCTCGACATAAACAGCGGGCAACTGCGGCAGGTTACGCCGGCGGGGCTCCATGTATACGAGTTCGCTTTCTCGCCTGACAGCCAAAGGATTGCGTTCGCCGGTGCCGCGCCCCCGGGCGAAAATAACTGGTGGATCTCAAAGCTGTATACACAGTCGGTCGCGAGCGGGGCGGAGCCGAAGGTGATTCTGGACCCAAATACGGTGGCCGGGGCACTGCACGGAATGCAGATCGCGGTTCCCCGCTGGTCGCCGGATGGCTCGAAGATCGCGCTGATCGGTGGGCTGATGAGCGACCAGGGCGCGACTGGCGGCGATCTGTACCTGCTGCCCTCGGACGGCTCCGGGCCGCCGATAAACTTTACTCCGGACGGAAGAACGACCGTCGAATGGATCCACTTCCTGCCGAGCGGCGAGCTGCTCGCGACCGAAATCAACGGGGGCTCGGAGCAGATCAGCAAGCTCAGCTTCACCTTTGCCCCGGATTTCAAAGCGCCGGGCAACACGCGCATCGGCGTGACTAATCGGCTCACGGACCGGGTGATCGAAACCTTGCCGTACTCGATCGGCGACGGACGGCTGGCCGGTTCGTTTGCTGTTTCGCGCGACGGTTCAGTGGCGGCATGGGCTGCTTCAAGCTATGCGGTCGCGCCGGAGGTATATGCGGGGCCCTTGAAGGGGGAGCCGCTTGCCGCATTGACGCACCTGAACGCGGACCAGAAACCCGCGTGGGGCAAGGTGGAGTCGGTTGACTGGACCCATGACGCCTTCCATGTCCAGGGATGGCTGCTGTATCCGGCCAACTACGACCCGGCCAAGAAGTACGGGCTCATCGTCTTCGTGCATGGCGGGCCCTCGTCGGCGGTGACCCCTGGCTGGCCCCGCGCAGGCTTCGGGGCCGCGCCGCTGGCCGCCTCGAGTTACTTTGTGCTCGAGCCGAACCCGCGCGGGTCGTATGGGCAAGGAGAGACCTTCACGCAAGCCAACCGCCAGGATTTCGGCTACGGCGACCTCCAGGACATCCTGGCCGGCGTTGATGAAGTAGAAAAGCGCATTCCGGCGATTGACGACAAGCGCTTGGGCCTGACGGGCTGGAGCTATGGCGGGTTCATGACAATGTTCGGCGTAACGCAGACGGCCCGGTTCCGGGCGGCGGTGGCGGGCGCCGGCATTTCGGACTGGCTTTCGTACTACGGGGAAAACTCGATCGACCAGTGGATGACGCCGTTTTTCGGCGCGAGCGTGTACAAGGACCCGGCTGTGTACGCGAAGAGCTCGGCGATTCAGTACATCGATAAGGTAAAAACACCGACGCTGGTCGTGGTGGGCGACCGGGACGGCGAGTGCCCCGCGCCGCAGAGTTTCGAGTTCTGGCATGCGCTCAAGGCCTACAATGTCTCGACCCAGTTGGTGGTGTACCCGGACGAGGGGCACGGGTTTGTAAACCCGGAACACCAGAAAGACGTGATCGAGCGAGCGATTGGGTGGTTTGGGGAGTACTTGAAATAGATTCGAACAACTTAGCAACAACAGCTGAGAGCTTCAATCTCGATCACACGGGGATCTGGAGCAGATCTCCAGACGAGGATAGTGCCCCCCTCCCCACGAAGGGCGTCAGCCGCGCAGGCGGTTTCGTCCCTGCTTGCGTTAAAATTTACTGGCAATCACCCTTCTCTGCGCACGAACCTGAAAAGAAGGCGAGTGGTCACCGTCTGTGCTCTATTTCCGGCAGGCGGGGAGGTTTCATGCAGCGGTTTTTCACCCTTGTAGCTTTGCTCCTGTTTGCGCTTCCCGTAGGGCTTTCCGTCACCGGCTGCACCACAAACGTCGCCGCTTACTGCAATGGCGTGGGCTACGGACCCAAGCTCACCGACATCTATGCTGTCCGTTTCACGCCCGCCGCTTCGGCCGTAGGCATTTCGCTGGCCTATGGGCAGTCCTCGCAGGTGGGCACGGCGACTGCGACCAACTGCCGGAATACAGCGCTCTCGAGCGGTGCGGCCACCTACGGCTCGTCCGATCTGCTCCACGCCGACATCAGTCCGACCGGTGCTGTGTGCGCCGGGACGTGGAACCGGCTCAGTGCGGGCGGCATCCCAGACTTCACGATCTGCACGCCACCGGCAAATCCGACGACCGCGACCGTGACGGCGAGCATCGGCGGAGTGACTAGCAATCCGCTCTCCATCTATGTTCATCCGCCCATCTCGGCAATTACTGTCGCACCGCCGACCACATGTTTATCATCGGGGACGCCCGCGCCTCAAACATTTGTAGCGCAAACGAGCGTTTTCGATCAAGATGGCGCACTGATCAACGGAGCGAACGTAGGCACGATCACCTATACAGCAAACACGCCCTCCATCGTTACGATCAACAACACAAACGTAAACACCGGCGGCGCAGGCACGGGTACTGGCACCGGAACAGGCACGGGTACTGGCACCGGAACAGGCACGGGTACTGGCACAGGTACCGGAACAGGCACTCCGAGCAGCGCACCCAATGGAACCGCGATCGCAAACCAGCCCGGCGGAACGGTCATCACGGCAACGATCTCCGGCACGAGCGCTAATTCGACAGCCACCAGTTCAGCCGCAGGCTATTTCTATACCTGTCCGCCACGCAGCCTTGCTTTAACCCTGCCTTCGAGCACAGGGACCACAAACCCGGATGGCTCGGTCACCATCACGGCTGGAAATCCACAAAGCGTCAATGCGGTGCTCACGGATATAAATGGAACCTTGATCACGCCGCTCTCCGGCTCGGGCCCGGACTACACCTCGACACTGCCGCAGCAAGTTTCCATCAGCGTGACAGGAACAGTCTCCACAACGCTTCCAGGGGTAGCGACTATCACGGGCATTTGCCAGCCCGGGGCGCCTACCGCCGCTTCTACAACCTCGGCCAGTTCTTCCAGCACTGCTACCGGCGAGAGCTGCAACCCTACACCGCTTAACGTGCTTGGAACATTCGGCACCGGGCTGCCGATCGTAGGCAATCCGCTCCTGGTGCGCTCGCCCGGCACCAACAATACCCAGCTTTGGGCGGCTTCTCCGCAATCGCTACAGTTCACGCCATTCGATTTGGCGCTCGGCACCAGCGGTCAGCCGGTGCTGCTGCCTTTCCCGCCGAACTCGATGGTGCTGGACCCGACCGGGACGAATCTTTACTTCGGCTCGTACCGCGAGCTGATGGTGTACACCGCAGCGACAAATACACTTTCAACGCAGGACATTACCGTGCCCGGTGTCGTGCTCGCGGTTTCACCCTCGAATACTCAGGTCGTCATCGCCGACCAGCTTCGGCGGGTGATCTACCTGTACACGCCGGCCGTTCGCTCGACCACCTCGGGCTCAACCTCGACGACGAATTCTTCGGTCATCAGCACGGGTGGGTTAGCGACACACGCCGTCTTCTCGCAGGATGGCAAGAACGTGTACATCATCGGGCCGGACACGTTGTACGTCCATAACGTGGTCAGCGGCTGGACCCAGTATCCGCTAACCAGCGCGAACGCAACCTCTTCCTGCACTCTCGACAATACGCAGGCGAATCCATTCTGCTCGCCGGACATTGCGATTACGGTGCCTTCGGTCGCAATCTTTATGAGCGGCGCCCCCGTAACGGCGCGCAGCTTTTGCCCCGACACGACGGCGACGCCGGTGATCTACAACCCTCTGGCGGCGACCGTGACCGGCGATGCGGCGGACCACCTGGCGGCCACGCCCGACGGCACGCATATCTTGGGGGCCGGTACGGCGCTCGTGAACGGAGTCAGTACGCCGCAAATCTTCGATATCGAGCACGGACCGGTAAGTGACACGAGTCGGGTTGTCGCGCCGGTCGGACCCTGCCCAGGAATCACGAGCGCGCCGGGGCCGCTGGGCATCCAGACCACCCTGCGGCAGCTTGCCCTGACGGGCATCACCCCCACGCAAATCGATCAGGTGCTCGCTTCTCCGGACTCTTCTCGAGCTTTCATTACCTACACAGCTACGACAGCTTCGGGCCTGCTTCCGCTGTACACGCCCTCCTCCACCGCAGGCGGAACCGGAACACTGACAAACATTCAACTCCACTCCGGAGCACAAGCGCCGGTTGCCGGCATATTCAGCCCGGATGCGACCTTATTCTTTACGAGCACAACAGGGGACAACCTGATCCATATTGTGAATACCGGAAACTCGCAGGACCAACAGCAGTTGAATCCGGAGCTGACAAACAGCAATGGTCAGGCAGTTCCGGCCCAATTCCTGCAAAGCAGGGCGCGGCCGACAACCTAGACCTACTCCGCAGCACGGCAAAGCCCGCCGGAAGGCGGGCTTCCGTTTGCAACAGCATCAAGAGAAGCAGCATCTCAAAAGAGAATACAAGGCGAAACTGCGAGGATTGAAGGAATGGAAGAGTTAAAAAAGAGCGGCATGATGGCGCATCTAATCGAGTCCTTGGAAGCAGGAAAGGATATCGGTCACTATGGACGGTTGACCTTTGCCATGGTGGCGCGGCACTTTCTAAGCGAAGAAGATCTTATGGAGATCCTAGCGAAGGATAAGGATTTTTCTGAGGAACAGGCCAAACTACTCATCCGCCAAGTGCAAGGCCGTGATTACAACCCACCCAAACGGGACCGTGTTCTTGCGTGGCAAAAAGAGCAGGAGTTCCCGATCTGCCCCAATCCGGAAGACCCGGACGCGTGCAATGTCTACAAGGATCTGAACTTCCCCGACCACGTTTATGAGCACATTCAGCATTATGTAGAGCAAAAGGCGGAAAGCGGCTCTTAAGTGACCGGAGTACTATTGCAGCTGCATAAGATGCTAGCTACACTACCCGGACGATGAGCTTGATACCGGCCGGCTGGCGCGCGGATGTTTGGTCTGCAAGTTTTGCTCTTCTCGACCACCTTCCCGCGCGTCGGCGTACCGGGCCGAAACATCTCGAAACAGGCAGGACAGGAGAAGAAGCGGCGTTCTTCTACCTACGTCGAAATGGGTTTGTGGTCATTGCGTTCGGCTGGCGATCGGGCCGGGCCCCGGGCGACCTGGACTTAGTGGCCTGGGATGGAGAGACACTCTGCTTCGTCGAGGTGAAAACACGAAGCGTCCGCGATTTCGCCCCTGCCGAAAGTGCCGTTGACGGGGAGAAGCGCAGGAGCTTGCGTAGGCTTGCCGGGTACTATCTTCGCCAGTTCCCCGACGGTACGGCATCGCGGTTCGATGTGCTGGCAGTGTATTTGGAAGCGGGGCGAAAAAAACCCAGCTTTGAGCATTTCCGCAATGCATTCGGGTGGACAGAGCAGCAGCCGAGCGCTTGAGCTACTTGCGAGCGTCCTGCCACTCCTCATACCAAGCCATCTGGATCGCTTCCAGCCTTGACTCATTTGATTTTGCGGGATCGTCGGCAAAGCCGTCCAGGCTCGTGACATAGGTGTGAAGCTCGGTGAAACGGACCTTCAGCGGATCGAGGTCCGGATGTTTTTCCTGGAGATGGATGCCAATCTCCTCAGCATCCGTCCACATGATCTCCTGAGGCATAGCGGGGCTCCTTACTTACTCTGGCTTAAGGTCAGCGGCTTACCTTCTGAAACGTAATTCTTGTTCCAGCTGGGAATTTCCACGGTGTATGTTCCCGGCCGCGTGATCACAGCCTGGCAGCCGAGGCGCGAGTTAAGCTGTAGGCCTGGAGCCTTTTCCATGCGGTCGAGCTCTTCCTCGCTCGCTTCATTTAGTCCGCGCTCGCCTTCCTTGATGTGGACGTGGCAGGTCGTGCAGGCGCACACGCCACCGCAGGCATGGTCCAGAAAGATCCCATAGTTCTCCGCAACATCGAGGAACGACATCGGTAGCCCGTGGTGATCGTACGGCATGGTGCCGAAGGCAAACTCAACGGTCCTGCCCTCGGGCTCAAAGGTGACCCGCACCATATTCTCGGCGGCAGGCTTGGTCAGGTCGAACTGTTCTTGTCCCTGTTCATTCATTGCATGACTCTCGCTCAAGCTCACTGTAGCACCTTGCAAAATCGCGAAGAATCGACATCTTTTCGCTCAAGCTCATAGCCGTATCCTAATCGATCTCCGCCTTTGCAAACGGGTGCGGTGCGGTCGGCCCTTCCCCAAGCTTCTCACCCGCCGAGGCCATTGTCTCGCCCCCAAGCGCGGCGGTCACGGTCTGGTTCATCATCAACTCCGCCAGCCGGCGTGTTGCTTTGTCCAGCGCTTCAATGCTCCCGCGAATCGCCTTACGGTCCTCGCCCTGCTTGAGCACGTGCAGCTCATCGACGACCAGGCCAACCTCGGTCTGCTCTTCAAACGTAAGTTGTACCCATACGGGGTGCGTCTTCGCCTTTGTAACCCGACTAAGAATATCTTCCGCTTCTACCCGCGCCTCAATGAGCTGCCGCTGCTCGAAGTCCGCCTCCGCGTTGTCGAACGAGTCGAGAATCATCGTCTCGACCTGCTCGTCGGTGAGCCCGTAGGTGGGCTTCACCTCGATCTGCGCTTCAGTGCCGGAGCGCTGCTCCCGCGCGGATACCTGCAAAATTCCATTCGCGTCGATCAAGAACTTAACCTCGATGCGCGGCAGGCCGGCGGACATGGGCGGAATGCCTTTGAGGTCGAAACGCGCAAGCGAGCGGCAGTCTTTCGCGAGCTCGCGCTCACCCTGAACGACGTGGACCGCGACATTTGTTTGCCCGTCGACGCCGGTGGTGAAGTGCTCGGTTTCGCTCGCCGGGATGGTCGAGTTGCGCTGGATAATCTTCGCAACCACGCCGCCCAAAGCCTCGATGCCGAGTGAAAGCGGAGTGACATCCAGCAGGAGCATATCCGCCGTCGCCGCCGATCCGCCGGCGAGAATGTCGGCCTGCACCGCCGCGCCGAGCGCTACCACCTCATCCGGGTTGAGCTCGGTATGGAGCTTGCGTCCGCGCGCTTCGAGACGAAACAGCTCTCCCACGAGCCGCTGAACAAGTGGGATCCGGGTTGACCCGCCGACCATCACGACCTCGTCCACCTGCTCCGGAGTAAGCCGCGCATCAGCAAGCGCTTGGCTGACAGGGGCGAGCGTACGATCCACAATGGGCCGGATGAGCTCTTCAAACTGCGCGCGGATCAGCTCGCGAGCATAGGGCTCATGGCCGGGAATTTCGACCAGAATGCGCGTACTCTCCTGGGAGGAAAGCGCGATCTTTGCATCCGTTACCGCCTTGCGCACCGCCTGCATCGTCTCGGCATTGCCACGCAGGTCCCGGCCAGTCGTTCCCTGAACATCCTCAAGCGCGATTGCGAGCAGGAGATTGTCAATGTCGTCCCCACCCAGGTGCGTATCGCCGCCGGTCGCAACTACCTCGAAAATCCCCTCCTGCAAACGGAGGATCGAGATATCGAAGGTTCCACCGCCAAAGTCGTACACCGCGACCAAACCTTCCTTCGCGCGATCAAGGCCATAGGCAAGCGCGGCGGCCGTCGGCTCGTTCACTAGCCGGAGTACATCGAGCCCCGCCATGCGTCCGGCATCCTTGGTCGCCTGACGCTGGGCGTCGTTGAAATAAGCGGGAACGGTGATGACCGCCTTGCTTACGGACGCGCCGAAGTAGCGCTCGGCGTTGCGCTTGAGCTGCCGAAGCACCTGCGCGCCGATCTCGGGCGGGGTGTACTGGTGGTCGCCGATCGCCAACCGCAGTACCTCGCCCGGCGTGACATCGGGGGCCAGGCGGAAGGGGAACAGCTTAAGCTCGTCCACCACATCTTCCAAACCCCTACCCATCAGGCGTTTGGCCGAGTAAACGACGCGGTCGGCGGACTCCGTCAGATACCGGCGCGCCCCGTTGCCCACAACCACGCGCTTTTCGCCCGCTGAAGGGAATGCCACGACCGAAGGTACGAGGTTGAGCCCATCCTCGCCGGGAATGACGACCGGCTGCCCGGCCTGCATAAATGCGATGAGCGAGTTCGTGGTGCCGAGGTCGATGCCGACGACCCGGTCTTTACTTTCTTCTGCCATGCTTCCAGTCTAGCTTCCGAGTGCTTCGCGCACGTCGCGAACGAGATTGCGCAGGTAGCGGTGTTTGTTGAGAAGGGCGGCCATGCGGTTGAGACTCGCGCGGTCTCCGCTATCCCAAACGGCCCACTCGTGCTCGATTTCGGTTGTGGTCACCGCAAAGCGCTCGTCGAACTGGGCCCGGGCGGCTTCGAGGTCGGCGCGGAGATGCGGATCGTCCTCGCCCATCCGCATCTCCTCAAGCTGCATGTTGAGCTCGAAGACCTCGGCCAGAAGCTCCGCCGGGACTTTGTTCTGGGACTTCTCGTCCGCAAGCGTCATGCCCTCCAAGCGCAGCAGATACTCCGTCCGGGTAACTGGGTCCTTGAGGGTGCGATAGGCGTCGTTTAAGAGAGAGGTTTGCTGGAGGCTCCACTGCTGCTTTTCTGAGGGAGCCTGGGCGAAGCGATCCGGATGGACCTCGCGGCTTTTGCGATAGAAGGTCCGCTCAAGAAACTTAAGATCGAGCTGGAGCTTGCGGGCAAGCTCGAATACGGAAAAGAAATCCGCGCCGGTGGACACGGAGGCGGTCTGCGCTTCGCTCACACTCACGCCGAAAAAGACGAACCGCAGCCGCAGGATTTGGTCGAGTGGGGATTGATGAAGTTGAAGCCCTGACGCATTAGCGTTTCTTCATAGTCGAGGATCATGCCATGCAGGTAGAGGAATGATTTCGAGTCGACGAAGATGCGGATATCGTCAAATTGGTAAACCCGGTCGCGCTCGCGGGGTTGCGTATCAAAGCGGATGTTGTAGGAGAGTCCAGAGCAGCCGCCACCATGGATGCCGAGCCGCAGGCCGCCCTCGGTGGGGGCGATGCCTTCCTTGGCCATGGCCGCGCGAATGCGCCCGAGAGCGCGTTCGGTGACTTCGATGCCCTTCTGGTTTGGGGCCAGATTGCCGGGTTGGAGGACTGCGGGGAGTGTTGTCATAGCGAATCCTTCTCCAATCACTACTGCGGTGGAGGCGAGGCTTGGAGGCGAGCTAACTGCAACTCCTCGATCTTGCCCTTTGCCATTGCAAGTTCAAGTTGAAGCATAATTTCTCGGCGGGTACCATCAAGCTTGTCCAACAAGACTTGGTGGCGTTCCCCGTTCAGTTTTTCTGAAGCATCCAGACGTAATGAAATCGCCCGCAGCTCGGGAGCCACAAAATCCTGCAGCAGCTTCCGAGCGTCCTCAACCCAGCTCATGCTTGATCTCCTTTGCGGATCTTAAACCGCAGCTATCGCCGCTTCCATCTGTTGGGCAACGCCGTTCTTCGCCTTCCAATCCCCGATGGCGGCCCGAATCGCATCCTCGGCCAGCACCGAGCAGTGAATTTTGACCGGCGGCAGCGCGAGCTCCTTCACAATGTCGGTGTTTGAGATCGTGAGAGCCTCAGCGACGGTCTTGCCCTTGACCCACTCGGTCGCGAGCGAGCTCGAAGCGATGGCCGAGCCGCAACCGAATGTCTTAAACTTGGCTTCCTCGATCACCTGCGTCTCCGGGTTGACCTTGATCTGCAAACGCATGACGTCGCCGCATTCCGGGGCCCCCACCAAGCCCGTGCCAACTTCGGACGAACTCTTATCAAGCGTGCCCACGTTGCGGGGATTGCTGTAATGGTCCACTACCTTGTCGCTGTATGCCATGTCATTCTCCCTTGGTACCGAATTTTCATTTCGCAAAACTTCCCAAACCGGTTCGAAACAGCTCCGCGGCTACCGCAAATAACATCGGGCGAGGACTGAGGGGGAAAGGCTTCCTGCCCACTCGACTCCTACGTAAGCCAACGCAGTCTTGGCGCTCATCTTTCTCGCCACACCGGCCTTAGTGCGCCGCCCATTCAATCTTCGTCAGATCGATACCTTCCTTCACCATCTCATACAAAGGCGACAACTCGCGCAGCTTCTGCACCACATCGATCAGCTTGTCCGCTACGTAATCCACCTCGGCCTCCGTGTTGAACCGCCCCAGCCCGAACCGGATCGACGAATGCGCTACGTCGTCGCCCAAGCCGAGAGCCTTCAATACATAGGATGGCTCCAGCGTCGCCGAGGTGCAAGCCGACCCGCTCGAAACCGCGATATCGTTGATGCCCATTAAAAGTGACTCGCCCTCGACGTACACAAAGCTCATATTCAGATTGCCCGGCAGCCGCTTGCCCGGCTCGGTCGAGCCGTTCACATGGACATAGTCGAGCGCATCCTCGAACTTCTTTTGCAGCCGGCTCCGCAGAGCCATCTGCCGCTCAGCCTCGCCCGCCATCTCCTCGCGCGCGATCTCAGCCGCCTTGCCGAAGCCGACAATGCCCGGCACGTTTAAAGTCCCTGAACGCATCCCTCGTTCATGGCCGCCGCCATTGATCTGCTCGGAGATCTGCACCCGCGGATTGCGCCGCCGCACATAAAGCGCGCCCACGCCCTTGGGGCCATAGATTTTGTGCGCCGTGAACGACATCACGTCCACGTTGTCTTCAACCACATTCACCGGAACCTTGCCGAAGACCTGCACGCCATCCGTATGAAAGATCACGCCACGTTCATGGCACAGCTTGCCGATTTCGCGAATGGGCTGGACGACACCGATTTCGTTGTTCGCCCACATGATTGAGACTAGGACGGTCTTGTCCGTCATCGCCGCACGAAGATCGTCCATCGAGATCAGCCCATCAGCCTGAACTGGCAGGTAGGTGACCTTGAAGCCCGACTTTTCCATGCGCTTGCAGGTGTCGAGCACGGCCTTGTGCTCGGTAACCTGGGTGATGATGTGATTGCCGCGCTCGCGGTACATCTCGGCAATGCCCTTAATGGCCAGGTTGTTCGACTCCGTCGCGCCTGAAGTGAAGATAATTTCCCTCGCGGTCGCTCCAATCAGCTTCGCAATCTGCTCGCGCGCGTGCTCGACGCCCTGCTCGGCCTCCCAGCCGAAACCGTGATTCCGGCTGGCCGCATTGCCGAACTTGCCCGTGAAGTATGGCACCATTGCCTCAAGGACGCGCGGGTCCATCGGCGTGGTGGCGTGATTGTCCATATAGATGGGCAGCTTGACGCCATTCGCAGTAGTACCGGCGAAACCAGTCTGAGCGGGAACAATCTGGTCGCCCTCAGGCGCGTTCAAGGGCGGATTTTCCTGCATCTGTGTCGCTATGCTCATCTTGCCTCTCCACTGTTAAAACCGAATCTTTGCGGAACAGAAATCTTTGTGCGTCAAACGACGCGCCAAGCTACATCTGAATGGAAACCAGAGGCCCGGAAATCTTTGCTGTTTTCTGCGGATCGGCATCTACCAGATCGCCGATACGAATGCTCTTAAGCAGGTCGGTAATGGATTCGTTAACGCGAGCCATCGGTTCTTTGATGGTGCAGCTGTCGTGGAGGTCGCAAGGGCGAGGCCCGGAGCTGCACGCAGTCAAAAAAAGTGGTCCATCCACTGCACGAATGACCTCAAAAACAGTGATCTCGGCAGCGTTGCGCTGCAAGGCGTAACCGCCATAGGTGCCGGATGTTGAGCGCACGAGGCCGACTTTTGCAAGGCGCTGCAGGATTTTCGCGAGCAACTGCGGAGGAATATGGTATGCCTCGGCGATATCTTTAGCGCTCAGGGCTACAGTATGCGGGTGCTCGGCCAAATACTTGAGCGCCATAAGGCCGTAATCCGCTTTTTTGGTCAGCCGCAGCATACTGTCTCCAGTATAGGAGCGGGTTCTGGAACCCGGCAATACTCGCCCCCTAGGTTGTGGATAATTCTTATCAAAAATCTGCGGGCAGCGGGCGAGTAGACCGGCTAACGCATGTGCGGGCAGCTTTCTGCTCGCGCAAACCTCGTTTGCTCTCGACGGGACGCAAGAAGTCCCGGAGGCACTTGGACCATAGCGCTCTCGGCGCTACAATTTCCACAAGCAGGCACAGCCGGCCTGCTCCATACCCATGCCAATACCCTGCAAACATCCCCAAGTGCGCGTCGTGTCACGCCAGGAAGATATCGAGTTCGTTGAATGCCAGGACTGCGGAGAAGTGTTCGACTCCGACGAGTTCCGGGACATCGAAATTGAGGAGAAAGCCGGACTGCACATAAAGCCGGAAGAGTTTGAGTTGGACTGACAAGGAAGATGAAGTCTAGTCGCCGAGTTCCGGGGTCTGTGCCGCTTCCGGTACGGCTGCGCTAAGCCTCCAAGCCATCTTGAGCGCATAGTCGAACCCTGAAATACAGGCCAGAACGGCTGTGCCTACCAAGGCCCAGTGTCGCACAAAGGCGACCGCTACCCATGGGGCAAACTGCGCCAACATCACCGCCATGACCGCCACAATCTGCACCAGCGTGTTCGCCTTGCCGAAGATGCTGGGTCGAAAGTTGCGCAAGCCGACTGCCGCGAATAGAAGCGCGCCGACGATCAAAACGCCCAGGTCGCGCGCGAAGACCAGCAGAGTGACCCGGCGCGAAACCAGACCGACATGGTGCAGTGTGAGAAAAAGCGAGGACAGCATCAGCTTGTCGGCGACCGGGTCGAGGTACATGCCGAGCTTCGTGTGCTGCTTCAGCAGGCGCGCCAGCAGTCCGTCGAGCGCGTCCGACAGCCCCGCGATCAGGAAAAGCACAAACGCCAGTACGTAGCGGCCCTCCAAAACCGCCAGCAACAAAAACGGCACCAGGCACAAACGCAGGAACGTAAGCTGGTTGGGGGCGGCGCGGAGCTGGCTCATACGTATGTATTTCTCGGAAGCATAGTGGATGCTAACCGGAACGGGCGAGACAGGCCGGGTGTCGCGATTCTTGACACCCCTGCCCTGCCCCTTTAGCGTTGAGATGACAGGAATGAGCAAAATGCATCATCACCATTCTCACGAGATATCCATGGCGGTGTGCGGCATCGTTTCCCGATAGGCGATGCGGCTCAGATTCAAAAGACAGGCAAGAAAGTGAAGCCCGCCCGCCGCATTCCAAAGCGAAGGCGGGCTTTGCTATGCGAAAGGGTTGGGGATGGTAGACGCGACACTGGATTTCGGAAAGATGGATGGCCTGCTGCCAGGCATTGTGCAGGACGCAGGCACGGGCGAGGTCCTTATGGTCGGCTTTTTGAATGATGAAAGTTACCGGCGGACACAGGAAACCGGCTACGTCACATTCTGGAGCCGTACCCGCTCCAAACTGTGGGCGAAAGGCGAGACAAGCGGCAATCGCCTGCGCGTCGTCACTGCGGCCACTGACTGCGATCGGGATACGCTGCTTTTCCGCGTTGTGGTTGAGGGCGATGGCCTGGTATGCCACGAGGGTACGGTGAGCTGCTTTACCCGGCCACTCCCCATTGAGGCTCGCGCGTGAGCGGGAACAAGCTCCGCCTCGGCATCCCGAAGGGCTCGCTCCAGGACGCGACCATCGACCTGTTCCAAAAGGCCGGCTGGAAAATCTACGC
The DNA here is from genome assembly GCA_964247895.1 of uncultured Acidobacteriaceae bacterium. Lineage (GTDB taxonomy): Bacteria > Acidobacteriota > Terriglobia > Terriglobales > Acidobacteriaceae > EB88. The sequence continues at coordinate 17,665 of CAXTWG010000043.1, forward strand.
GAACGGCCGGTCGTACTTCCCCGAGATCGACGACCGGGAGATCGAATGCATGCTGATTCGCGCGCAGGAGATGGCCCGCTATGTCCACTCCGGCGTACTGGACGCCGGGCTGACCGGCATCGACTGGGTGGTCGAGAGCGGGCTCACGGTCGAAAGCGTGTGTTCGCTCGTCTACGCGAAGCAAAGCCGCAGGCGAGTCAAATGGGTGCTCGCGGTACCCGAAGACGCGCATTGGCAGCGCGCAGAGGATCTGGCCGGCAAGACGATCGCAACCGAACTGGTCGAGGTCACGCGCAACTACTTTGCCGCCAAAAATGTCCCGGTGAAGGTCGAGTTCTCCTGGGGTGCGACCGAGGTCAAGCCTCCAATGCTGGCTGACGCCATCGTCGAGATCACGGAAACCGGCTCCAGCCTGCGCGCCAACCGGCTCCGGATCCTCGACACGGTTATGGAGAGCGAAACGCGGCTTATCGTCAATAGCGGAGCCGCTCAAGACACCTGGAAGCGCGCCAAAGTGGACACGCTGGCCCTGATGTTGCGCGGCGCCATTGACGCGCAAGGCCAGGTCGGCCTAATGCTCAACGTCCCTGACGCGCAACTGGCCGCGGTTCTGGCGGTCCTGCCTGCGCTCAACTCCCCAACCGTTTCGCCGCTGAGCAAAGGCGGCTGGTCCGCTATCAATACCATTCTCGAGGAAGGGCTTGTGCGCGAAGTCATCCCCCGACTCAAAGCCGCCGGCGCAACCGGCATCGTCGAATACCCGCTGAACAAAGTGGTTCTGTAAGCATGATTCGGCTTTGTATACCAGACGAGCAAGCCGACATCCTACGGATTGTGAACGACGGCGCACAGGTCTACAAGGGTGTGATTCCGGCGGATTGCTGGCATGAACCATACATGAGCGGCGAAGAGCTGCAACGCGAGATCAATGCGGGCGTCGCATTCTGGTGCTATGTGGAAGCGGACCGCGTCGTCGGCGTAATGGGCATACAGGACGTCAAAGACGTCACCCTGATACGCCACGCATACGTAACCGGCGTTGCGCAGAATCGTGGGATCGGCACGTCCTTGCTGAACCACTTGCGCCGGCAAACTCATCGTCCGCTTTTGATCGGCGCCTGGGCCGATGCGGTTTGGGCGCTACGCTTTTACGAGAAGCATGGCTTCTTCATCGTTGACCGTCCGACCAAAGAGCGCCTGCTCAGGACATATTGGACAGTTCCGGATCGCCAGATTGAAACGTCGGTTGTTCTTGCCGAGCAGGGTGTCACAGTTTAAAGGAGATTCGCTTTGGACATCATCCGCACCACCGGCCTGGGCGGCCGTCGAGGCCGAGCCCGCGTTGCACAATTGATGGACCGCGGCGCGGCCATGGACGCTCGCGTGCTGCCCGCGACCGAGCGCATCGTCAATGCGGTTCGCAAGGACGGCGACAAGGCCCTGCGCGCCTGGTCCGCGAAGCTCGACGGCTTGCCCGCGAAGGCCACGCTCCCCATCGATCCGGCTGAAATGCGGGCAGCCCTGGCCACCCTGCCAACCGGCATGCGCCATGCACTCGAGACTGCGGCGGGGAACATCCGCGCGTTTGCGGAAAAACAGATGCCGCGGGACTGGGACTTTGAGCCCACGCCGGGGTTGAGCGTTGGCCAGCGGGTGCGTCCGCTCGACTCGGTCGGCTGCTATGTTCCCTCAGGCCGCCATCCCCTACCCTCGACCCTGCTCATGACGGCAATTCCCGCGCAGGTCGCAGGCGTCGGGCGCATCGTCGCCGTCTCGCCGAAACCCGCGCCGGAGGTGCTCGCGGCGGCGGCGCTGCTCGGCATTGCGGAGTTCTACCGTATCGGCGGTGCCCAGGCCGTCGCCGCACTCGCGTACGGGACGGACACGATCCGGAAAGTGGACAAGATCGTTGGGCCCGGCAATGCTTACGTCACCGCCGCGAAGAAGCTCGTCGCCTTCGACGCGAGCATCGACATGCTCGCCGGGCCCACGGAGATTGTCGTCACGAGCGAAACCGGGAACCCCCGCGAAATTGCCGCCGACCTTGTGGCGCAGTCCGAGCACGATCCGGATGCTGTCGCGATCTTCGTCACAACCAAAGCGGAGCTTGCCCGGCATGTCGTCGCCGAAACCAGGGAGCAAGCTCGCGCCAACCCCATTGCCGCGCTTTCGCTCGAGCGGAATGGGGTCGCCATCATCGCGGGTTCGCTTAAGGAAGCGCACGTCATCACCAACGAGCTCGCGGGCGAGCACCTGACCGTCGATTCTGCCGCGGACCTGGACTGGGTGCGCCACGCCGGGTCTGTGTTTATCGGGCGCTGGTCGCCGCAGCCCATGGGCGACTATGTTTCCGGCCCGAATCACACCCTGCCCACCGGCGGCGAGGCTTCCCTGCGCGGCGGGCTGAGCGTGTACGACTACCTTAAGCTCATCACCGTGCAGGAATATACCCAGGCCGGCCTCCAAACGCTGGGCCCGGCGGCGATCCGCATGGCTGAAGCCGAGGGCCTGACCGGCCACGCTGAGGCCGTCCGTGCACGGGGCGTGGGGGGGGGGGCGCCCCCCCCCCCCCCCGCCCCCCCCCCCCCGGGGGGCCGCCCCCCCCCCCGCTCAGGCCTTCACCCGCACGTAGCTCCCCGGCGCGTCCTCGATCGTGTCT
>CAXTWG010000044.1:0-19593 GCA_964247895.1 uncultured Acidobacteriaceae bacterium
GGTGGGGGGCGAGGAGGGCTGGAGTGAGAAGGGCGAAAAGGGAATGGGAAACGCGGAAAATGGGCACGAAAATCCTCCGGACTAATGGCACCCAGCATACGCACAAACGGCTTTTGGGTGCTTGTGTTTTGTTTTCAGGAAGAAATTCAATATGGCCGCAGAGTCAATTTTGTTCGCGCGTTCACGCCATATTCAACGTAAGTCTTATTTTCTTGCTCGCCTGCAACCATCCTGCATTCCTACGGAATTTTCACACTTGTTGAGCTTCTTTTCTAGCAGTCTTGAACCATGAGCACAGCACGGTTCGCTGGTTGTAAGCGCAGCACGCTTTTAAAAATTCCTTGCCGCCTCGCGCAGGCTGAAAGTCAAGCTGCGAGGGCAGTTTCGTCGAGCGAGTTCGGCGCAGCGACTTGGACTGCCGCAGGCGCTATTTCTCGCGGGGGAACTTCCGGGATGAGATTTTTCTCGCGCGTCCTTCCCTTGGCTGCGTTGTGCTTGCTGGCGGTGCCGGCCCGGCCGGGCTTCTGCCAGATTGAAACCGGCGGCGTGACAGGTACGGTCAAAGACAGCTCCGGAGCCGTCATGCCCAACGTGCCGGTAGAGCTGACAAATGAGGAGACCAGTGTCACGGCGACCGTAAAGTCAACCGGCTCCGGCACCTATGTCTTCTCCTCCGTGCAGCCCGGCAGGTACAGACTGCACGTGCAGGCCCCTGGCTTCAAGGAGTTCGTCGATACCGGCATCGTCGTGAATGTGCAACATACCGATACCATCGATATCCCGCTAGCCGCCGGCGATGTGAGCCAGGAAATTACGGTGTCCGCGGCTGCTCCGCTACTCCAAACAGAAGACGCTTCTGTGGGAACAACGGTCGATTCCCGAACGATCAATGCCCTGCCACTCAACGGGCGCGACTGGGTTTCGCTTGCGCAACTCTCCGCAGGGGTCGCGACCTCCCCTGTAGGCGTGCCGAGCAGCAACGGCGGCACACCTGGCAGCGCTTTCTTCTCAGTCGATGGCGTCAACCTTTGGCAGAACGATATCCGGCTCGACGGCATCGACGACAACATCGAGTTTTACGGGGGCAGCTCGATCGGCACCAATGCGGTGGTCACGCCGCCGCCCGACGCCATCGAGGAGTTCCGGTTGCAGAACGGCGACTTCAGCGCGGAGTTCGGCCACTCCACGGGTGGCATCGTCAATGCCGTGATCCGTTCCGGCACCAACAACTACCACGGCAATCTTTGGGAGTATCTGCGCAACGACACCTTCGACGCGAACGACTATTTTTCCAAGCAGCGCGGACTGCCTATCCCCGAGTATCGCCAGAACCAGTTCGGCGGGACGATCGGCGGTCCGGCCCGAATTCCCGGTCTCTACAACGGCAGGGACAAGACGTTCTTTTTCGCCGACTACCAGGGCACCCGGATCGTGCTTCCCCATTCCGCGACCAGCACTGTTCCGACTCCCGGCATGGTCAACAGCAATTTCACCAATCTCCAGGAGTTGATCACCGACAACAGCGGCACGCGTACCGACGGCCTTGGCCGGGTCCTGCCTCTCGGCACAATCCTCGACCCGCAAACGACCCGCCGGGTCGGGGGTGGCGCGATTGACCCGGTTACCGGGCTGCTGAACAGGAGCGCAAGCCCCGTCTTTGTGCGGGACCCGTTCTACACGGGCTCCTTGGCCGGGCGGACGAACTTCACCGGCGCGCCCTCGCTTTTGAACAATCTGCCGGCGAACCGGCTCGACCCGAACGCCATTAAGCTCCTGCAGCTGTACCCTTTGCCGAACGCGCCGGGTTTCGCGAACAACTACCTGAACAATGCCAGGGAAACACAGATCACCAACCAGTACGACATCCGCGTCGACCAGAACTTCAGCCAACGCGATATTGTCTTCGGCGTCTTCGACCAAAGCTTCATCAACTACACAGTGCCGGGAGCGCTGCCGGGCTTGGCTGTCGGGCAGAACGGCGGGGAAAACCAGGCGTACCCCTCTTACGCGGTCGCGGTCGGGTACACGCACCTGTTCTCCCCGTCACTGACGAACGACTTTCACTTCGGCTTTGGGCATAGTCAAAAAGACCAGAACCCTATTTACGGCGCCGTGCCGGGGATCCCGGACCAGTTCGGCATTGCCGGAGTTCCTCAAATCGCGGGTAACGGCGGTCTGCCGGCGATTAGCTTCAACGGTCTGAACGGGTCCGGCGGCATCAGTCCGCTGGGGACCATCAGCGATCGGCCGACAGTCCAGACCGTGTATGACATCGAGCTGACGGACACGGTCACGAAGACGCTTTCCAGCCACAGTGTGAAGGCAGGAGCGCAGCTCGATCTGCTCCGGGGCAATATCCTGCAGCCGCAGGCCAGCAAGGGTATTTTCGCGTTCACGGGGCAGTTCTCCGACATCCCAAACCGGACTGGGGCGCTGAACGGCATCTCCGACCTGCTGCTTGTTCCCGGCTCGAACGGGATTGGCGGCCTTTCGATCTTTGCCGGCTCGAATTACGCCGGGACCAACGATTCCCGTCATTACATCGGCGCTTTTGTGGAGGATGACTGGAAGGTGAACCCGAATCTCACGCTGAACCTGGGCGTTCGCTGGGATTACTTTTCGCCCTACACGGAAACCTCAGGTCGCCAGGCGAATTTCCTGCCTGTCGGCGGCGACGGCAACACGGGCACCTTTCTTGTTCCCAACCAGGGCTGTCAAGTGCCGCGCTCGTCCTCCTTTAATGCGCTGCTGGCGAGCAGCAACATCACGCTCCAGTGCACGGGAAATTCCTCGCTCGGCAGTGCGCAAACCTATAACTTCTCTCCGCGCGTCGGCTTCGCTTACCGGCTTACTCCCGACTTTGTAGTCCGCGGCGGCTACGGCATCGCCTACGGAGCCCTCGGCAACCTGGGTTACGGCGGCACGCTCGGGACCAATTACCCTTTCGAGTACGTCATCAGCCAGGTAAGCACCAGCTCGCAGGCACCGATTCAACTGGCAAACGGGGCGACGGCGACTATTGAAAACACGCTGCCGACGATCAATCTTCAGGACCCTACCCAAGTGAATGGAGCCGGCGTTTCACTCTACGGCCGCCAGTTCAACTACCAAACTCCCTACACGCAAACCATCAACTTCACGGTGCAGGAGCAGTTCACCGGGCACGACTCCTTCCAGATCGGCTATGTCGGCAACCTGGGCCGCCACCTCGATAACTTGGGTACGACCAATTCACCTACACAAATCCTGACGCCGGGAACGGCAATCCAGACAGCTATTCCGTTCCCGACGTTCTCACCCAACTCCACGTATGAGACGACCAATGGAACGAGCGCGTACAACTCACTCCAGACGACCTATATTCACCAGTTCGGCAGCGGTTTCTCCGTCCTGGCGAACTACACGTGGAGCAAATGTTTCAGCGATCAGAAAACGCAGGCAACCGCCGAGGGCGGCTACCGGGCGCAATGGCTTCCCGGCTTCGGCATCAAGGGCGATTACGGGCTATGCGACGTCGATGTCACAAATGTCGTGCATCTTTCCGGCATTGCGCAGCTGCCGGTCGGGCGCGACCGCCAGCTCTTCAGCTCGGCGAACAGGGCAGTCGATGCTGTCATCGGCGGGTGGTCGTTCAACTACATCTATACCTTCCAGGGCGGCCAACCGTTCACGGTCGGCTGCCCGGTGGCCACCAGCTCCGACTTCGGGTGCAATGCGAATCTCGTTTCAGGTGTCGACCTTTATGCCAGCGCGCAGAGGCCGTCCGGCTGGCTCAACCCTCGAGCTTTCGCGCAGCCCGCCCTGGCAACGCAAAACGGCCAGATCGACTATTCCATCCTGGGCGGGAAGCCGCAGCAGGCGCGCGGGCCCCACTTCAACAACCTCGATGCTTCCTTGTTCAAGAATTTCGCTCTGCGCGAGACGACGCAGCTTGAGTTCCGCGCGGAAGCCTTCAACCTGAGCAACACACCCCAGTTCGGGCAGCCGGGGCATCTTGATTTCTCAAATGCCGCCAACTTCAGCCAGATCACCACGCTCCGCAATCAGCCCCGTCTGCTGCAGTTCGCACTCAAGCTCGCGTTTTGAGCGCGAGTGCCTTTGGCTGTTTGTTCCAATCCGCGCCCCTGAACGTTTCAGGGTGCGGCTTCCCCGACCCCGTGACATGAACTCACGTCATGGTCGGGCGAGGTGCCTGTTTCAAGACAAAGCCATACAGCAGCCCAGTCGAATGGAGTTGAAATGTTCATTGTTCTCAGCAAGTGCAGTGACAACCGCCGGAGGCTCCGGCCACTTTTATTTTTATGGCTGCTCGCCTGCGCGCTGCCCTTTGTGGGGCAGGCGCAAGGAGCGCTCACCCCCACCATCAAGCCCGATGTGGTCCTGAGCGGCGCGATCACCGACGCGAACGCGCAAACGTACCTCCAGCTGCCGTTCCAGGTCCCTGCCGGCGTCAGCCGCATCACGGTCGAGTTCTCCTACACCGACCGGGACAAGCACACCAGCATCGACCTGGGCCTGTTTGATCCCCAACGCTTTCGCGGCTGGAGCGGCGGCAACAAGAGCGCTTTCACCGTTTCTGAAACAGACGCGACCCCGTCCTATCTGCCGGGGACCATTCCCACCGGCACCTGGAACCTCATCCTCGGCACCCCGAATATCGAGCGCGGCGTCCGCTCAACCTATGAAGCGAAGATCACCTTCGCGCACCCGGGCGAGCGGCCCACGGTCTCCACCTTCAGCTCGGCTCCGCTACGCCCCGGCCCGGCCTGGTACCGCGGCGACCTCCATATGCACAACGCCCACAGCGACGGCTCCTGCCTGAGCCAGGCGGGCGTAAGCGTGCTCTGCCCCTTATATCGGACTGTGGAAGCCGCTGCATCGAGGCGCCTCGACTTCATCGCCATCAGCGACCACAACACGATCTCGCAGTACGACGCGATGCGCGAGCTGCAGCCCTTCTTCGACCAGCTCCTGCTGATCCCGGCTCGCGAAATCACGACTTTCTACGGTCACGCCAACGTGTTCGGAACCACGGACTTCATCGATTTCCGGGTTGGAAGCCGATCCGTGCCGGATAGCAATGCCCTGCTGGCGGAGGTACAAAGCGCCCATGCCCTCATCTCGATCAATCATCCCGGGTCGCCGACCAATGCTTCCTGCATGGGTTGCGGCTGGAGCGCGCCCAATACCGACTTCAGCAAAGTCACAGCCATCGAGGCGATCAATGGAGGTTCGCTCGACGGCCCGCGCTCCGGCATTCCTTTCTGGCAGGACAAGCTGAACAAGGGCTTCCGGCTCACTGGAATCGGCGGCAGCGACAATCACGAGCCGGATTATCCTTTGGCGATTCCCTCCGCTGTCGGCCACCCCACCACGGTGGTTTACGCAGCGTCCTTGTCGGAGAACGCCATCCTGGACGGGATCAAGGCCGGGCATGTGTTTATCGATCTTGAAGGCGGCACGGAGAGAACCCTGGAGTTTTCCGCGAAGGCAGGGAACCAGACCGCGATGATGGGCGATGCCTTGCAGGTGCCAGCCGGGGAAACGGTCCAGTTCAACATTCGCATGATGCATCTCGCGGGCGCGCATCCGGAGATCGTCCACGATACGCCGGAACAGCTGCTCACCAACGAGGAGATGACCGGCTTTGCGTATAAGAGCGATGGTAAGCGGCACTGGTTTCGCATCAACGTGCGCTCGGCGGACGGGCACTTGCTCGTTCTCGGCAACCCTATTTACTTGAATTTCTGAGTCGGTGGCGCCGCCTATTTGCAAGACGGAGAAGTGCTTCCGCCTTGCATCCATTCCGGGCTTCGTGGTATCCCATTAGTAGTTCAAGTTTGCTCCCTCAGGCTCCCTGGGGGGCGGGCCTGGATTTCATGAAGAGTGGTTGAGGGACGGGCCCTGTGACGCCACGACAACCGGCCGGAGCAATTCCGGACATCGGTGTCAACTCTCTCCTGAAGGCTTAGAGTCTGAGGGGAACATGAGATTCGGGGTGTAGAGCGCTTTTCGTGCGTTCGCCATCTCGCTAATTTCCAGCAAGTACGTTTGTTGCAAGGCTGTACACAGGTCGCCCGTTCCATCGGCTGCTCTTGACACAAGCGAGGGCCTGATGGCAGTAGCATACGAACTCCGATGTCGCGAGTGCGCCAAGCGCTTCGATAACGCGCCGTTGTCGATGTGCGATGAGTGTTTTTCGCCGCTGGAAGTCTTTGTGGATCTCGGCCTGGCCAAGGGCGAGGTAACCCGCTCGTCGATCGAGCGCGGATCGGCTTCCATGTGGCGTTACCAGGCGCTACTGCCTGTGCCTGAGAGCTACGTACCGCGTACGCCTGCTGGATGGACGCCGCTGGTGGCGGCGCCGAACTTGGGCGAGCGCATCGGGGCTCGGAATCTATTTATTAAAAATGATGCTGTATGCATGCCGACCTTGTCCTTCAAAGACCGGGTGGTGGCTGTAGCGCTGGCCAACGCGCAGGCGTTCGGGTTCGACACGGTCGGCTGCTCGTCCACGGGGAACTTGGCGAATGCAGTAGCGGCGCATGCGGCGCGGTTGGGTCTGAAGACCTACATCCTAGTGCCGGCCGACCTGGAAGCCGCGAAAATCCTGAATACCGAGGTGTACGGCGCGAACCTGATCCGGATCGACGGGAACTACGACCATGTGAACCGCCTGTGTTCGCAGATTGCAGACCGGTTCCACTGGGGGTTTGTGAACGTGAACCTGCGGCCCTACTACGCAGAAGGCTCGAAGACCGTGGGTTTCGAAATCGCGGAGCAACTGGGGTGGCGGCTGCCGGACAACATCGTGTGCCCGATGGCGGGCGGGTCGTTGATCGTCAAGATCAGGAAGGCTTTCCGCGAGCTGGTAGAGCTTGGGCTAGTTCAGGACAAGCCGGTACGGTTTTTCGGGGCGCAGGCGACAGGGTGCTCGCCGATATCCGTCGCGGTGAAGACGGGGGCGGACTACATTGAGCCGCAAAAGCCGAACACGATTGCAAAGTCGCTCGCGATCGGCAATCCGGCGGACGGGGTGTATGCGGCGCGGATGATTCGGGAAACCCATGGCTGGGCGGAGGATGTATCGGACCTGGAAGTGGTCTCGGGGATACGGGAACTCGCCGAGGCCGAAGGCATCTTCACGGAAACCGCGGGTGGCGTAACCACCGCGGTGACGGCGCGCCTGTATGCACACGGGCGGATTCACCCGGACGAGCTGACGGTAACCTGCATCACGGGTAACGGACTGAAGACGACCGATGCGGTCGCGGACTGTTTTCCGCGTACAGAAGCTGTGCGTCCAAGGCTCGCCGACTTCGAGGAGTATATCGAGCGTAACCAGTTTGCCGCGGTGCTTGCGTAAAAGGAGATTCCAGACTTGTCTGTACGAGTTTTGCTGCCGAATGCATTTCAAAAACACACCAATGGCGAGCGGGAGTTCCGGTCCGACGCCGAGCACCTTCCCCAGTTGATCGTGGACATGGAAATGATGTATCCAGCGTTGAAGACGCACCTGCGCGGCGAGGACGGGCAAGTGCGCCGGTTTATCAATTTCTACGTCAATGACGAGGACATCCGGTTCCTGGGCAATGACACTTACCGGTTTCAGGACGGGGATGAAGTCCTTGTGATCCCCTCCATCGCGGGAGGTTTGGACCGGTGAGCCGGGAAGAGCTGATCGCAGCGGTGGAAGGGGAGATCGCGCGGCTGGAGCAGGCAGTGGCGCTGCTCCGAGAGTCGACGACGGAGCGGTTTACGCCGCTTGCCGCGAGAACTGCACCGGGCGGTAAGAAACCGCGTGTGCTGACAGCGGATGCGCGGGGACGGATCGCACAGGCGCAGAAGCGACGGTGGGCAAGGGAGCGGGCGACTAAGCTGGTTCCATGATCAAGGTGAAACTGCTTCATCCGGCAGCGCGGGTGCCGTCGGTGCATCACTCCGGAGCCGACCTTGGATTCGATCTGTACGCGATCGATGACGTGCGGCTCGAACCGGGAGTGCCGGTGAAAGTGCGGACAGGGATCGCGGTGGAAGGGCCGGAGGGGATGGGGTTCGTGCTGGGGGACCGCTCAAGCATGGCGGCCCGAGGCGTCACGTATGCCGGCGGACGCATAGACGCGGGGTATCGAGGGGAGATCCTGGTGTGCCTGGTGAATGTAAACCAGCCGCGGTATTCGTTGCGCGCCCTGAAAGATGAGGCTGGACGTGTAATGGATGTGGTGCTGGATGCTTCCGACGTGAGCGTCGAAATCCGGGCCGGGGATAAGATCGTGCAGATGTCGCCGTTTCAAGCGATGACGCACTTGGAGGTGGTTGTCGTGGAGGAGCTTTCGTCGAGCGCACGGGCAGGGCAAGGATTCGGGTCGAGCGGGCGGTAGCTTCTTAAAGACACGCCACGAAGTGGTCGCAGGCCGCGCAGGCAGTTTTGGTTTTGCCGGCGACGAGAAAGCAGGTCCTTCGCTTCGCTCAGGATGACCCTCCTCCTGAATGAGGCACTTTACCTGAATCACAAAAGGGCGGACAGTCCGGGTAGAACTGTCCGCCTTCTTACCTGCCGCAATTAAACGGCGGCTTGCAGCACGGCTGCGGGGACCGCGGTGATGTTGGCGTGGGGGCGAACGCGGAAACGCTTGATCTTGATGTTGAGCTGGCGCTCGAACTTCTGGAGATCGCGCTTTTCGCTGCCCATCACAAAGGTGGAGGCGGTGCCGGAGGCTTCAGCGCGGCCCGTACGACCGACCCGATGCACGAAGTCCTCAGCTTCCTTCGGCATGTCGTAGTTGACGACGTGCGCGACATGCTTCACATCTAAGCCGCGCGCGGCAACGTCGGTCGCGACCAGGACGCGCTCGCGGCCTTGCGAGAACGAGCGAAGCGCTGCATTACGCTGCGACTGGGTACGGTCGCCGTGGATGCGGGCGGCCTGGATGCCGGCCTTTTCAAGCCGGGTCGCGATGCGGTCGGCCCCGTGCTTGGTCCGCACAAAGACGATGAACGAACCATTTTCGGCCTTGATCAGATGCGTGAGCAGGTCGAGCTTAGAGTCGGCCTCAACCTCGTAAGCCTGGAGCGAAACGTTCTCGCTGGGCTTGAGGACGGACCCTATTTCGATGCGGACCGGATTGCGGAGGTAGTCGCGGACGACTTCCTTGATCTGGTTGTCGAGCGTGGCGGAGTAGCACAGCGTCTGCCGGTCCTTGGGCAGCATGTCGGCGATGCGCCGGATGGCCGGCTTGAAGCCCATGTCGAGCATGCGGTCAACTTCGTCTAGGACGAGAATCTTGACATTCTCGAAGCGGACGATCTTGCGATCGATGTAGTCCTCAAGCCGGCCGGGCGTAGCGACGACGAGCCGCGCGCCACGGCGCAGGGCTTCAATCTGCGGCCCTTCGGCCATGCCGCCGACTACCAGTGCAACGCTGATGCCGGTGGTGATCTGCTTAAAGGCTTTCTCAACCTGCATCGCGAGCTCGCGGGTGGGCAGGAGGATCAGCGCAGCCGCGCCGCGGGTCTTTTCAGCCTGGATCTTCTCGATGATCGGGAGAAGGAAGGAGAGGGTCTTGCCGGTGCCGGTTTGGGCGGTGGCGAGCACGTCCTTGCCCTCAAGGGCGGGCGGAATAGCGCCGGCCTGCACGGGGGTTGGCGTGATAAAGCTGTTGGCCTGAAGACGCGCCTTCAGAGGGGCGGAGATGGCGAAATCATTGAACTGGACTGAAGGGGACTGCATAAGAGGGGACTGCACTGGAACGGACTGCGTAAGAACTTCTGACATTTTTCCTTATGTATGCATACACCCCGGCCCATCCGTGGCGCGCACTTCCTGCGCGACGCATCCCCTTGTCTTGGGGCGGATGGCGGTGTTGCCTGCGAGGCTTCCCCGACCGGGCGCGAAGGCGCGGCTTGAGGAAGCATGAAACCTGATTTGCGTAAGGGAGGATGGGAGCCGAAGCTCACTCTGCCGCACGCAGCCACTGGACCGGGCGGCGCAATGCCGGGGTCTCTCGAACCACGCCTCAAATGGAACAAAGGAGCGAGGCGGGTACGCTGGAGGGCTTGGTGGAAGCTACTGTGCAGAGGGGTCTTGCTTGGATGGCGAGAACAACCTGAACAACCAATCACTTGAGCGTGAAACCAGAATAGCATGAATGTCCACTTAAGCGTGCGCTCGACGGGGAAATGGATCCTCCGGATGAGACGTTATGATGGCGGCTCACGGCGTCTCATCCAGAGTAAGCGGGCGTCAGAATTCGAGCTTCAACGAAGCCTGGCCGGTCCTGTTGCCGCCAAAGTCCGAGCCGCGCGCCTGCGTGATGGCCCCAAACGAGGGACTGGTCACGTTCAGGTTGGGGTCGGCGAGGTTGGTGTGGTTGAGCACGTTGGTAAAGGTGCCTTCGGCGCGCAAGCGCAGGCGCTCAGTGAATGCAATGGTCTTGTTGACGCCTGTGGACAGGCTTACCGTACCCGGGCCGACAACGCTGCCCACGCCCTCCGTGCCGAACCGGCCGATGGGGGCCGAGCCGACGCCCGTCGTGCAGGTGCCTGCCTGTAGGGCGTCGAAGCCGCCACCACCCGGGCAGGCAAAGGCGCCAGTGTTGAACCATTGGCGGCGGTTTTGCGCGCTTGTATTGCCGCTCGCGACGCGATCGGGCCGCTGGGGTCGCCCGAACAAGCTACCCGAACCGGTTCCGGACGGGTCCGACGTCCCGGCCGGGATAAAGGGGGTCAGGAACGGTCCAGTCTGATAAACAAAAATATTTGCAAGCTGCCAACCGCCCACGGCAGCGTCCGCGAAGCGAGGCATGTTGGAGCCGAAGTGCCGACCGCGGCCCACAGGCAGGTCCGTGAGACCGGTTAGGAGCAAGCGGTTCCGGCGGGTCCCGCTAACGTTGCCGTAGTCGAGCTCGCGGTTGCCGGACCAAGTGGCGTAGTAGCCGCCCTGCTCGTCAGAAAACGAAGAAGGATTGGTGCCGAATGCCCCATAGGTGCCCTGGTTATCGGCCAGATTTTTCGCGAGGGTGTATGAGCCGGTAAAGGAGAGCCCATGCTGGAAACGGCGGCTCAGTTCGCCTTGCAGCGAGTCGTAGTGCGCGCTGGCCTCGGTGTTTCGGGCATTGATGGTCTGGTAGTTGGGAAAGGGGAAAGCAGACTGCGGCTGCGCCCCGGCTTGCGTGGTCGAGGAGAGCGGCAGGTCGTTATAGTTGGGCTGCCATACCAGGTGCTTGGTCTGCAAGCCGATGTAGGAGACTCGTGCCGTGAGGCCGCCGGCGAACTCGTGCTCGACCGAAAGCGCGGTCTGGAGCGAGTACGGATCATGCCAGTGGATGTCTACGGGCGAGTTAAAACTGTTGGTACCGAATTGCGGCACGATGGCATTGCCGAGGCCGACATTCGGGAAAACGATGGAGGGAGCCGCGCCCGCTGCCTGCGTGTTGTTGAAGACCTGGAGGTTGGTTTGGAGCGTCCCGGTGAGCGCGTAAAAGATCGCGCCCGAGGTGGTGATGTTGTAGTAGCCCGCGCCGCCCGAGACCACGGTTTTTTCGTTGCCGAACGGACGGTAGGCGAAGCCGAACCTCGGCTCAAAGCGCAGCTTGGGCGCGAAGCGTAGGCCCGAGGGGATGCCCGCCTGGTCGTTCGAGAGAACGGGGGTGCAGGGCGCGCCATTTACGACGGCTCCGGTCGCGGCTGGGTTCGCGACGCCGGCGGTAGGGCAAGCGTTGAAGTTCGCCAGCTCCTGCGCGGACAGGAGGTCGGCATGGCCCGCGGGATAGATGAGCCGCCCGGATTTCGGCACGCTCGGGTCGAAGTTGCCGAGGTTGCCGTCCAGCGCCGAGAAGGCTGGGTGGAACTCGTAGCGCAGGCCGAAGGTGAGGTTCAGGTTTGTAGTCGCATGCCAGTTGTCTTGCGCGTAGAAGGCATACGCCTGCGAGCGGCCGCGATTGTTGGTGGTGATGTTGTCCGTAATGGACTGATACGGCGCGCCGATGAGGAAGTCTGCAAACTCCTGGCCCGTGTAGCGGCCGTCGAAGGCGAAGGTCCCGTAGTTGTCGCCGCCGGTTGCGTCGAGCGGTGTGTTGGCTTGGAGAGTGCGGATGTCGCCGCCGAATCGCAGAGTGTGCGCGCCCTTTTGCCAGGTCACGTTGTCGACATACTGGAAGGTGCGGGACTGCTCCTGCTGTGTGAGCCTGCCGAATGCGTTGGGCGTGCTCAGGGTGGTGATGCGGGTGAAGGCGAGTTCCGAGATGCCGTTGAACGGGTAGCTGGGGCCGATGCCGTTGAAGCCGGCTGCGTTCGTCACCGCCGGGCCGTTGAAGCTGTTGGCCGAGCCGTCCTGCTCGAGTGTGAAACCGAAGCGGACCTCGTTCGAGACGTGAGGGTTAAAGGTGTACGTGAAAGAGCTTGCGAAGATGCGGTACTGCGCCGTGCCGGTCGAAGCCGGGAGGTTGAGGACGTTGGGCTGGGTTTGCGCGATGTTTTTCCAGGTAAAGCGGCCGAAGACGAAGGTCTTCGCGCCGAAAGCCTGGTCCCCGCGGACGTCGAATTGGTTGGAGCCGATGCTCGTGTCCTTGAGCGTTTGATAGTTGTAGCCGAGACCGGCGAGTGCGGCGTTGAGCGATTGCGTGTTGCCGATGTTGGGGTCGGGGAAGAGCGACAGGAAGGGCACGGCGCTCCCATTGAGCACGGGCAGGGTGGCATTGGCGTAGTTGCCGCCGGTGAAGGGGTTGTGCAGCGCTGCCCCCTCCTGCGAGAAGTTGCCCTGCTTGTTGAGCACGGTCGGCACAATGTATTGCTGGACGGTGGACTGCGGGAAGCGCAGCCCTTCATAGGTGCCGAAGAAGAAGGTCTTGTCGTGCCCGTTATAGAGGTGCGGGATCACGACCGGCCCGCCGAGCGAGCCGCCGAAGTCGTTCGCGACCTTGTGGGGTTTGGTGGCGTCGCCATAGGGGATAGCGTCGAGCGCGGCGTTCTGGAGGTACTCGAAGGCTGAACCGTGGAGGGCGTTGGAGCCCTGCTTGGTGACAGTGGTGATTTCGCCGGGCTGGCCGAATTCGGCGTTGTTGTTGACGCCGTCTACCCGGATCTCCGCGATGGACTCGGCGGAAGGGAAAGCATCGGCCTGGACGTTGTTTGTCGTGAGGTTCTGGGCGGAGATGCCGTCGACCGTGGTTTCCGACTGGGAGGGAAGCCCGCCCTGGATGGAGAACTTGATAGGCGGGTTGGGGGAAGCAGAAGCCGCGGGCGGAAAGGAGCCGGAGTCGGGCTGGACGCCAGGCAATGTCTGGATTACCGTGAGCGGGCTGGTGGACCCGTTGCCGCGGTAGTTGGCGGGCAGCGCGAGCACATCCTGCGGGGTGAGCGCGGCGGCGATCGAAGAGTCCTCGGTGTTGAGCGCGCCTGCGCCGGCAGCGGAAACCGTGACCTCCTGCTGGACGCTGGCGGGTTGCAGGGTGACGGAAAGCCGAAGCTGTTGGCGCGCGGACAGGCTTATGCCTTGCTCCTCATTGCCGCTGAAGCCCTCGTGCGCGGTGTGGAGGGTGTAGCTGTCGGGCTCGAGATCGAGGAAGGAGAAACCGCCGTCGGCGCCGGACTTTGCCTGCCGGGTGGCGTGCGTAAGGGTGCTGGTGAGCGTGACCTCGGAGCCGGGAATAGCGGCGCCGCTCGAGTCGTGGACGACGCCGAAGACCTGAGCCTTGGTGGTTTGCGCGTGTGCGGGGAGGGCGAGCAAGGGAAGAAGCAGGAGGGAAGCGGCGCGGAAACATGAGTGCTCGCCGGAGATGGACCTATGGGAATGAAAAAAACGATCTTGCATATGTGCTTTCACCCCTATGACGGTCTGCCGCAGAAGCATAAAAAGTCAATGCGCCCAGTTGACCCTCTGAAAGTAGGTGAGGAGGGCGCATGCAGTGGCCTAAATGTAGCCCGGGTGTGGTTTACTCCTGTTGACGCGCTTCGTCCGGCTTCATGGCGTGTCGAAAATCCTTATGCAACGATTTTCGGCCTTCCCGGTTCGGCTTCTGCTCGCGCTCGCGTCCCTGGCGCTCGCGGGTTCTGTCGTTGCGCAGTCCAGCCCTCAAAAGGCAACCCATCTAGCCCAGGCCCAGCTGTCGAAGGGCGGCGGGGAGTCCGCTGGGGGCGGCGTACAAACAGGCGCGCCGCAAGCGGCGGTGTTGGATGCGCAGCGCCGCCCGATCACGGCGGGAGGTTTTGTGAAGAGCGGCCCAGTGGTGTTTGAGGATGCGTCGAAGAAGAGCGGGCTGGCGCGCTGGCGGCATAGGATGGGCACACCGGAGAAGAGCTTGATCCTGGAAACGCCCGGTTCCGGCGTCGCGCTGCTCGACTACGATAACGATGGCTGGCTGGACATTTACCTGGTCAGCGGGTCGACCTTTGACGCGGAAATAGGGCGTGCGCCCGCGCCGAAGGCGGCGTTGTTCCACAACAACCATGACGGAACGTTTACGGATGTCACCGCCAAAACCGGGGTCGCGAACGAGCGGTGGGGATTCGGGGCGGCTGCGGCGGACTACGACAACGACGGTTGGCCGGACATCTACGTGACGAACTACGGGCGGAACCGGCTGTACCACAATAACCATGACGGCACCTTCACCGATGTGGCGGAGAAGGCCGGGGTCACGCTCGGCAACTGGTCGACCGGGGCGACCTGGGGCGACTACGACGGGGATGGGCGGCTGGACCTGTTTGTGCCGGGATATGTGCACTTCGACGCCGCGCTGGCAGAGAAAGCGACGGCGGCTTCAACGTTTTGTGAGTTTCGCGGGGCGCATGTCATGTGCGGGCCGCGCGGGCTGCCCGGCGAGCCGGACCACCTGTTCCACAACAACGGGGATGGGACGTTCACGGATGTGAGCGAAAAGGCCGGCGTAGCCGATATAAAAGGCCGGTACTACGGGTTGGCTTCGCTGTTTATCGACGTAAATAACGACGGCAAGCTGGACCTGCTGGTGGCGGACGACTCAACGCCGAACTACCTATACCTGAACAAGGGCGATGGGACATTTGAGGATGTGAGTTTCGCCTCAGGCTATGCGCTCAACGACGCAGGGCGCGAAACGGCGTCGATGGGAATCGCGTCCGGGGACATCGCGCACTCGGGTAACGTGGACATCTATAACACGACCTTCTCCGACGATTACAAGCCGCTGTACCGCAACGACGGCGAGGCAAATTTCACGGATGTGAGCTACCAGATGGGCATCGCCGAGGGGACGGTGCCGTTCCTGGGCTGGGGCACGGGCTTCCTGGACTATGACAATGACGGCTGGCTGGATCTTCTGGAGTCGAACGGGCATGTGTATCCACAAGTGGACCGGGAGCCCTGGGGAACGAGCTTCGAGGAGCGTCCGCTCTTGTTCCACAACGACCGCGGCAAGCTATCGATCGTGCCTGCGGTCGAGGGGACTTCGCTTGCAAGGATCGGGGCCGGGCGCGGGATGGCGTGGGGTGACATCTTCAACGACGGACGAATCGACGCGGTGATCAACAACGTGGATGGGACTCCGTCATTTTTGCGCAATGTGGTGAAGAACGGGAATCATTGGTTGGAACTCAAGTTAGTTGGCGGCCCGAAAAGCCCGCGCGATGCGGTGGGGGCGACGGCGTGGGTGACGGCGGGAGGCTTCCGGCAAAGGGCGGATGTGACGAGTGGGGGCAGCTACGCCTCGACGTGCGATCCGCGGGTGCACTTCGGGCTGGGAGCTTCCATGCCGGAAAAGCTGGAAATCCGCTGGCCGGACGGAGTGCGGGAAGTTGTAACGGCGCCGGTGGATGCGATCACGACGGTAATCGAGGGGCATGGGCCGGCTGTCGCGGAAGGGAAGAAGCGGTAAGCAGGCATCTCGGAAAGCCGGGCGTGAGTCTCAGGCTGCATGCCTGACCGACCTCGACTTCACGCACTTCCAGTCGCGCTGGTGACATCCGGAGTATTCGCGCTGTGGGTGGTGTTTGTCGCGGGGTTGAAGGGGCAGGAGATGCTGGTGGGGGCCATATGCACGGCGGCCTCGGCGGCGTTTCTGTGTTATGCCTGGCGTGCCCGGCCGGTGCATCTGGAGTTCAAGGCGCCGGACGTGATCCAAGGGTGGCGTGTACCGGGGGACATTGTGAAAGATGCGGGCGTGGTATGCCGGGTGCTGTATCGCGACCTGTTTAGGCTGCGCAAGGTGGACTCGGCGTATGTCGTGCACCACTTTGAGGCTTCCGAGACGAACCGGCTGAAGCGGGCGCGGGAGGTGCTTGCGGTGACGTACATGACGGCAAGCCCAAACACGATTGTGCTGGGGGTCGACCAGGAGGCGAAGCTGATCCTACTGCACCAGCTCGAGGCGGAGCCGCTGCCGGAAGTGGCGCGGGCGCTGGGCGCGAGCGAGGGCGAAGTCAAATGAATCTGTGGATCTGGACCGGGATGGCCGTAGCCTCGGCCCTGCTGCCATGCGCGTGGATAGCACTGGGCGGCAGCCCGGAGCGGCGGCTGGTCGGGATGCAGATGGCGAGCCTGCTGTTGACGATCGCGATGGTGCTGTTCACGGTGGGATGGAACCGGGTACCGTACATCGATCTGCCGTTGACGCTGGCAATCATGTCGTTCGGTGGGGGCCTCGTCTACGCGCGGTTCCTGGAGAAGCACTTATGAGCGTATTGATCGCGGGGCTTCTTGTATTTACGGCGGGTTGCTGCTGGGTAGGGGTGCTCGGCATGGCGCGGATGCGGGTGCCGTTGGAGGCCCTGCACTTTCTCGCACTGCCGGCCTCTTTGGGGATCATCTCGGTGGCGGTGGCGGTATGGTTGCAGATGGGCGCGGGACAGGTGGCGTTGAAGACGACGCTGATCGCGGCGATTCTGCTCTTGTTCAACTCGGTGGTGACCCATGCAACGGCGCGGGCGTTCCGGCTCAGGGAGCTGGGTCACATAGAAGCGACGGACCCGCGCGCGCTGGATTGCGGGAAACCGGACTTACAGGAGGAGCGGTGACGTACTTCGGTGCGGGGCTCCTGCTGCTAATTGCCGTTTCGGGGTTTGCCGTAGTGCGGACACGCGATGTAATGGAGCAGGTGGTAGCGCTCGGGTTTTATGGGCTGCTGACAGGGCTAATGTTTTTCTTTTTCCAGGCGCCAGATGTGGCGTTATCACAGTTCACCGTGGGGGCGGTGGCGCTGCCCTTAATGGTGATGCTGGCGCTTTCCCGGCTCAAGCTGCAGACGGAGCGCAAGAAGAAAGAGAAGCCGGATGCCTGAGCGGGCGCGGGTGCGTATCTTCCTCGTAGCGGGAGCGGTGTTTTTTGCGTTGTACGCGGCGGCTGCGTTTGGACTGCCCCGATGGGGCGAGTTCCACGGGCCATACGGCGAGTATGTACAGCGGATGGCGGTCTATGAGCGCCACGCGACGGACACGATCAACGCGATCAACTACGACTACCGTGGATTCGACACGCTGGGCGAGGAATTCATTCTGTTTACGGCGGCGCTGGGCGTCATGCTGCTGCTGCGGCAGGACGAAGACGCAGGGCCGGGAGAGGCGCGGGTGCAGGACCGGGTGCCGCTGAGCCCGACGGTGCGGGCACTGGTGCTGCCGGTAGCAGGGGTGTGCGTAATCTTCGGCTTCTACATCGGGCTGCACGGAAATCTGACGCCGGGCGGGGGCTTCCAGGCCGGGGTGATTCTGGCAACAGCGCCCTTGCTGGTGTACTTGGCGGAAAATACAGAAGCATTTGCGCGCGTGACCTCGAACAGACTGGTGGAGGTGGTGGAAGCGCTGGGCGCAGGAGCGTACGGGCTGATCGGGCTTGCGCCGCTGTTTGTCGCGGCGCCTTTTTTGACCAACATCCTGCCGTTCGGCACAGTCGGCAATGTATTTTCATCCGGCACAATCGCGCTGATTTCGGCGACGGTTGGAGTGGAGGTCACGGCGGCGTTCCTTTTGGTGATCTACACGTACCTACAGGAGATTGTGATGCCGCGAGGCGAGGCATGATGGCGCATGTGCTGGGAGCGCTGCCGTACCTGGTAGCCGGATGGCTGTTTTGCTGTGGGCTGTACGGGCTGGTGTCAAGCCGGCACCTGATCCACTCA
This sequence comes from uncultured Acidobacteriaceae bacterium, assembly GCA_964247895.1. GTDB lineage: Bacteria > Acidobacteriota > Terriglobia > Terriglobales > Acidobacteriaceae > EB88. The sequence goes on from CAXTWG010000044.1 coordinate 18,087, forward strand.
GTGATCTGCCTGGCGGTCCTGCAGAGCTCAACCTATGTGCTGCTGCTGGGGATTGGCTGGAAGACGGGCGGAACGGCGCCGGTGTTCGCGGATATCAAGGTCGGGACGGTGACGGTGGACCCGGTGGTGCAGGCTCTGATGCTGACCGATGTCGTGGTCGAGGCGGTGGTCGTGGCGCTGCTGCTGGCCATGGTGGTCAAGGCGCACGAGAAGTCGGGGACGGTGGACCCGGCCGACCTCCGTGCGATGCGAGGCTAGATGTCCGGTCTCGAAAATGCGCTAACGCCGCTGCCGGTAGTGGGCCCTTTGCTGGGGGCGGCGCTGCTGGCCGCGCTGCGGCGCTCGATCTCGCGCGCGGTGGCGGACTCCCTCGCGATCGCAGTGGCAGCGGGGACGCTGGGCGTATGTGTGTGGCTGCTTCTGCACTCGTTTACGCACACGGTCGTTTACTGGTTCGGCGGATGGTTTCCGCGCGGGACCCAGGTGGTGGGGATTGCATTCGTGGTGGACCCGGTGGGGGCTGGGGTGGCGACGTTGGCGGCCTTTTTAAGCCTGCTGGCGGCGATCTTCGCTTGGCGGTTCGTGGACGCGGGCGCGCAGCACTTGCAGCCGCTCATGATGGTCTTTTTGGCGGCGATGTGCGGGTTCGCGCTGACGGGCGACCTGTTCAACATGTTCGTGTTTTTCGAGCTGATGAGCACCGCGGCGTTCGCGCTGTGCGGGCTGCAAACGCGGGAGTCCGCGCCACTCCAGGGGGCATTCAACTTCGCGATCACCAATACGATCGCCGCGTTTCTGGTCCTGACCGGGATTGCTCTTCTTTATGCGATCACCGGGGCGCTGAACTTGGCGCAGATGGGAGCGGCGCTGGGCAGCCGGCATGACGCTGTCGTGCTCTTCGCGGCGACACTGCTGACCTGCGGTTTTTTCATCAAGGCCGCGATAGTGCCGTTTCACTTCTGGCTGCCGGATGCGCACGCGGTCGCGCCGACGCCGGTGTGTGTTCTTTTTTCCGGCATTATGGTCGAGCTTGGACTGTATGCAGTGCTGCGGCTGCACACGGTCGTGTTCGCTGGCGTGTTCGCGGCGCACGCGGGCGGGGTGCGCGCGGTGTTGTTGGCGCTCGGCTGCGGGACCGTCCTGCTGGGTGGAGTGATGTGCTACGCGGAGCACCACCTAAAACGGATGCTGGCATTTTCAACGATTACGCACGCAGGGCTGATGCTCATCGCGCTGGCGCTGGGCGGACCGGTGGCGGTGGCGGGCATGCTCGTGTACATGCTGGCGCATGCGTTGATAAAGGCGAGCCTGTTCTTTGTGGCGGGGACGGTGCTGCACCGGTTGCGAACGGTGAGCGAGCCGAAACTGTGGGGGCAGGGAAGGGTGATGCCGTGGACGGGTGCTTTGTGGTTCGTTGGGGCGGCGGGGCTGGCCGGCGCTCCACCCTTCACGACAGCGCTCGGGGAAACGCTCACGACCCATGCGGCGGAGGGGCTCGGCTTAGGCG
>CAXTWG010000045.1:0-3530 GCA_964247895.1 uncultured Acidobacteriaceae bacterium
ACACCGGCTTCTACACCATGGCCGAGGACTACCCGGTCTTTCACATCACCGCCATCACCCACCGGAAAAACCCGCTTTACGCCGCCACCATCGTCGGCAAGCCGCCTATGGAGGACGCCTGGATGGGCAAGGCCGTCGAGCGCATCTTCCTGCCGCTCATGAAGCTCACCCTGCCGGAAATTGTGGACATCAATCTGCCCATGGAAGGCGTATTTCACAACATCATGGTCGTCGCGATCCGCAAAAGCTATGCCGGCCACGCCCGCAAGGTGATGAACGGCATCTGGGCGCTCGGCCAGGCCATGTTCACCAAGTGCATCGTGGTGGTCGACGAGGATTGCGACGTCCAGGATCTGGGCGAGGTCGTCCTCCGTACCGCGAATAATATCGACCCCGAGCGCGACATCCAGTACACCCTCGGCCCGGTGGACTCGCTCGATCACGCCTCACGCCTGCCCAATTTCGGCTCCAAAATGGGCATCGACGCCACAAGAAAATGGCCTGCCGAAGGGTTCACCCGCCCCTGGCCGCCGATGATCGCGATGGATGCGGCGACCAAGGCCAAGGTGGATGGAATTTGGAAGCGGTTGGGGATTGAGTAGAAGCAACCGCCTGCGCGGCTGGCGGCCCCTTCGGGACAGGTCCTTGTTCAGTCAAATGCCTCCCTTAAGAGGCATTTGACTGAAGGTACACACCCCGCGAAGTGGGCGCCAGCCGCTCGCCGGTTCATCGAAGGCGCAGTAGGCGGTTTTGCATTACCTACCCAGCGCATCATCAGGGAACTGTGGAATCCCAAAATGCCCCCGCAGGTGCAGCAAATCGAGCGTGCTGATATCCCCGGAAACGGTAATCAGATTCACGCTCCGTTGCCCCGCGAGCAAAATTGCCACCCCCGCGAAATTGACTCCGTGCGCCTCCAGCCACACATCCGTCCGCCCCGGCCCGCTCGGAATAAACTCACCCGGCGCGCCGTTATACCCCGGCTGGGGTCCCTGTACATCCGGAAACTTATTCGCCGTCACCACATGCTTCCAGCCCAGCGAGCTGTACTGCGCCCGAATCGCGTCCACTGAAGCCGGATCGTACGCGCCGGCCTCGGGAAAGCGGTACAGGTGGACCGCCACCCCGTTCAGCCGCGCGATCGTCTGCCGCGTCCGGTCATCGACGCCCGTAAAGTTGCCGGCCAGCGCCAGCAGCGACCGGTCAAAGGTAAAGTCCGTGTGCCACGATGCTTGTTGATTCAGCGCCGTCAGCCCCTGCGGAATCAGCGTCAATGCGTCGTACTGCGGGGGCGGCGCAATCTGGAAACCCGGCGGCGCCGTTTGCTGATTGGCAGCAGGTTGCTGCGCCCAGGCGCCCAAAGCGGTTACGGCGCAGAGGAAAAGGATGGAAGCTGTACGGGAAACATGCATTTTAAGAAGGCTCCGGGAAGTATTGAAGAAAACCCGGCGGCCGCTAAACTGTTGTGCTACTCCGCCTGCTTTAACTCCACCCTGACCAAATTGTGCACCGACCGCGCCGGCTTCGTATCCTCGCTCACCACCAGCTTGAACGGCCCTTCCTTCGCATCGAGCGGCTTGCCGTCCAGCGTATCCGCCACCAAAATCATTCCGGGATGGAACCCCGGCTCCGCCTCCGCCAGCGCCAGCACCGCCTTGTACCCATCCGAGCCGGTCGCGACGATGTACTCCGACAGCACCTTGCCCTTGACCGCGCCTCCCGCAGGCGCCCCGAGTGGTGCGAGTAGATCGATCAGCGGGACGCCGGAGTAGCTTTCGTGCGCGTGCGTATGGCCGTTCTCAACCGCGAGCGTCTGGTGCGGCAGGGCCGCAAACGCGGGCGGGGTGAGCTCTTTCTCCTGCCCCGCAACCAGCATCAAGGTACCCGCCTGCGCCCCACCCGCCGGGATCAGCGCAAGATCAATCTTCGAGAACAGCCCCGTCTCCACCTCCTTGGTCGCGAAGCCGGGCGCCGCGATGCGCAGGTGCAGCGTCTGCCCGGTTGGTTCGATATTCGCCGTTCCGTCCTGCCCCGTATGGAGCGTGAGCGGGAGGGCGTTGACCCCAACCGATGCATTCGGGATCGGCATGCCGCCCGTGTCGTGCACGGTGATCTTGATCGAGGGCGGATCGGGGTGCTGGGCGCGGAGGAGCATCGCGGAAGCAAGCAGCGGAAACAGGATGAAACTAGGCTTAAAACGCATCGACGCGGGCCCTCCGGATCATCGTATAGTGAAGGGATGTCGATCGCGAAGAACATCCAGGGCATTGCCAAGGGCATGAGCATCACCTTCGGCGAAATGTTCAAGCCCACCGAAGTCGAAAACTACCCCGACGGCCCCGGCCCCAATAAGGGCGCCGTCCTCCAGGAGCGCTTTCGCGGCGCGCACATCCTGCAGCGCGACGAAAACGGCCTGGAAAAGTGCGTGGCCTGCTACCTGTGCGCCGCTGCCTGCCCGGCCAACTGCATCTACATCGAGGCCGCGGAGAACACCGCCGAAAAGCGCATCTCCTCCGCTGAGCGCTACGCCAAGGTCTACAACATCGACTACAACCGCTGCATCTTTTGCGGCTACTGCGTCGAGGCCTGCCCCACCGACGCCATCACCCACGGCCACGGCTTCGAGCTCGCCAGCCTCAACGCGGGCACGCTCGTCATGCGCAAGGAAGACATGCTGGTGCCGGACCTGGGACTGCCCGGCGGCATCGCCGCGGGCGCGGACTCGGTCAAGTAAGCCTTCCTAAAGAAAACCGACGGCGGCCCCCGGAACAGGGCCGCCGTTTTCCGTTTCCAGGCGCATCACAGACCAGTGAGGAGACACAAATGTCGAGTGTGCGGGTATTCGCGCGAGCCAAGGCCATCGCAGGTAAGGAAGAAGCAGTCCGGGAGGTCATGCTTGAGCTCGTCAAAGCGAGCCGCGCCGAAGACGGCACGGAACTCTACGAGCTCTTTGAGACCACCGATGGTGGCGAGTTCATCGTCAACGAGCAGTACGGCGGCCCGGAGGACTTCGAACAGCATAAGAGTTCTGACCACTTCCGCGCAGCGGGAGCGCAACTGGCCCCATTGCTGGATGGTGAGTTAACGATCTGGGTTGTCGACCCGGTGGAACCCGTACTGTAACATTCGCTTCCCGAAGTGCGGGCTGGGAAGCCGCGTTTTATCAGGCGGAGCATGGGCCACCCAATCCAACGTTAAAATGAAGGTTGGCCATGGCTGACTTTCTCCGACTCCTGAACGAACGTGTGTTGGTGTACGACGGCGCGATGGGCACCAGCATTCAGCTTCATGCCCCCACGGTCGACGACTACTGGGGCAAAGAGGGCTGCAACGAGCTGTTGGTGCTTTCCCGACCCGACATCATCCGCGGCGTCCATGCCGGCTTTTTTGAGGCCGGCTGCGATGTCGTCGAGACGAACTCTTTCGGCTCCACCCGTGTCGTCCTCGACGAGTATGAGCTCGGCGACCGCACCCGCGAGTTGAACCTCTCCGCCGCCAAGCTCGCCCGCGAAGTCGCCGATGGTTTCTCC
>CAXTWG010000045.1:3540-19463 GCA_964247895.1 uncultured Acidobacteriaceae bacterium
GTCGCCGGCTCCATCGGCCCGACGACCAAGCTTCCCTCACTCGCCCACATCGGCTATGACGCCATGGCCGCCATGTACCGCGAGCAGGCCGAGGCGCTCATCGAGGGCGGCGTCGACATCCTGCTCATCGAAACCAGCCAGGACCTGCTCCAGGCCAAGATCGCGCTTGCCGCCTGCCAGGACGCGATGCGCACGGCTGGGAAGCGTTTGCCGCTTCAGATGCAGGTCACCCTCGAAGCCACCGGCACCATGCTCCTCGGCTCCGAAATCGGCGCCGCCCTCGCTGTTATTGAGTGCTTCAACCCCGACATCATCGGCCTCAACTGCGCTACTGGCCCCGCGGAGATGAACGACGCCGTCCGCTTCCTCTGCCAAAACTCCGTCCACCCCATCAGCGTGCTCCCCAACGCAGGCCTGCCGCACAATGAGGGCGGCATCGCCGTCTACAAGCTCACCCCCGCAGAGCTTGCCGCCTACCACCGCCGCTTCGTCACCGAGTATGGCGTCCAGGTCGTCGGCGGTTGCTGCGGTACTACCCCGGGGCACCTCCGCGCCGTCGTCGAGGCCGTGCAAAACGCCACGCCCGCGAAAAGAAATGTAAAGCCCCAGGGCGTCGTCGCCAGCGCCTTCTCCGCCACCCCGCTTGAGATCGACGGCCAACCGGTCATCGTGGCCGAGGAGATGAACACCACCACCCGCGTCGCCCACTTTCGTGATTTAGTTCGCGCCGGCGACTACGACGCCATCCTCACCATGGCCAAGCGCCTCGCCGCCGAGGGCTCCCAAATGCTCGACCTCTGCTGCGCCGTCGTCGGTGAGGACGAGAAAGCCTACATGAACGGCGTGCTTGAAAAGCTCGCCACCCGCGTCACTGCCCCGCTCGTCATCGATTCGACCGAGGCCGACGTTCTCGAGGAAGCCCTCAAGCGCATCCCCGGCAAGCCTCTCATCAACTCCATCAACCTTGAGGACGGCGAAAAGCGCACCAGTAAAGTCCTGCCCATGGCCAAGCGCTACGGCGCCGCGGTGGTCGCCCTCACCATCGATGAAGACGGCATGGCTCTTACCGCGGACAAAAAGGTCGCGATCGCCAAACGCATCTACGCCATGGCCACCGAGCGCTACGGCTTGCGCGGCGAAGATATCCTCTTCGACGCCCTCACCCTGCCCATCTCCACCGGCCAGGAAGACTATCGCACCGCCGGCATGGAAACCCTCGAAGCCGTCCGCCGCATCAAGGAAGAGCTGCCCAAGGCCAAGACCATCCTCGGCGTCAGCAACATCTCCTTCGGCCTCAACGCCTACGCCCGCCGCGTGCTCAACTCGGTCTTCCTCAAAGAGGCGGTGGACCGCGGCCTCGACGCCGCCATCGTCAACTACTCCAAGATCTACCCGCTCTACAAAATCCCCGAGCGCGAGGTCGAGCTCGCCCGCAAGCTCATCTTTCGCGACTGGAGCGAGGGCGACCCGCTCCAGGGCTACATGGCCCACTTCACCGGCCTCGACCCTTCCGCCAAGGAGGATCAGGTCGCGGTCGAGTCGCTGCCTCTTGAGGAGCAGCTTAAGCAGCTCATCATCCGCGGGGAACGCACCATGGCCGGCCAGTCTTTGGAGCAGGTTCTCGACACGGCGCTGGTCACCTACACGCCCCTGGAGCTGATCAACACCGTCCTGCTCGACGGCATGAAGACCGTCGGCGAGCTATTCGGCGCACGCAAGATGCAGCTTCCCTCCGTGCTCGACTCGGCCGCCGTGATGAAGGCCGCCGTCGCCTATCTCGAGCCCAAGATGGAGCGCGTTGAAGGCACCCAGAAGGGCACCATCGTCCTCGCGACCGTCAAGGGCGACGTCCACGACATCGGCAAAAACCTCGTCGACATCATCCTCTCCAACAACGGCTACAAGGTCGTCAACCTCGGCATCAAGCAGCCCGCCGACGCCATCATCAAGGCCGCGCAGGAGCACAAGGCGGACGCCATCGGTCTCAGCGGCCTCCTCGTCAAATCCACGCTTGAAATGAAGTATGTCGTTCAGGACCTCCAGCGCCTCGGCATGGCCACCCCGGTCATCTGCGGCGGCGCGGCGCTCACGCGCAAGTACGTGGAGCAGGACCTCCGCCAGGAGTATTCCTCCGCCGTCTTCTATGCCGAGGATGCCTTCGCCGGGCTGCATGTCATGACCGACCTCGCCGGTGACGATGCCGCGCGGGACAAACGCATGCAGGACGGCAGCACGGTCAAGCTTTTCCCCACCGCTCCCCACGTGCTTGCCTCGCAGGCGCTGCCCGCTCTTGAGGGGCCTCCCGTGCGCTCTTCCTGGGTCAAGCCCGTCGAGCAAACCCCCGTCCCCGCCTTCTGGGGCTGCCGCGTCCGCAAGGACTTCGACCTCGACTTCATCTTTTCTTACATCAACGAGATCGCCCTGTTCAAAAACCAGTGGCAGCTCAAAACCGCCTCCGCCGCGGACTACATGCGGCTCGTCGAGGAGAAATACCGGCCCATCCTCGCCGCCCTCAAAGCCGAGATCAAAGAAAAAAACTGGTTCTGGCCCAAGCTCGTCTACGGCTTTTATCCCGCGCAGGCTGACGGCAACGACGTGATTGTCTACAACCCCGACGACCACGCGAAAGAGCAGCTCCGCATCACCTTCCCCCGCCAGCGCGAAGGCCGCCAACTCTCCATCGCCGACTTCTTCCACCCCCGCGACTCGGGGCAGATGGACGTGATCGGCTTTTCCGCCGTCACCATCGGCGAGCGCGCCAGCGAGGAAACTAAAAAGCTCTTCGACGCCGGCGACTTCACCCGCTACCTCTACGTCCACGGCCTTGGTGTTGAAACCGCCGAGGCGCTCGCTGAGTACGGCCACAAGCTCATGCGCGAAGAGCTCGGGATCGCGGACGAAGACGCCCCCGACACCCGCGACCTGTTTCACCAGAAATATCGCGGCTCGCGCTACTCCTTCGGCTACCCCGCCTGCCCCAACCTTGAAGACCAAACCAAGATCTTCGAGCTCCTCCGCCCCGAGGAAAACATCGGCGTCCGTCTCACGGAAGGCTTCCACCTGGAGCCGGAACAAAGCACAAACGCGCTCGTCGTCCACCACCCCCAAGCCAAGTATTTCGTCGTCTAGTCTTCAAAAAACACCCGCCACGAAGTGGCCGCAAGTTCACTTTCCTGATGCAGTGCGGTACGGAGAGTTGCCGGCCCAGGAAGCAGGTCAGGAAAAGTGAAGCCGCGCAGGCGGTTTTATCGATGCCTTGGCAAACAGATTCGCTGCTTTTCTGACAATTGAAAAAGGGCTGCTTCGTTGAGGAGCGGCCCTTTCTATTTTCGAGGAGAACCCATGAAACCCGAAGACTTTCTATCCAAAGCCGCCGCAGCCGCCCGCGCCGCCGGCCACGTCTACCCCGAGTACGCCGCCTGCGAGGCCGCGCTCGAGTCCGCTTGGGGCACCTCCGCGCTTGCCCTCGAAGCCAACAACCTGTTCGGTCAAAAGCAGTCGCACCCGCCCCGAGGCGGCTCGCTGACGCTACCCACCCGCGAGTACCTCCACGGGGCCTGGATCACGGTGCAGGCGCAGTGGGCTGTTTTTACCGACTGGCAGGACGCGTTCGCGCACCGCATGACACTGCTGCGTGCGCTCGAAAACGGCTACCCGCATTACCGCGCCGCACTCGGAGCACCAAGCGGGGATGAGTTCGTGGCGCAGGTCTCGAAAAGCTGGTCGACCGACCCGGAGCGCGCCGCCAAGGTGCTCAGCATGCACCGGATGCATTTTGCCGCGCCCGCGCTCGCCATCGTGTAAGCCTGTACATGGTGCCCTAGGCCGGCTGCGGCACTTTCTTCGCCGGCGTATTCTTCACTTCATCGCGCAGCGCCGCAGCGCGCACCGGTTTCTCGTGCAGCAGTAGTTCGGTCGCCTGCAGGTGAGGGTTCGCGTGAAACCAGCGCTTGCACGCGTCATCGTGGAGCAGGTTCATCAGCGCCATCAGGGACATGCCCTGGTGGTGCGCCATCCACTCGCGCACCAGCCGGGGCCGCTCCCGGCCCTGCACATAGTCGATCGCCTCATAAAAACCGTACGCGCCGCCCCAGCCGGCCTTCGCCATCGCACGGAGGTTCGCGAGGGCCGCATCGCGGTCGATGCCCAACGCGAGAAAGCTTGCATACGGCGAGATTACCGGGCCTGCGGTCGCGTCCCACTTGAGCGCGATCTCCGGGATGCCGAAGGCCTTGTAGTGGTAGTGGCCCCCATCGTCGACCTCCGCGTAGCCCGACTCGGAAATGCCCCACGGCAGCTTGAGCTTGCGAGCGTACGCGCGCTGGATCGCGACCACGCCCGTCAGCGTGCGTGCCATCAGGGTGTCCGGTAGTGTGCGCATCCAGAGCGATGGCATCAGATACTCGAACATCGTCGCGGTCCACGAGAGCAGGACCGCATGGCCGAACGCGAGCGTGTGCGTGCGGCCCATTTTGAACCAGCTGGTCTGCTCCAGGTCGCCCTTGGCCACGCAGATAAATGCCGCGATGCGCGCCTCCGACGCCAGCATGTCGTAGCAGGCCGTGTGCAGCTCCTCGCGCTCCACCTCGTAGCCGATCGAGAGCATCTGCCGGTCGCGCTCCACCAGAAAGCCGAAGTCCATCTCGGTCGCGAGCCGGAACGCTTCGCGCGAGCAACGGTCCACATTCGCCGCGAGCGCGTCCAGCTGCGCGATCGCAGGGGTAAGCGCGTTTTCCAGGCTTGCCGCGAGTGCCGCGTCGATCTGGCTTCGGACCGCGGTGAGTTTCGCCGCCAACGCACGCGCAAATCCGGGCGCGCTGCCGAGCGCGGGATGCGCCGTCTTGTCTTCGAGGCCGAGCGGCGTACGCAGGGGAGCGAACTCCGGCAGCAGCCAGGGCTCATAGGTCCGGACCAGGTCCGCAATGGCTGCAGCGCGTTTCGCGTGCTCGTTGCGCCACCACGCTTGCTCGGTGGGGGGCTGCGCGGGTTCCGGCTCCCCCGCGAGGGCAGAAACGAGGCCCGAGCGCCCGAGAGCCCATTGCAATCCAGCCTCCAACGACGCGCCGACCGCGGGCAGGCCCGTGTCGCCCATCTGCGAAACGGCAACCTGCGTGTGCAAACCCGCGAATAACCGCTCGTCGATCAGCGGCCGTTCGAGCAATTCCGCCGCACCCATGCGCAGCGTGTACAGCGAAGCCGCGAAGTTTCCGCTGTCGACCGACGAAACGGTGATCGGGCGCAGCGGCTCAAGCGTGTCGGTGCGGTACCAGTTGTACAGGTGGCCGCGGTATTTGGGCAGCGCTTCAAAAGTCGCAAGGGTATAGAGCGTGAGCTCGACGAACTCAGGCACAGTTAGCCAGCCGAACTCAACCGCTGCTTGCCGTGCATTCAGGAGCAGGCCGAGGTTTGTGGGTGAAACCCGTGCCGCCTCGAACAGATTTTGCTCTTCCACGTTGTCGGGGATCAGGTAGTGGTGACGCTCGCCGCCGAACTGGTAAAAGTAGCGCCAGATACGCAAGGCCTGCTCGCGCAAAAAGGCCGCATCGCGTTCCGCGAGCGGCTTGACGGCTTCCTCGGGCGGAGCGTTGAGCCATGCGGTCAGGAGGCTCGCGCAGCCCCACAACAGCAACACGGGCAGTGCGACAAGCAGGGCATATCGGTTATGCAGGAAGACGACGAGCACGACAAAAAGCGCGAACACCGGGCTGGCCTTGAGATAAAAGTCCACAGGCGTCGTGCGCTTGCCGGACTCCGCCTCGGCCGCCGTTTCCCACTCCAGCAGTTTTTGTCCGGTAAAAAAGCGCCGCACCAGGGAACGGACGATCGCGTCGAGCGAAAGAAAGGTCGAGTGCGGCAGAAAAACCACGTTGAGCAAAGTGATGAACGCTGCCTGACCGGTGCCCTCCAATGCCTCGCCAACCGCGCCTGCCTGCTCCGACGCAAGCGCGCGTGCAAACGAAAAGCAGAACTGGACCATCGTCGGCAGAAACATCAGGAATAGCGTGACCACCGTCCAGTACAGTGGACCGCCGACTAACCCGAGCCAGCCCGCGATGAGCAGCAGCATCGTGAACGGCTCGACCAGCGACCGTCGCAGATTGTCAAAAATTTTCCAGCGCGAGATCGTCGAGATCGGATTGCGAACCTTGTTGCCCGACTCGTCCGGGACGGAGTTTGAGATCCACTGCGCGATCTGCCAGTCGCCCCGCACCCAGCGATGTTTGCGCTTGGTGTACGCCGAGTAGTGCGAAGGGTAGTCGTCGACGACCTCGATATCCGTCGCGAGCCCTGCGCGCGCATACGCGCCCTCGATCAGGTCGTGCGAGAGCAGGGCATTGCGCGGGAATCGTCGGTCGAGCACGGCATGGAGCGTTTGGACCTCGTAAATACCCTTGCCGGTGAAAATGCCCTCGCCGTACAAGTCCTGGTACACGTCTGAAACGGCGCGTGTGTAGATGTCGAACCCGGTTTGCCCCGAAAACAGCGAAGCCAGGCGCGAGCGCGAAGCCGAGTGTACGCTCACCCCGACCCTCGGCTGCAGGATGCCGTAACCCGCCGTGACGATCCGGCGCTCCGGGTCGATGACGGCCTGGTTGAGCGGGTGCGCCATCGCCCCTACCATCGCAGCCGCGGTGCCGCGCGGCAACTGCGTGTCGGAGTCGAGCGTGATGATGTAGCGCACGCTGCGCATGTCGGCAGCGCCACCCGCTTTCACAGGGAACGCGTCGAACGCGCCTTGGAGATATTTGTTCAGGTCTAGCAGCTTGCCGCGCTTGCGTTCCCAACCCATCCATACACCCTGCCGCGCATTAAAGATGCGGTGCCGGTGGAACAGCGCGAACCGTCCGCCTCGCTGGCCTTTGTAGCGGTCGTCGAGGTCCGTGATGAGCTTGACGGCGAGCGCGACCAGGGGATTCGACTCGTCGTCCCGCGGCTTGGTCAGCGAGTCTGGAAGATCGGTGACAAGCGCGAAGTGGAGGTGCGGATCCTGGTTGGCCAGGTAACGCACTTCGAGCTCCGCCACAAGTTCACGCAGCCCTTTTTCGTTCAGCAGCAGCGTCGGCACGGCGACCAGCGTCGCGCAGTCGGCCGGAATGCCGGTTTTTGCGAAGTTGAGCTTTGCGAGCGAGCGTGCTTCAAACAGCGCCGTGACCGCATTGTTCATCAGGTCCACAACGCCCTGGGTAGCGGGCAGGAACAGCAGCACAAACGGCAGGATCAACGCCACGAAGTTGTGCGCCGCGGACACGACCGGCAGGATCAGCGCCGCGATCAGGATGATCGATAGCACCTCGATCGGCGCGATATAGAACAGGTCCGCGTCGCGTCGCGCGGTAATGCGCATCTGCTCGAGCGCGGGCGGGCGATAGCCGATGGCGTGCGCAAGCGCGTCCACGCCGCCGTCCACCAGGTAATAGCCGATGTGCGACTCACGGGCATGGACCCGCGGGTCGGCGACGGGGCGGCGTTGGGCGGCGCGCGCCAGCTTGAGCGCTTCCTGCGCGACCTCCACTTCGGTCAGGTCTGCGTACCGGGCCAGCTCGGCCACGCGTTTGCGGTAGCCTTCGCGACTCTGGAAATCCATGCGCCCGTATGCGCCCGCGGGGTCCTCGCGCAGCAAGGGATCAAAAGGAATCAGCGGCTCCGCAACAATGGACCAGTCGGCGTAGCCGAGCTCGCGCAGGCTTTTTACGCAGGTTTCGATCACCGGGTTGCGCCCGGGCGGTATGCCGCGAGCGAACACCGCTTCGCCCTCGCTGATGGCCTGCTCCATAAGTGCGAATTTCATCAGCGAGGAAAGCGACCACAACTCCTGGAGTTCCAGCGGTTCGGATCTTTCGAGCTCCTCGATGTAAACCGGCAGGGCTTTTGCGTCCCAACCGTGACCGGTAGCGCGAAAGTAGCCTGAAGCCACGGCCGTGATGCGCGGCAGTCCTCCGCCCTCTCCGCCCGCGGGCGCGAGCCGGGGTAGCCGGTCGAGCACGCGATGGCCGGTCGCGACCTCGTTCAGCGCCGAGCGCAGCAGCCGAGGATTTTCGCGCAGCACCAGCAGCGGGTCCCCGTCCGGGTTTTCATAATCGGGCTCAGGCAGCGCATCGAGTTTCCGGACCAGCGCATTGAGCGCGGCACGGGCAGCCTCGGCGCGGGCGCGCAAGCCGCTCGGCCCCCGCGGGTTCCGGGTCGCTTGCAGCTCGTGCGCGTCGGCGCGGGCTGCGGCGCGCAGGCTATCCTCGCGCGGGCTCGCCGGCGTTTGGAGGCTGCCGGTTGGGTTTGTATCCGTCACACGCTCACTCCCTTAGTTGGACGTCAAGCAAAGTCTAGCGGTAACTGGCGGCCTGCATCTCGAACATTTCCGCGTAGCGACCGCCGAGCGCCATCAGCCGGATGTGGTCGCCCTCTTCCACCAGCTGGCCGCCCGCGAGCACCACGATCCGATCCGCCATCCGCACCGTAGAGAACCGGTGCGACACAAACAAGGCCATCTTGCCCGTCGTCAGCTCCGCGAAACGCTCAAACACTTCCATCTCCGACTTCGCGTCGAGCGCCGCCGTCGGCTCGTCCAGGATCAGCAGCTGCGCATCGCGCAGGTACGCCCGCGCCAGCGCGATCCTCTGCCACTCGCCCCCCGACAGGTCCACGCCCGACTCGAACCGGCGCCCCAGCATCTGGTCGTAGCCCCCGCCTAGCTTGCGCACCACGCTCGCCGCGAGCGACTTTTCCGCGGCCCCCGCAATGTCCGCATCCGTGTGCGGCAGCTCCACCCGGCCCACGGCGATGTTGTCGCGTACCGTCATCTCATAGCGCATAAAGTCCTGAAAAATGACCCCCATCTCCTGGTGGAGGTCGTCCAGCGCGTACTCGCGGAGGTCGACGCCGTCGAGCAGGATCTCGCCTTCCGTCGGGTCGTAAAGCCGCGTAATCAGCTTCACCACCGTCGTCTTTCCCTGGCCGTTCTCCCCGATCAGTGCAATCCGCTCGCCCGGCTTCAGGTGAAAGTTGAAGTCTTTCAGCACCTTCCGCGTCGTCCCCGGATAGGCGAAAGACACATTGCGGAACTCGAACCCGCGCTGGATCGGCCGCGGCATCTTCAACCCATTCGGCTTTGAAACCACGGTCGGCTTCATGTCGAAAAAGCCGATCAGGTCCGTAAGAAACAAAGCTTGGTCCGCAATGCCTGAGGCAAGCGAAAACACCTGCTGCAACGCTGCCTGCGCCTGCTGGACAGCCCCGGTGATAAAGGCGAAGGTCCCGATGTCGTACCCGCCATGGATCGCGCGCCAGATGACATACACGTAGGACCCGTAGTAGCCGCCGTTGCCGATCATCGAGAACAGCGCGCCCCAGCCCAGGCGGCGCTTCGAAAGCGCGACATTTTCGGTGTAAATGCCCTCCGACAGCCGCGCGAACCGGTCCGTGAAGTAGTCGCTCAGGTTGAAAAGCTTAAGCTCCTTCGCCGCTTCCTTCGACCCGCCCACCTGCCGGATGTAGTCCATCTCACGCTTGGCCGGGGTTTGGCGAAAGTTCTTCGCGTAGCCCAGAAATGCAAAATGCGTTTCCCCCAGGAACGACGGGATCACCGCGACGGCGAGCAGCAGCAGCAGCAGCGGCGCTTTCCAAAGCAGGACGCTTGAAAACAGCACCGTCGTCAAGACCTGCTGGATGAGCCGGCCCATCATCTGGATCATCGCCAGCCGGTCGGTCGCCTGCACTCGCGCACGCTCCAGCCGGTCGTAGTACTCGGGATTCTCGTAGGTGGTCAGGTCAAGTTGCGCGGCCTGCCGCATCACCCGTATGGATACGTAATGTGTGTAGCGATCCGCGAGCAGGGCGTCGCAGTAATCGATCACGCGCGCGATCAGCCCCGTCCCGACCACCACGGCTACCTCAGCCGCGACGAACTCCCAGAAATGCTGCGGTACCCCCCGGCCCCGAATCGCCGACTCGACGCCGTTGATGATGTTCTTCGCGATCCACGCGCCTAGCAGCGGACCGCCCGCAACCAGCAAACGCAGCAGGAGGCCCCAGCTCACCACCGCCGGGCCCGACTCCCACAAAATCGCAAGCACCGGGGGCACATTCTTGAGCGCTTCAATCCGCTCGCCCCAGGCGCTCCGTGTTTTTCCTGCCGCTTGCGCCATTCCGCTCCGCTCGCAACCAGAGTAGCGCGGCAGAGTCGCTGCCGCGAAATCGGCTGCGCGCGCGAGAGCCCGGCTTCTAGAGCGGTGTCATCCCCCCGGTCGCCCCGTAGATCTCACCGGTGACGAAGCTTGCATCGTCGGAGGCGAGAAACACATACAGCGCCCCCAGCTCCACCGGCTGCGCGGGCCGCTTGAATACGGTTTTCCCGCCGAACTCCTTCACCTTCTCTTCTTCCATCGTCGCCGGGATCAGCGGCGTCCACACCGGCCCAGGCGCCACGCCGTTTACGCGGATGCCTTTCTCGCCGAGCAGCTTCGCCATGCCCTTGGTCAGGTTCGCGATAGCCGCTTTCGTGGCCGCGTACACAAAGATGTTCGGGCTGGGATCGAGCGCCTGGATAGAGGTCGTGTTAAGGATGACGCCGCCCGGCCGGAGGTGCTTCGCCGCCGCCTGCGACACGGCAAACGTTCCGCCGACGTTGATCGCGAAAGCTTTTGCAAACTCGTCGCCCGGCACGTCTTCGAGCTTTTCGTAGGTCCTCTGGTACGCCGCGTTGTTCACCACGATGTCGAGCTTGCCGAACTTCGCCATGGCCTCCTCGACCACCTTTGCGCCATTGGCCGGCTGCGACAGATCTACCGAGATCGCATGCGCCTTGCGGCCCTGCCGCATCACCGCGTCGGTCGTCGTTTTCGCGTCTGTTTCTTCTTCCGGCAGGTGGGTGAAAACAATATCCGCGCCTTCCTTCGCGAACAGGATCGCCACGGCCCGACCGATGCCTGAGTCCGCGCCGGTAATCAGCGCTACGCGATCCGTCAGGCGGTTGCGTCCCGTGTAGCTCTCCATGCCGTGGTCCGGCCTGGGGTCCATGGCGTCATCCGTGCCGGGGATAGGCTGTTTTTTTTGTGCGGGGAACGGCGGCTTGGGGCCGAAAGTCAGGGGATTGCGTGCCATTGTTTCTCCTTGCCGACGCGCGTCGGTTATAAGGGAAGAGCACAAGGGGGCTCCCACGGGTTGTGCGCTCCACGCAAAGCGCTTTTACCGGGACTTCGAAAGGCGGCTCGCAGTCGCCCGCCACGGCTTAAAAAGGACGTAAGCCACCGAACACTCAGTGACTTGCACTTGCGCGCTGCTCTGTGAACGGTATATTTAAATCCTAAGTAGATGCTCCACACGGAAGGCGCCGCTCCTTGCTCACCCGGGCGAGGGGGGCGCAAGCACCACGCGATTCTTGAAAGGCGGGGACTCTTCTTTTGGCAGCACACATGCCGGCGACAGAACACAAGCAAAACCTCGAAGACCGGCTCCGCGACGCCGGACCCTGGTTCCACAACATCCGCGTCGGCGCCGTCCAAACCGCACCGGACCATTTCCTCGGCGACTACCCGGAGGTCAAATGGCGCTACCTGCGCGATGCGCTTCCGGCCGACCTCACCGGCAAAAGCGTCCTCGATATCGGCTGCAATGCGGGCTTCTACTCGATCGAGCTCAAGCGCCGCGGCGCCGCGCGCGTGCTCGGCATCGACACTGAAGAGCTCTACCTCAACCAGGCCCGCCTTGTTCAGCGTGAGCTCGCCCATGACGAGCCCGGTCTCGACATCGAGTACCGGTATTGCTCGGCTTACGACGTGCTCTCCATTCCGGCAGAATTTCCAGCCCAGTTCGACATAGTCCTGTTCATGGGCATCTTCTACCACCTGCGCTACCCGCTCTACGCGCTTGACCGCGTCGTGCAAAAACTCAAGCCCGGCGGCACGCTTGTCTTCCAAACCCTCATGCGCCCCCACGGCAACGCGCCCGCCAAGCCGGTCGAGCCCGACTACCCGTTCTGGGAAGAAGGGGTTTTTACCGAACCCACCTTCCCGCAAATGCGCTTTTTCGAGCACCGCTTTTCCGGCGACGAAACTAACTGGTGGGTGCCCAACCGGCCGGGCGTTGAGGCGATGCTACGCTCGGCCGGCCTCCGGCTCGACGCGCACCCGGAAGAAGAAACCTGGCTCTGCTCGCCTGCGGAAACCCGGCGCCGCGGCAAATGGATCCAGGAGCTCGAATTCGAAGGCAAGCTGTGGTGACAGCGGAAAAGGACAACAAACGATGGTAGAAGCCGTGATGCTCTGGAATGAGCCCAACAATCTTTCGCATTGGAACTTCCACCTCGACCCCAACTGGGAAAAGTTCGCGGCCATGGTGCGCTCTTCCTCGCGTGCCATTCGCGAGGTGAACCCCGACCTCAAGATCGTGCTAGGCGGGGTCAGCTCCTGCGACTGGCGCTGGATCCAGCTCATGCGCGGTCACGGCGCGCTGGAGGACATAGACGTGGTCGCGGTGCACGGCTTCCCGCTCGACTGGAATCACTGGCCCGTCGACGAATGGCCGGAGCGCATCCGTGAAACGGAGGCCGCTGCCGGCCTGCCGGTGTGGGTCTCCGAGGTCGGCGCATCGTCCTTCGGCGCGGAAGAGGTCGCGGCCTTCGGGCTCGAGCGTATGACCGGCTTGCTGAAAGGGCAAACCGAGCGTGTGCACTGGTACTCGCTCTACGACCTGCCGCCCACCTGGGAGGCCACCACGCGCCACAAGGAGGCCGAAGGCTCCTCCTACTACCGCCACTACTACATGGGCCTGCTTAAGCACGACGGCACCCCCAAGCTTTCGGCGGACCTCTTTCCCGCACTGGCTGCCGCGAACCCCGCCCTCGGTATCTGCCAGTGGTTCCACTACGAGGACCACCGGCTCGACTCAGCCGTCGAGTGGCTGCGCAAACTCGGCGTGCGCTACCTCCGCACCGGTGTCAGCTGGGCCGACTGGTTCCGCCCGGACGCCGAAGTCTGGCTCGACCGGCAGATGGCCGCGCTCGCCCCTTTTGACACCACGATGACGCTCTGCTTCACTCCCGACCACCTCGGCATGGAGCCCCACTGGGCCAGCCCGCCGAAGGATGTTGAAGACTTCACTGAGTTCGCGCGCTGGGCCGTGCGCCGCTACGCTCCCGCCACCGCCACTGCCGCTCTGGAGCAGGAACAGGTCGCGGTCGCACTCTAGGCGGCAAGCGCTTTCGCAGGAAAGGAAACCGAGAATGACAAGGCGTAAAACCATTCTGATCACAGGCGGCGCCGGCTTCGTCGGCTCGCACCTGGCCGACGGCCTCCTGCGCGAAGGCCACTCGGTCCGCGTGCTTGACAACCTCACGCCGCAGGTCCACAGCCGCAAGCTGCCCACTTATCTATCGCCGGAGGTCGAGATCGTCTACGGCGACGTGCGCGACGCGGGCGCGGTCAAGCAGGCGCTTGAAGGTATCGACGCCGTCTACCACTTTGCCGCCACCGTCGGAGTCGGGCAGTCCATGTACGAGATCGAACGCTACATGAGCGTGAACACCCTCGGCACCGCGCAACTGCTCCAGGTCCTGCTCGACACAAAACACCGGTTGGAAAAGCTCGTCGTCGCCTCCTCCATGTCCATCTACGGCGAGGGCGCCTACACCTGCCCCGCCTGCGGTCCGGTCGCGCCGCCCATCCGCGGCAACGCGCAGCTCCGCGCCGGCGACTGGAACCCCCTCTGCCCGATCTGCGCCGGCCCCGTCACGCCCCGGCCCACGGCTGAAAACAAGCCCAGCGAGGTCACCAGCGTGTACGCTCTCTCCAAGCGCGACCAGGAAGAGCTGTGCCTCACCTACGGCCGCGTCTACGACCTCCCCGTCGTCGCGCTGCGCTTTTTCAACATCTACGGCACCCGCCAGGCGCTTTCCAACCCCTACACCGGCGTCGCCGCCATCTTTGCCTCGCGCCTCCTAGATAACCAGCCGCCGCTGGTCTTCGAGGACGGCGAGCAGCAGCGCGACTTCGTCAATATCCACGACATCGTCCGCGCCAACCTCCTCGCGCTCGAGCGCCCTGAGGCCAACGGCCACGTCATCAACATCGGCTCCGGTCAGCCCATCTCCATTAGCCGCGTCGCCGAGCTCTTATCCGACCGGCTCGGCACGCGCGACAGGCTGCCCCACCGGCTGACGCAAAAATACCGCTCCGGCGACATCCGCCACTGCTACGCCGACCTTTCCAAAGCCCGCAATTTGCTCGGTTACGAGTCGGAGGTCACCCACGAGCAAGGCTTCGCCGAGCTCGTCGACTGGCTCCAGGCCCAGGAGGCTCCCGAGGCTCACGACAAGGCCGAAACCATGATGCGCGAGCTTGCCACCCACGGGCTGTCCGCCTGATGCATCCCATACAGGCAGGAGACATGTTGAAGAGCGGAACGGAACGCAGGGTGCTCATCACCGGCGGCGCGGGCTTTATCGGTAGCAATCTGGCGGCTCGTCTGCTCGCGGACACGACCGCGCACGTCACGGTGTTCGACTCCCTCGCGCGTCCCGGCGTTGAAACGAACATCGCCTGGCTCCAAACACTCGCCGCGCCCGGCCGCCTTAGGGTTATCCCCGGTGACGTTCGCGACCGCGCCCTGGTTGCCGAGGCCGCCGAAGGCGCGACGGAGATCTACCATTTCGCCGCGCAGGTCGCCGTCACCACTTCCATCGCCGACCCTCTCGCCGACTGCCACACCAATATCCTCGGCACCCTCCATGTGCTGGAGGCCGCGCGCCTTTCCCGCACCCGCCCGCTCGTGCTCTTTACCTCCACCAACAAGGTCTACGGCTCGCTTGAAGCGATCGGCGTCCAGCACGAAGGCGATCGCTACGCCTTCTCCGACCTGCTGCGCACCGGCGTCGATGAAGAGCAGCCGCTCGACTTCCACTCCCCATACGGCTGCTCCAAAGGCGCGGCCGACCAGTACGTGCACGACTACGCGCGCATCTACGACGTGCCCACCATCGTCTTCCGCATGAGCTGCATCGCCGGGCCGCGCCAGCTCGGGACCGAGGACCAGGGCTGGGTCGCCCACTTCCTTTATTCCGCGCTACAAGGTGAGCCCGTCACCATCTACGGCGACGGCTGCCAGGTCCGCGACATCCTCCACGTCCACGACCTCCTGGACGCGATGGAGTGCGCCGTGGCCGGGCGCGCTATCGCCTCCGGGCAGGTCTACAACGTCGGCGGCGGCCCCGCGCAGGCCATCTCCGTGCGGCAAGCCCTCACCGCCATCGAAAAACAAACCGGGGCCCGCATCCGCGCCGAGCACAGCGAAATCCGCCCCGGCGATCAGCAAATCTACGTCAGCAACACCGCCAAGCTCACGGCGCATACCGGTTGGCGGCCCACACGCTCGCTTGCCGTCACCCTCTCCGATATCGCCGCTTTCTGGCATAGTGACCTCCAGGGCCGCCGCGCGTCCACGCACGCCCTGCCCCCGCTCCTCGCTCCCGCGCAGCTTGCCGTCACAGGAGGCGTCCGATGAGGTACGCGCTCGTCAACCCGCGCTGGACCTTTGAAGGCTCCACCTACTTCGGCTGCCGTGACCCGCACCTGCCGCTTGAACTGCTCCACGCCCGCGAGGAACTCCGCAAAGCCGGGCACGAAGTCGTACTCGTCGATGCGCAAATGGAGTCGCTCACCCCTCCCGAAGCCGCCGCACGCCTCGGCAACCCGGATTTCGTAGTCATCCCCACCGCGCCCTCCTACCTGTTCTGGCGCTGCCCTCCGCCCGAGCTCCGCGTCCCCCGCGAGTGGGTGGCAGCTCTCAAGGCAGGTCTGGCTAACGCAAGTCTGGCCAACCCAAACGCGGACAAGCCCGACAAATCGGGTCATCCTGAGCGCAGCCGGGGATCTGCTAAGGCAAGTCTGGCCAACCCAAACGCGGACAAGCCCGACAAATTGGGTCATCCTGAGCGA
>CAXTWG010000046.1:0-6593 GCA_964247895.1 uncultured Acidobacteriaceae bacterium
ATCTCGAAGGCCCCTTCCTTTCGCACCCCAAACGCGGCGCCCACCCGCCGAACGACCTTCTCGAGCCCTCCATCCCCTTCTTTGACGCTATGTTCGAAGCCGCGGAGGGCCGCATCACCCTCATGACCCTCGCCCCCGAGCTCCCCGGCGCCCTCGCGCTCATCACCCATGCCGTCGCCCGCGGCGTCACCATCTCCATCGGCCACACCGACGCCCGCGCCGAGGACGCCGAAGCCGCCGTGAAAGCCGGCGCTCGCTCGGCCACCCACACTTTCAACGCCATGCGGCGGCTCGACCACCGCGACCCCGGCATCCTCGGCGTCGCCCTCACCGAGGACACCCTGTACGCCGAGCTCATCTGCGACGGCTTCCACGTCGCGCCCGCCATGGCGAAGCTCTTTGCCCGCGCCAAGGGCCTTGACCGCGCCATTCTCGTCACCGACGCCATGAGCGCCGCCGGCATGCCCGACGGCACCTATAAGCTCGGCGAGCTCGACGTACGCGTCGCCGGCGGCCGCGCCATCACCGGCGAGGACACTCTCGCCGGCTCCACCCTGACCCTGGACAACGGCCTCAAAAATTACATGCGCGACGCAGGAGTCTCTCTCGAACACGCTGTCCACGCCGTCACACGCAACCCCACGCGCATGGCCGGGTTTGAAGGAGGCACCCTCCACGAGGGCAGCCGCGCGGACCTCAACGTCCTCGCTCCCGACGGCACGCTCCAGGCGACCTATCTCGGCGGCATGCGCGTTTAGAGCGTATACACTGCCGGTGATGGAAAGCGTTCCTCGATGGGCGTGGAAAGCTGTCGCTTTTAAAAAACGTGATATGTCAAAAAGGGGGTCATCTTGAGCGAAGGCGGGGTCCCAGCAAGCTTGCTTGCCGGGGTGCAAGCGAAGAACCTGCTTTTGCCCTTACCGCGCGAGCGCAGGCGACAACACCCCTGCGCTACCGTCTGTTTTCGGCGCGTTCAGCCCCAGAATTTCCGTAACAAACGGGTACACATTTACATTCTCGAACGGCTTCAGCTTTACCCCTGCGCGCACGTCCGGCCCTTCGGCATAGAACACCGCTTTCATCTCCGGAACCAGCAGCGCGTCGTACCCGTCCGACCCCGCCTGCGGCGCACCGCCGGTCCCTGCCCCATGCGCCCGGATCGCCGCCGCCGCCGTGGGTACGACGACCGGGTCGCCCTCGCGCATGCTCCCGTTGTAGTGCAGCTCCCGCGGTACATCTGCACGGCGATACACCTTGAAGCGCGCATCCGCGATCTTCAACTGCTCATACGCTTTCTGTGCCTCAGTCTCGCTCGGCGCGTATAAGAGCGACCCTTCGGTCTTGAATCCTGTCAGACCCGTGTATTTCTCCAGATCGACCCAGCCGCTTTCCGTACTCGCCATCCCGTGGTCGCTCACAACAACCAGGTCGACCGGCAGCTTCAGCGCGACTAGCCCCGCCCGCAGCCTGCCCACCGTCGCGTCCACCTGCCTCACAGCCGCGCGTGTCCGCGGCGCGTCCGGCCCAAACTCGCGCCCGGCACGGTCCACACTCGCCAGGGACAGCGTTACCAAATGCGGCCGCTGCGCTTCCGGCAACTTCAGCCAGGCCAGCACCTGGTCCACCCGCGCCGCATCCGGGTCTTTGTCGTCATAACGGGCGTAAAACGAAGGCCGCCCGCCCGCGATCGCCGCCTCCGACCCCGTCCAGGAAAAGCAAGCCGCACGCATCCCCTGCTGCTCGGCCAGCACCCACAGCGGCATCCCGCCATACCAGCTCCCATCCGCGCTCGATGCCGGATCGTCATAGCTGTAGCGCCTGCCGCCCTCCTCAAAGCTGTTCGCGACAATTCCGTGGTGCTCCGGATACAGCCCCGTCACCAACGTGTATTGGTTTGGCACCGTCAGTGATGGGTAGGAAGGCAGCATCCCCTCCGGCGCGCTCGCCCCATGGGCTGCCATGGCGAGCAGGTTCGCCGCCCCATACTTCCGCGCGTAATCCCACCGGAACCCATCGAGCGATACGAGCACGAGGAAATGCTTCCCCTGCTGCTCCGGCGCGTTTGGCCCATGGTCGACCGCAATCACCTGCGCTCTGCCGTTTACGCCGAGCAGAAACGCGCAGAGCAGCAGCCGCCTCATCGCAGCAGCAAACCCTGCACAACGACCAGGAGCCCCAATACGCCGAACAGCATCCCCAAGGACCAGTAAATCCTTTGCCGCGTCAGCAGCGTAATCGAGGTCACCACCAGCCCGATCTCCAGCAGGGCCTCGCCCAGGTCGAAGCGCCCGGCCGTCTTCTCCGCCGCTTCCACCTTCTCCTCAAACCCGCGTGCCACCTCCTGTTCCCCGTCCAGGTCGCTCTTCCACTTGCCCAGGTGGGCCTTGTACGCCGAAGCGGTCCCCTGCGCGGCGGCGTTGTCGCGCAGGGAAAGAGCCCCAAGCAAGTCCAGGGCAATCTGTGTATCGCTTTGCCGGATCTTCTTCGCCTGGTAAAGGTTCCATTGGTCGCTCGCCTTGGCCTGCATCAGCACGGCTTCCGTGTGCGTCCGGTGGCCCAGCACCGTCACCACCGCCACCAGCACCGCGAGGACGCTCATGGTAAAGCTGACCGGCTTCAGGCTCGGGCCGGCGGCCTCATGCTCCCCTTCGCCGCGCGCATGCTCATGCTGCTCGTGGAGCTCCTGCAATTCATTCGCTTCCATCGCCCGCCACTCCCACCGCCATTCTACTAACGGGCCAAAAAAATAGGCGCGGGGCATGGAGCCCAGCGCCTTTCGGTGAAAATGTTGAAAGTCTTAGCGGAGCGTTGCGTTTGTTGCATTCATCCCATTCGGGAAGAATGCGCCGCCCGCACCCGGGGCACCGCCGCCGTAAACCACATTGAGGACCTGGGTGGGGGTGCGGGGCTGAACTCGTGCAATCGTCGGGTCGACGTCGACGATCGTTGAAGCCGTGCCGAGGGCAACCTGCGTTGTTCCCACACCGATATCGGCTTGTGCATTCGCAGCGAACCGTGCCCGGAATGTTGCGATCGCCTGCGAAGTCGTCGTCGCCGGCGCACCGATCCTGAAAATCTGCGTCCGGGTGCTGCCCGCGTGGTAAGCCTCAACCGCATGAATGTCGAGCGCCGCAGCCAGAACAGCAGAGCTCGAAATCAGCGGAGCCGCCCCGAGATACGCCGTTACGCCCACGTCCTCGAAAATGAACGAGCCCAGGATGAAGTTCGTCTGGTTTGCGAACGGGTCGAAGGTCGCGCCCAGCCCTGCCGCCACGGCCAAAGCATTGAAGCTGTTCAACAGGTCGATGTTCGGCTGCGCTACCGCGTTCGCGCCTAGCTGCGAGCGCAAAAACTTCACATGATTCAGCTCATCGTTCGCCGTCTCCGCGGCGTAAGCGGCAAGCTGCGGCGTGGTGAAGTTTACCTTCGTGCTCACGCCGGTCTTGAAAGTCACCGCGCCACCGGCGCCGGTGGTAGGAGTTGCCGCACCTGGAAGGCTGGTGATACCGGTGGTGAGGGTAGGGTCGAGGGTCGTCCCGTTCACGGCCAGCGAATAAAATTGCGCTTCCAGGTACTCCAGGTTGAGCGCGAAGTTCAGGATGTCGTTGTCATTAACCGCAGCGGCCGCCTGGGCCTCCGCATTGCGGCTCAGTGCCAGACCGGCCAACGCCGCGGTTCCCATCAGGAGCGCCGAACGGCGGCTCCGGACGCTTGATTCTTCTTGCTGCATCTCGATCGTGTTTTCCATGGTGTCCTCTGCGTTTGCGCGCGTTTACGCTTGTCTGTTTAAAGGATCGACGCCGTGATCGTGCCGTTCAGGCCGGCCGGGAAGAAACCGCCCTTGGAAACCGGGCCCGCAGTCGCGTTCAGGTACACGATATGCAGTACCTGCTCCGGCGCACGGTTGTAAGCCAGCGAGTTTCCGTCCGCCGCGACGATGGAAATGTTGCCGTTCGCCGTGACCGATGTTTCCGCCGCTCCCGAGATCGCGCCCGAAACCGCACTGCTCGCCTGCCCGCGCAAAGCCGAGATCTGGTTGGCATAGGTGGTGTACGGCGCACCCAGGTAGGCGAGCAGCGTGCGGATCAGCCCCGCGTGGTACGCCTCGACCGCCACAATGCTTCCCGCAGCCGCGAGAACCGTGCTCTTGTTCGTAAGCAACGGCCCCGCCCCGTTGTACGCGGTCACGCCTACATCTTCAAACGTAAAGGAACCGACGATGAAGCTGTTTTCATCCGCGAACGGGTTGAACGTAGAGCCGATTCCGGCAGCCGATGCCGCGGTGTTGAAGGCGTTCGTGAAGTCAATCGCAGGCCGGCTTACCGGGGTGCCGCCAAGCGAGGTGATCGCGCTGCGCAGGAACTGCACATGGAGCTGCTCGTCTGCTGCGATCTCAACCGCGTACTGCTGGATCGCCGGGGTCGCGAACGCGACCTTGGCGCCGCCGGTCACCGCGCCGGGGTTCGCGCCGATGTCCGCCGTGGCTAGGCCCGAGCCCGTCACCGCACGCAGGTAAAACTCCGCCTCCAGATACTCGAGGTTCAGGGCGAAGTTCAAGAAATCCATATCGGTGTACGCCGTCGGTACGGGGGTAGGCGTCCGGATCATGCCGGGTGAACTGCTGCAACCCGCCGCGAAACTTGCAGCGGCGGAAACTCCGACGCCCGCGCTCACGCCGTGAAGAAACTTGCGACGCGAAACCTTGTTACTTATGACTGCTTCTAGAGTATCCATGGCCTTCTCTTCAAAGCGCGGATTTGAGTCGCGCCGTTGTTTGTGAAACGTCTCATTATGCATGGTGGATTCGTAGATGCGAAAGAATACCGGTGTACCGGACCTGGACAGCCAACATGCCATTAGGAATGTACTCCGCGGGGAACTACCCCTTGTCCCGGTAGTCGGGCGCGCCCCCTTCAGTAGGGCGCGCCCACCAACAGGATCGGCAGAGTCGGCCCGATGGAGCCCCCGGCAGGTTCCGCCGTGATCCCGAACGCCTTTGCCGCCGTTGCTCCCGGAATAGACGGAGCCAGCAGACTGCCGTTACCGTGCGCGTCCGGGGAGAAGGTTCCCACCGCGATCGGCTTGCCCCCGTCCGCCGGGATAATCCACAGCTCATACACTTTTTCGGGCGCGAGCGGCTTCAAGTTGCTCGCCTGCAACAGCAGCGTCCCGGTCTTTTCGGCGTAGGTGGCGCGCGCCGTAGGCAGGGTCGGCGCTTTGGGCGTCGTCAGCGTCACGCGCACAGCCGCCGGGTCGGTCAGTGTACCTAGGATCCGCCGCGCCTTGTCCGCTTCCCCTTGCGAGCGGGCCGTCTCGGCATGCTCGGTGCGCAGCGCGTCCTGGAGCGCATTGCGATCCCCATGCAGCCCAAGCGCCATCACGGCGGCCGCCGCGGCAGCCGCCCAGCCGGCCCATGCCAGCACACGCGCCGTGCGCCCGCGGCTCCCCCCGCGTTCCTTTTCGGCGCCGAAAGCGGGGCTCGCATTCATCGGAGCCACTGCCGCACTCGTGGGCTGGGCCTCCTGCCTTTCCCCCTTCAGCCGTGCCGCGAACCGGTCCCGCGCCCCTTCCGGCAACGCCGCCGGCTCCACCGCAAGCGCATAGGCGGCCAGGTCCTGCCGCACTTGCTTGAGCTCCGCCGTACAAAGCGAGCACTCGCCAAGGTGCGCCCGCACAGCGTCCGCCTCTTCCGGGCTCAAGGAGAGCAGCGCAAACAGCGCGAGGTCTTCCGCTGCGATATGTTCGTGGGCGTTCATCCCTGCGCTGCCTTTCTCAGCGTCAGGACAGCGCGCCTGAGCCGGGTCTTGATGGTACCGAGGGGGCTATGGAGCCGCTCGGCGATCTCCGAGTGGCTCAGCCCGTCAAAAAACGCCAGGTTCAACACTGCCTGCTGCTCCTCGGGCAGCGCATGCATCATCGTGCGAGCCCGCTCCAGGAGCAGCCGGTGTTCGCCTTCCTTTTCCACATCCGTCGCCGAAAGCAGCACCACGTCCTCGGGCGAATCGGTATCCCGCCGGCGGCGCAGCTGGTCGATCGCGCGATTGCGCGCAAGCACGGCGAACCAACCCGCCAGGCTGCCCGAGGGTGCGTCCATCACCGGAGGTTTGCGCCAAATGCGCAGAAAAACGTCCTGCATCGCGTCTTCCGCACTCGCGGGCTCGCCCAATACCCGCAACGCCACTGCGTACACAAGGGTGGAGTACCGGTCAAATAGCGCGACCATCGCTTGCTGATCTCCGCCGCCGATGCGGCGGAGCAGGTGGACGTCGTCTGCCGGCGACCCCTGCTGTGTCAGCTCGCTATCCATGGAACGCACCACTCGGCAAAACGGGTTCCGCCTTTCCTCATTTTCAGCATGCGGGCGTCCCGCGAAAGCTGCGCAGCCCAAGCCTACACTGGAATCTGCCTCGGACGTGCGACTTTCGTGGGATCCGCGCCGACGCTTCTACAAACAATCGGGGAAGCGAGATACTGGACAGGTGCGTCCTTCCTGAGGTGATTTCCCATGCGTGTCCTGGTTGTTGAAGACGAGCTTCGCTTGGCTGAAAATCTGGCCGGCGCCCACCCCCAGGGCGCCCGCCATTCCCTAGACC
>CAXTWG010000046.1:6603-18975 GCA_964247895.1 uncultured Acidobacteriaceae bacterium
GTGGTTCCCGCCGGCCTGGGGGGGGGTAAAACGCGGCCCGCCCCCCCCGGGGGGGGGCCCGGCCTTGCCGTAGACCATGCCGAAACCGGCACGGAAGGCGAGCAGCTCGCCAACTCCGGCTCTTACGACCTCGTCATTCTCGACCTCATGCTCCCCGGCCAAAGCGGGCTCACCACCCTGCGCAAGCTCCGCGCCCGCGGCAACCGCACCCCCGTGCTCATCCTCACCGCCCGCGAAGGCGCCGAGTCCGTCATCGAACTGCTCAACGCCGGCGCCGACGACTACCTGTCCAAACCCTTCGACCTCGGCGAGCTCCTGGCCCGCGCCAAGGCCCTTATTCGGCGCGGCAAAGGCAACGCCCACCCGCTCTTGCGCGTCGGCGATGTCGAGGTCAACACACTCGAGCAGACCGTCCACCGCGAAGGCCGCCCGATCGAGATCTCCCCCACCGAGTTCCGTATCCTCGAGTACCTCGCCCATCGGCCGCGCGCCGTGGTTTCCAAGCAGGAGCTGCTCGAGCACCTGTACGACTTCAACTGGCAGCACCACTCCAACGTCATCGAAGCCCACATCTCCAATCTCCGGCGCAAGCTCGACCGGGATAGCCCTTTTCCGCTCATTGAAACGCTGCGCAACCGGGGTTACCGGCTTACCGTCCCGCTCACGCCGGCGCAGGAAACACTCCCGTGACCGCCCGGCGCTCCATCCTCCGGCAGGCAGTCGCGGGCGCGCTGCTGCTTGAGCTGCTCGCGGCCCTGCTGCTTCTCGCCGTCACCGCCGTGCACGAGCGCCACGTGCGCTACCGCGCCTTTGCCGCGCAGCTGGAGGGCAAGGCCGCCGCCATGCTGGGCGCGGTGAGCGATAAGGACGATGCGTCGGACGACGTCATGCTTGACACCCATGGGCTCGCCATCGAGCCGGGCGAGTTCTATGAGGTGCGCGAGGGAAGCAGCAAGGTGCTCGGACGCTCCCCCGTTTGGCCCTTCTCGCCAGGCAAAGCCGGCCTGCGGCAGGATGTACGCGGCCGCGACTACCAGGTGGCTTCCCTACGCGGAATCCGCGTTGTCGACCCCGGCGAGCACGGCGGCAAGCCTCATCCCGTCACCGTGCTCTACGGCGCACCGCTCGCTGCCGTGCAGGAAGAGATCGGCGAGGTCGTTCGTTTTCAGGCGCTCGCCTCGGCCGCCGTGCTGTTCGCCACCGCCCTGCTCCTCGCATGGCTCCTGCGCCGGGCGCTCCACCCTTTGCGCGAGCTGACAAAAGCCGCGGCCAACCTTTCGGCGCAGTCCTGGCGGTTTGACGCGCCGCCGAGCGCCGCCGGAACGCGCGAGCTCGCCCCGCTCAGCGCCGCCATGGAGGCTTCGGTTGCGCGCCTTGGGCGCTCCTTCGCCCAGCAGCGCCGCTTCACCAGCGACGCCGCTCACGAGCTCAAAACCGACGTCGCCATTATCAAATCCTCCCTTCAGCTGCTCACCCTCCGCAACCGCTCCGCGGCCGGATACCGCGAAGGGCTCGCCCGCAGTCTCGCCGACTGCGAACGGCTCGAGGAAACTGTCAACGAAATGCTGACCCTTGCACGCATTGAGCACGGAAGCAGCGCAGAAACCTCCACCTCGGGAGAAACTGTCGCCGACCTTCACGCCGCCGCCGACTCGGCGATGCTCGCGCTTGAGCCCTTGGCTGCGCTGCGCGGTATACGTCTCGAACTCGACAGCGCCGGTCCGCAGACGGTACTGCTCTTTCCAAGAGAAGGAAGCCTGCTCTGCACCAACCTGCTTGAAAACGCAATCCGCCATAGCCGGCCCGGAGGGGCGGTTGCGCTCACCCTTACCCGGGAAACCGGGGCTATCCTCCTCAACGTGCGAGATGGGGGCGAAGGCATTCCTCCCTCGGTGCTACCGCACATCTTTGAACCCTTTTTCCGCGGCGATGAAGCACGCGACCGCAAGCGCGGAGGCGCGGGGCTAGGCCTGGCCATCTGCAAGGCAATCTGCGACAAGGCCGGCGGCAGCATCGAGGTCGAAAGCCGAGAGTGTGAGGGTACCCGGGTCACCGTGCGGCTGCCCTCCGCCATCTATGCGGGAAAGGAATTTATCCCTGTGCCGGCAATCCGGATCTAAAGCATTTTCCCTGTTAGTCGAGCGGCTTGCGGTCCTGCACGCCCACGCCTTGCTCGTATACCAGGTTACCGCCCAGGTGCGAGGAAACAGCAAGCACCGCGAAGCCCAGCCCCGCCAGCACCCGCGCCGTTGTTCGGGGAGTACGCTTGCGTCGGCGCAGTACCCAGGAAGCCCCGAACAGCCCCAGTACCGCTACATTCAGCGTCCCGTGTACAGCGCCGATCCGCTGCGCGTCGCCTTGGGTGTCGGCCCAGTCGTTGATGCCGGTCACAGCCGCGCCCAGGGCGCCCACCAGGCCGAGGACCAGCGTCGCGTCCGCGGCCGTGTCCATTCCGTCGCTGCCGGTGGTAGCCGCCAAGGCGTCGAATACCACGGTCCCCGTCCAGGCGCCGATCGGCACTTCGACGACGATCGCATGCAGGGGCTGGTGCAGCCATGTGCCGTGCAGCGCGTTGCGCAGACTGTGTCCCGTGCTGCCCATGCTATGGAACGCAGCGCGCACCGCCTGCTGCACCGGCTTTTCGGCAGGAGCCGTCCAGGTCTGCTTCAGTGCCAGTTTTGCGAGAGGGTCCTTCGTTGTGCTTGAAAACATGATGGCTAGGATGCGAACGAGGGAAAGCTGCCGGCGGTCCCAACTCGTAACACCTTTAGATTGGCCCACCTGATCAAATCCGACCGCTTCCAAGTGATTTCAATAGAAAAGCATTCCCCGTATCCCTTCGCCGCATGGCGGCCGCGCCTATCGCGCTCGGTTCGGCTTACTTTTTGATAGGATAAAAACCAGTTAACCTTTCTTCACCAGGTTTCCGGTGTACGGCCTAAGCCGGAGCGGCTCCCGAGTCGCCCGGTTCCATGCCGGCTCGAACGAGGTTCCGTGTCCGATCCCACCCCAGGCAGCCGTCCAGTTTCCGCTGCTCAAACCCAAGCCTCACCGGTTCAATCTGCTCAGGCGGAAGCCTTTCTCACCGCACTCGGCACTGAGCCGGAAAGCGAGTTCAACGACCTCGCCGAACTTGCAGCCTCCATCTGCTCCACTCCGATCGGCCTCGTAACGCTGCTCGACGAAAAGCAGCAATACCACAAAGGCTCTATTGGCTGCAGCTATGACAGTGTGCCGCGCGGCGATACCTTTTGTGACCACACGGTACGCCAGGACGGGCTTTTCGTCGTTAAAGACGCGCAACAGGACGCCCGCTTTAAAAGCAACAGGCTGGTCAACCGCGAACCCGGCATCCGTTTCTACGCCGGCACCCCCCTTTATTCCCCTTCCGGGGACAAGGTCGGCGCGCTTTGCGTTATCGACTCCATCCGGCGCGAGCTCAAACCCTGGCAAACACGATCGCTTACTTTGCTCGCACAGCAGTGCAACGCCCGGCTCGAGCTGCGGCTCCTGCACAAGGCAGCGGAGCACGCCTTTGGGTCCGCCGCGCGCAACGACCTTCTTTTCACCACCTTCGCGCACAGCCTGCCCTTCCCTTGCTACATTAAGGACCGCGAACATCGGCTCCTGTTCTACAACTGTCCTTTGGCCGAGCGGTTCGGCATCGGCGAAGAAGACTGGCTCGGTCTTTCCAGCTACGATCTCTGGCCTGTCGGGGTTGCCGAGCGCATCCAGGCTGCCGAGGAGCACGTTTTCTCGACAGGCGAGCCATCCGACCTGCGCGTCGATTTGCCGCAAACGGAGTTCCGTCCCGCCGTTTCCTTCATACTGCACCAGCGGCTCTGCCGTGTTCCGGCCGGCGAGCCCGTGCTCGGCGTGCTCGCGCTTGAAGTCGCCGGCGAACCTGCTGACCGGGGCTGATGGCAGAGCCCTACCAGGGCCCCTGCTTCGTTCCCCACCAGTACACAAGCCCCATGGTCGCCGTGGTTTGCGCGTGCTTGAGCGCCCCCGCCGTATCGCTTAGGAAAAACAGCTGATTCGAGAAATCCCGGCGGTATTCCCCGCGCAGCAGAAACCCCGGCGCCAGCTGCCGGTTCGCCACCAGCGTCACTTCCTTGAGCGCCTGCGTTTCTCCGCTGAACAACCCGCCCCGGTCGTCCAAGTACTCGCCGCGCGCAGCCACGTACCAGTCCCTCGGCAAGCTGTACTTTGCATACAAGGCGCCGATCACAACCCGCCCTGGTTGCTGCTCCTGGAAATTGCGATTCAATACATAGTCCGCTTCTCCCAGCAGTTGCAGCTTCGGCGTCGCATTCCAACTCGCGTAAGTGTCAAAGATGTGTTCGCGCCCGTTCGGCGCAGGCGAGAGATTCGCGAGCGGCAGTCCGGCTTGCGTGGGCAGCGCCGGCAATCCCGGGTTCAAGGTCAGCGGCACATCCCTGCCCTCCTGCCCGAAGTAATAGTTCACGTTCCAGGTCAAGGACGAAACCGGCTTCAGCGTCCAAAGAAACGCCTGCGACTTATAACCGTTGAAGTCTTCCGTCTGCTGCGCCCCATTCACCAGCAGGTATTCCAGGGCAACTTTCTTGTTCACGTTGTAAGTAGCTCTCAAACCTGTGTGGTAGTAGGGCAGGTACGTAAAGCTGTACGCGCGCGTGTAAGCAATCTGGTCTTTTGTGTAGTTCCCCTCGTTGCCGAGCGTGCTCGCGAACTTCCCGAAGTCCAGCTGGAGCCCCGAGCCCACCGGCGCAAGATAGCTTCCATACGCCTGGAAAAGGTTCCGCCACACCTGCGGCCTTTGCTCGTTTGCCGGCGAGCCTCCCAGCGTTTCCGTCGCCTGCCCCCACTGCAGGTCGAGCCGCCCGCCCGCCCGGTTCTCCGGCGTGGGCAGCCGCTCCAGGATCAAGCTCGCCTGATTCAGGCTGAAGCTGTTGCTCGTAACCGCATAAGCGCGCAGCAGGTTCACGCGTCCTATCGGCTGGTTGAAGTTGTAGCCGTAATAGCCGTCGATCCCGAGATTGATCGTGGTGCCGCGAAAAAAGCCGAGCGTCGGCCCGTCTTCCGGCTTCAGCACAGGCAGTTCTGCCGTTTGGAGACTCACCGCAGCCGCCGACAGCGCTTCTACCGGCGCGGTCGCGTCCTGCGGAGCCCCCGCGTCTTCTCGTTCTAAAGCATCCAGCCGTGCGTTGATGCGCTGGAGCTCACCCCGCAACGCGCGTACCTCCTCGGCGCGCGTCGCTGCAGGCGAACCCTGCTGGGCAAAAGTCGCAGCTGTGGAAAGCAGGAGGGGGAAAAGCAGAGGAATTCTCATGGCTCCCATTTTGCAGCGAATGGCGGCTTTCGCGTCTGTTCCTTGCAGGGCAAAGCTCCCGCAACCGCCGCCCCCGCACCGCTTCTAGTCCGTTTCTCAGCCGCAAAGCTATCCTCAACAAAGACCTCTTACACGGAAGGGCCCTTCATGCCTCTTACCCTCCGCGCCCGCCTCGGCGCGATGCTGTTCCTTGAATACTTCATCTGGGGCGCTTGGTACGTCACCCTGGCTACCTGGCTTTCCAGCGCCCTCCATCTCACAGGCGAGCAGATCGGCCTCGCCGCCGGCGCTACCTCGGTCGGCGCCATGGTCGCGCCCTTTTTCGTCGGTTTGCTCGCCGACCGTTTCTTCGCGACCGAGCGCGTCCTCGCCGCCCTCCATGCCCTCGGCGCAGTCCTGCTCTTCCTCCTCTCGCGCCAAACGCACTTCGCCCCGCTTTACGCGCTTGAGCTCGTCTACTGCCTCGTTTTTATGCCCACCCTCGCCCTCACCAACGCCCTCGCCTTCCGCCACATGCAGGCGCCGCAACTGGAGTTCGGCCCCATCCGCGTCCTCGGCACCTTGGGCTGGATCGTCGCCGGCCTCCTCGTCGGCACCCTTGCCTGGGAGCACACCGCCCGCACGGTCGAGCTCGCCGCGGCCGCCTCGCTCCTCATGGCCGCCTACTCGCTCACCCTGCCTGCCACCCCGCCGCTCGCCACCGGCTCCCGCTTCACGCTCAACACCGTCTTCCCGCGCGAAACCATCGCCCTCCTGCGCGAGCGCTCCATGCTCATCTTCGCGCTCGCCTCGCTCCTCATCTGCATCCCGCTCCAGTTCTATTACGCCTTCACCAACCTGTTCCTCAACGAGCGCGGCGTGCGCAACGCCGCCGGCAAAATGACCGGCGGCCAGGCTTCCGAGCTCCTCTGCATGCTGCTCATCCCATGGTTCTTCCGCCGTTTCGGCGTCAAGTGGATGCTGCTCGCCGGCATGTTTGCCTGGGCTTTGCGCTATGTCCTGTTCGCCTTCGGCGGCGTGGGCCCGCGCTCTGGTGTAACCGACGCGATGCTCTGGGGCGGCATTCTCCTTCACGGCATCTGCTACGACTTTTTCTTCGTCACCGGCCAGATCTACATCGACCGCAAATCCCCGCCCGCCCTGCGCGCCGCCACCCAGGGCCTCATCACCTTCCTCACCTACGGCGTGGGCATGTTCGCGGGCGCCGCGCTCTCGGGCGGGGTGGTCGGCCGCTACACGCTGCCCGGCGGCGGCCACGACTGGCGCGCCATCTGGCTCATCTCCGCCCTTGCCTCCGCCGTCGTTTTCCTGCTCTTCGCCCTCACCTTCACCGACTCCGACCGCCCCCGAAACCGCAGCGTCGCCCGCGCATCTGCCGCAGCAGCTTTACCCGTGGAAGCCCCGCTTTAAGGCTCCTTACGCAGTCCAGCCCCCAATCCAGCCCCCAATCCAGCCTGGATCATCGGCAGCCCCGTTACCGGCCAGTGCTCCACCTGCGCCTCCACATTCGGCTGAAGTGCGCTGTCCGCGTTCTCGACCGGCGCGACATCCACATTCCACCCATCCACCACCACCAGCGGCTTGTCCCCGCCCAGGTCCGCCGCTGCCGCGGCCACCGTCACCGTCCGGCTCTCGCCCGGCCCCAGCGAAAGATAGTTGTCTGAATAAAACACCGGCAGCACCCGCGCTCCGCTCCCTTGGCGCCGCAGCTGCACGTGCGTCATCAGCGCCACCGTCTTGCCCGGATTCGCGAGCGTCACATCCAGCAGCATCCGCCCGCCGCTGTCGTGCCGAGCAAGCGTCCCCGTCAGCTTCATCACCGGCATTGCGTTCAAGGGCGACAAGTCCTCCCCCTGCTCCGGCAGGGCCTTCCAGTACAGGTTGCGCGAAAGCAGCTTCCCGTCCGCGCCATGGAGCTCCAGCTTGATGAAGTACACGCCCGGGTACACCTCCGGAACCGGAATCGCGCCCAGTTCCGTCGCCTTGTCCGCATCCGCCGTGACCGGATAATCCTTTTCGAGCGCCGACCTCCCATCCAGCGCCAGCAACGAAACATGCGCCGTCGCTCCCTCGACCGCCATAGGCCGATTGTTGATCACCTCCAGCGTCCCCTTCTCCTCGTTCATCTGCACATGCACCGGCTCCGCCGCGGACTTGACCGCAAACAAAGAAGAGTTCGGCTCCAGGTCGTAGTGGTACAGCTGCCACACAAAACTCGGCTGCGCGGGCGAGCTCATCCATGTCAGGATCCCCGTCGCCGGCGCGAACAGCTTCGTGTTGCGCCCCTCGTACATCGCGCGAAACGCCTCGTAGTTCATCAGCTGCGCCTTGCGCACGAAATCCGCAAGGTTCACCACCCGCCCATACCGCCCGGCCAGCACATACGGGTACGTATCCCCATGCTGCGCCCCCCGCGCCAAGTCATGCTCAGCCCAGTCATCGTTGATCGTTTCCCAATCCTTCTCCGGCATCATGCCGTGGACGGACTCAAGCGTCGGGACGGAGACAGAGCCGGTTTCGGTCTTGAAGGGGGCATCGAAGACGTAGTACGCGCGGGGCTCGCGCCAGTAGTAGGGGCCGCCCGAGTGGACGCCGCGTCCGTCGGTCGAGGAGGGCTGGTAGAGCCGGACCGGGTCGAGCGCGGGCAGCATTTTGCGCAGCTCCGCATCAATCGCCGGCGGCGGCGGCCCCTCGTTCCGCGCGCACCACAGCGCGATCGACGGGTGATTCCGGAACCGCAGCAGCTTGTCCCGCACATTGGCCAGGTACGTCGGCAGGTCGTCCGGGTCGGGCCCGTCCGACGGATTCGGCTGGAAAAACTCATCCCACACCAGAATTCCGTACTTGTCGCACAGCGCGTAAAAATCCTCGCCCGTGCTCTGCCCCACCCAGTTGCGGATCATGTTCATGTTCGCCAGCTGGTGCATGTGGATCTCCGCATCGAGCCGCTCGCGCGGAATCCGTTTCAACCCCTCATCCAACCCCCAGTCGCCGCCCCGGATAAACACCTTGACCCCGTTTACGGAGATGGTCAGGGCGTCGTCACCGCCATACGTGATCTTCCGTATCCCAAAACTGGTGTCCACCGCGTCGGAGTCGCCCCCTCGCTGCACAAAATGAAGGTGCAGCTGCTGTAGATTCTGCGGCCCGTACCCGTTCGGCCACCATAGCTGCGGATTGGCCACATGCTGCGGGTCAAACGCCACTACCTGCTTCGTATGCGGCGCAACCGTCACCTTCTGCGCAAACCGCACCGCCCCGAACCCGCACTCCAGCGTCCCCGTCTGCGCTTTATCCGTCACGTTCTCAACCGTCGCTTTTACTGACACATCCGCCGCATCCGTACGCGGCAGCGGCAGGTCCGTCGTCACATATGGGTCCTCCACCCGCACCGGCCCTGAGGCCGACAAATACACTTTTTGCCACAACCCCGTATCTCGGTCCCGGATCGCCGGCAGCCAATCCCACCCAATCGTCGAAAGAAACGTCGGCCCGTCGAGCGCCGTGATCCCGCCATTCAGCCCCAGCCCGTTCGCGATCGTATGCTCGTGCGGTACCCCCGGGTGCGGCTGCGGCGCAACCTTTACCGCCACCACCGCCGTCGCCCCCGGCTTCACCAGCTTCGTAATATCGAATCGCCCCCGCAGGAACGCTCCCTTGATCGTGCCCACCTCGGTCCCGTTCACCCACACCTCCGACGCATAGTTCGCCCCATCGAAGTTGAGCGCCACCTGCCTGCCCTTGTACTCACGCGGCACCGTGACCACAGCCCGGTACCAGTAGGGCGTCTTGTTCAGGCTTTCGGGAATGCTCCGGTTATTCTCCCCATACAGCGGCTCCGGGTACACCTTAGCATTGACCATGCTCGTCAACACCGTCCCCGGTACCGTCGCCGCGATCCACCCCTGCGGCTGGTAGCCCGCCGAGGACACCGCCGCCCCCGCCTCGCTCACCTTGCTCGCGTCCACCAACTGCCAGCCTGCGTTCAGCTCCACCCGCGTTGGCAGCTCCGCCGCCCGCCCCGCACCCACACACATCCCCGCTATCGTTACCAGACCAGCCACTCTCGCCAAACCCTTCGCCACTCTGTTCCCCTTCCCTCGCTCCGCGCGCACAACCCACCCCAGCATAGGCAACCGCGTGCACGGCGGCAAGGCTACTCTGCCGCGCCCGCTCCTCGCGCCGCATCTACACACAAAACACGGGAGCAGAAGGGAGAACGAGTGTCGAAAGCCGGTCCGCTCATCGGCCTTGCCGGGGTCATCGTCGCCGCCATGAGCGTCGGCCTCAACGCTTCTGTGTCCTCGCTCGCCCTGCCCGACATCTCCGGCAACCTCGGCATCTCGCACGACAGCGGTCTCTGGTTCTCGAGCCTGTACTCTTCCGGCGAAGTTCTCGGCATGTCCCTTTCCGCGTGGTGGGCCGTCACCGTCACCCTCAAGCGTTTCGCCCTGTTCGCCATTGCCCTGGCCTGTCTCTCGACCCTCCTGATTCCGCTCAGCAGCAACCTCGCCTGGCTTTACAGCCTGCGCGTGCTCCAGGGCCTCTCGAGCGGCTTCACCATCCCTTTGCTCATCACCGCCGCCCTCCGCGTCCTCGACCCGCCCATCCGTTTGTACGGCCTTGCCGCCTACGCGGTCACCGCCACGCTCTTCCCTAACCTCAGCGCGTCCTTCGCGGGCCTGTGGACCGATCACGTCGGCTGGCGCTTTGTCTTTTACCAGGCGCTCCCGCTCGATACCCTGGCCGCCTTGTGCGTCTGGTACGGCATGCCCTCTGAGCCGCCCAAGTACGAACGCATCCGCCAGTTCGACTGGCGCGGCGCGCTCCTGGTCGCCGCCGGCTTCGGCTCGCTCACCACCCTTCTGGTGCAGGGCGACCGCGTCGACTGGTTCCACGCCCAGTGGATCTGCGTCCTCACCCTCATCAGCGCCGTGTGCATCCCGCTCTTCCTGCTCAACGAGTGGTTCCACCCCCTGCCTCTGCTCAAGCTCCAGCTCCTCGGCCGCCGCAACTTCGCCTATGGCTGCACCGCCCTGTTCACGTTTGTCATCATTTCCATCTCTTCCTCCACCATCCCCATCGGCTACCTTGAGCAGGTGCAAGGCTACCGGCCGCTCCAAGCCCAGCTCATCACCATGGAGATCGCCCTGCTCCAGCTGCTCCTTCTCCCGCTTATGGCCGTTATCCTCAACATCGCGTGGGTCGACGCCCGCTGGGTCAGCTTCCTCGGCCTTTCCTGCATCCTTGCCGCCTGCATCGGCGACTCCTACCTGGACTCGGACTGGAACCGCCAACAGTTCTACGGCTGGCAGCTTCTCCAGGCCATCGGCGAGGCCGCCGTCGTCATGCCCCTGCTCATGTTTTCCACCAACGCAGTCAAGCCTGAAGAAGGCCCACTCGCCACCGCCAACGTCAATACCCCGCGCGCCGTTGCCGAAGCCGCCGGCACCTGGCTGCTGGCCCTCGTCACCCGTCTACGCGGCCATCTCCACTCCGACCGCATCACCGACCAGCTCGGCCTCGAACGCTTCGGGCTTATTCAAGGCCCCGGCAGCTCCCGCATGTACCCCGGCCCCCTACTCCCCACAGGCGCGCCGCGCACACCGTCCAGCCTCCGCACGCTCAACGGTGTTGTGGAGCAGCAAACCGCCGTGCTCACCCTGTCCGACGCCTTCCTGGTCGTTGCCGCCATCACCGTCTTCCTCATGATCGTGCTCCTCGTCCTTACCGAGCGCACCTACCCGCCGCGCATCGCGCTGGCCAAGCAGTAGGGGCGCGCCATGGCTGAACAAATGCCCCCCAGTGCGCCGCTTGCCCCGCCCAAGCCGCCGTCCTCACCCGCCAAGAAGGAGAAAAAGAAGCCCCTCTGGCCCTGGTTCCTCGGCGGCGCCATCATCCTCGGCTTCGTCGCGCTTGTTTTATGGCGCATTTACGCCCCCAGCTCCATTGTCGAAACCGATGACGCCCGCGTCGCCGGCCACTACACCACCGTCGCCCCCCGCGTCACCGGGCAGGTCATCGCCGTTCCCGTCGATGACAACCAGAACGTGGAGGCCGGCCAAGCTCTCCTCCTGCTTGACCCCCACGACTTCCAAACCGCCGTCGCCAACGCCAAGGCCATGCTCGGGCGCGACCAGGCCCGCATCCTCACCGCCGCCGCCGCGCTCACACGCCAACCCGCCCTCATCGGGGAAGCAGCGGCAGCCGTGCCCTCCGCGGAGGCCCGGGTCACCCTCGCCGAGCAAAACCTCCTCCGTTACAGCAACCTCGCCGCCACCGGCGCAGGCACAATCCAAAACCGCCAACAGGCCGAGAGCACCCTCAAACAAGCCCAAGCCGACCTCCAAGGCGCGCAGGCCGGCCTCCTCGCCGCCCGGCAGCAGATCGCTTCCCTCCAGGCCGAGCAAGCCGCTGCCCAGGCCCAGGTCCGCAGCGACCGCGCCCAGCTCGACCAGGCCCGGCTCAATCTTTCCTACACCCGTATTCCCGCTGCGCTCGACGGCGTCGTCGGCCAAAAAACCGTGCAGGTCGGCGACTACATCGCCGCCGGTTCCCCCGTCATGAGCGTCGTCCCGCTCGCCCGCGTCTACATCGACGCCAATTACCGCGAGGTTGCCCTCCGCCACGTCCTGCCCGGCCAACACGTCCGCATCCACGTCGACGCCTACAACATCGACCTCAACGGCACCGTCGACTCCATCGCCCCGGCCTCCGGCGCAACCTTCTCCGCCATACCGCCGGAAAACGCCACCGGCAACTTCACCAAGATCGTCCAGCGGCTCACCGTTAAAATCCTCGTCACCCCCGGCCAGCCGCTCGCCGGCCTGCTCCGCGTCGGCTTCAACGTTGAAACCTACATCGACACCCAACTCGCCCCGGTGGTCGACGACCAAACCCGCCGCGCTCTCGACGCCCCACCGGTAACCGCGAAATGAAGCGCCTCGCCTGCATCGTTCTTCTGGCCGCCCTCGCCGCCTGCACCGTCGGCCCCCGCTACACTCCGCCCAAGGCCGCCGGCGCCCCCGCCTTTCCGCCCCAGCCCCAGGACGTCGCAAGCC
>CAXTWG010000047.1:0-18920 GCA_964247895.1 uncultured Acidobacteriaceae bacterium
CTGCGGGATATTTTCACGATGAACGCGCGGCCGCTGGCGGTGATGGATTCGCTGCGGTTCGGGCCGCTTGAGGGTGGAGACCCGGAGACGGTGAGGAAGAATCACGCGGTCGTCGAGGGCGTGGTGGCGGGGGTGGCGCACTACGGCAACTGCTTCGGGGTGCCGAACCTGGGCGGGGAGACCAAGTTCGAGGCCTGCTACTCCGGCAATCCTCTGGTCAACGCTTTTGCCCTGGGACTCGTTCGACGCGATGAGATTTTTTATGCCAAGGCGACCGGCGTCGGGAACCCGGTGATCTATGTCGGGGCCAAGACGGGGCGGGACGGCATCCACGGTGCGACGATGGCGAGCGAGGAGTTTACCTCCGGCTCGGAGCAGAAGCGGCCCAATGTGCAGGTGGGCGACCCGTTCATGGAAAAGCTGCTGCTGGAAGGCTGCCTGGAGGCCATGGCCACCGGCGCGGTGCTGGGGATTCAAGACATGGGCGCGGCGGGGCTCACCTGCTCCACCTGCGAGATGGGCGCGCGTGGCGGGGTCGGGGTGGAGATCGAGCTGGACAGGATTCCGCAGCGCGCGGCCGGGATGACAAGCTACGAAATCATGCTGTCGGAGTCGCAGGAGCGGATGCTGCTGGTTGCTTCGCTGGGCAGGGAAAAAGAAGTGCTGGATGTGTTCGCGAAGTGGGGGTTGGACGCGGTGGTCGCGGGGTCGGTGATTGAGGAGCCCCGGATGCGCGTGCGGCATGGCGGGGTGGTGGTCGCGGACATCCCGAATGCTTCGTTGACCGACGATGCGCCGCTCTATCACCGGCCTGTGGGGGAGTGGAAGGCGCCGGTGCCTCTGGACCCGCCCGCGTGGGTGCTCGAAGAGCTTGCGAAGCCGCGCGACTACACGGCGGACCTGAAAAAGCTGCTGGCGAGCGCGAATGTGTGTTCGAAGCACTGGGTGTATGAGCAGTACGACTCGATGGTGCAGACCAACACCGTGCAGGGGCCGGGGTGCGAGGCGGGGGTGATGCGGATCAAAGGCACTCAGCGCGGTCTGTCCATGGCGCTGGCAGGCAATGGGCGATGGTGTTATCTCGACCCGAAGCTGGGGGCGATGCACGCGGTCGCCGAGGCGGCGCGGAAGGTGGCTTGCACGGGGGCTGTGCCCGTTGCCGCTACGAACTGCCTGAACTTCGGGAATCCCGAGAAGCCGGAGATCATGCGGCAACTTTCGGATGCGATCGATGGGATTGCTGAGGCTTGTACGGCGCTGGGGACGCCGATTACCGGGGGGAATGTTTCCTTGTACAACGAGACGCGCGGGGAAGGGATTTATCCTACGCCGGTGGTGGGGGTTGTTGGGATACTGGAAGATGTGAGTAAGGCCGTGCCTACGGGATTTCAGCAGGAAGGAGACGCGATCTTATTGCTTACTCTGCCGAGCGGTCCTGCTGGGGAGCAATTAATTCGTCAATTTGGTTCGTCAGAGTACGCCGGCTCTATTTTCGGAAAGCTATGGGGTACTCCGCCAAGAATGGACCTTGTAGACGAAGCTGCTTTGCATGAGTGCCTTGCCGCTTTGGTGAAAAGCAAATTGGTTCATAGTTGTTGCGATGTGTTTGAAGGCGGGTTAGCTTCTGCTCTTGCTGAAGCTTGTTTTGAGAACGAACTTGGCGCTCAGGTCATTTTGGGGAGATATAGCAGTTTGCCGGATTACCCGGATGCCTGCAAGCTTTTTGTAGAGG
Source organism: uncultured Acidobacteriaceae bacterium (assembly GCA_964247895.1). Taxonomy (GTDB): domain Bacteria; phylum Acidobacteriota; class Terriglobia; order Terriglobales; family Acidobacteriaceae; genus EB88. The sequence continues at coordinate 1,733 of CAXTWG010000047.1, forward strand.
AAGCTAGCCAAGCTATCGTAACTTGCAGAGAAGAAGATGTAGAAGCCGTGAAGGGAATAGCTGATGATTTTGGATTCGTGTTTGTCCTGAAACTCGGAAATGTGCAAAGCGGATTTTTAGAGATAGGAATCGGAGACCGTCAGGTTGTCTCCGTTCACATTGATGAGCTAAGAATGCCTTGGACCAAAGCACTTGGAGATACACTCGCAGCTTCCCCCATAGTTGCTGAGGTGATGGCGTGAAGCGGTTACTAATCGAGGGAATGCCCGGCGCAGCCACCCCAGAGGAGCGTGCCGCACTTAGTATGGAGAGCACCCAGCGTGAGCCGGTCGACGGCTTCCGCGAGGAGTGCGGAGTGGCGGCGGTCTTCAACCATCCCGAGGCGGCCCGCCAGGTATTCCTCTCGCTCTACGCGCTCCAGCATCGGGGGCAGGAGTCGGCGGGGATCGCCACCGCGGACGGGAACAGCCTGTCGAACATCAAAGGCATGGGCCTGGTCTCGGACATCTTCACCGAGGACGTGCTCGAGCGGCTCAAGGGCGAGATGGCGATCGGGCACACGCGCTACTCGACCACGGGCGACTCGGCGCTCTTGAACGCGCAGCCGATCCGGGTGGACTCGACCAAGGGGCTGATCGCGATCGCGCACAACGGCAACCTGGTGAATCTAGGGACAGTGCGGGCGCGGTTGGAGCGGGCCGGGGCGTTTTTTCAGACCACGTCCGACTCCGAAATCATCGTCCAGCTCATCGCCCACTCGCGCGAAACGACCCTGGTGGACGCGATCGCCGACTCGCTGCGGCAGGTGGATGGGGCATTTTCCCTCGTGATGATGACGCGCGATCGCATTTTCGCGGCGCGGGACCCGCGCGGGTTCCGGCCGCTGTCGATGGGCCGGATCACGAACCCGGGTGCACCCGACACGATCGTGTTCGCGTCCGAAACCTGCGCGTTCGACCTGCTGCACGCAAAGTACGAGCGGGATGTAGAGCCCGGCGAGCTGATCATGGTCACCGCAGATGGGGTAACCTCGCGTCGCTACTCGACCGGAGTCGAACGGGCTTCGTGCATCTTCGAGCATGTGTATTTTTCGCGTCCCGATTCGCGCGTTTTCGGGCTGTGGGTGCAGGACTCGCGGGAAGCGATGGGACGGCAGCTGGCGCGGGAGTCGCACGTGGCCGCCGACCTGGTCGTACCCGTGCCGGATTCCGGCGTGACGGCGGCAATCGGCTACGCGGACGAGGCGAAGCTGCCGTTTCGGTTTGGGCTGATTCGGAATCATTATGTAGGGCGAACGTTTATCGAGCCGGAGCAGAAGGTGCGCGACTTTGGGGTGCGTTTGAAGCTGAACCCGGTGCGGAACCTGCTCGAAGGCAAGCGGGTAATTCTGATCGACGACTCGATCATCCGCGGCACGACCTCGCGCAAGATCGTGCGGATGGTGAGGACAGCGGGGGCGAAGGAAGTGCATCTGCGCATTTCGTGCCCGCCGACGGTGTCGCCCTGTTTTTACGGTGTGGATACACCGAGCAAGAAGGACCTGATCGCGGCGAACAATTCCATCGAGGAGATACGGCACTATATCGAGGCGGACTCGCTCGCGTACTTGTCGCTCGGCGGACTGCGGCATGCGGTGGACGGCGAGTCAGGAAAAGGCTTTTGCGTGGCGTGTTACACGGGGGTGTATCCGACGGCCTGGGTGGATGTAGAAGACATCCTGCCCGCGCCTGTGCTGCAGGCCTGAGAAACAACTGTGTGCGCCCGGGCGGCTTCTATTTGACGCAAGAGGTGCAGGCGATGGCTAAGTACGGACCAAAGGCGCATGAAGCAGTTGAACGCGAGATGAAGGAGTTTAAAGAGGGCAAATTGCGCTCAAGCAGCGGGCAAAAGGTAACCAATCCGAAGCAGGCGATTGCCATAGGGCTTTCCGAAGCGCGACGGGAAGGCGGGAAAGTGCCGCCGGCGCCGGAAGGAACGGCTTCAGCAGCGAAGGAGCCGGCGGACCGGCGAGCGGCTGCGAAGAAAACCTCTGCGAAAAAGTCCGCGACAAAGAAAGCGGTTGCGAAGAAAGCGCCGGCAAGGAAGACTGCGGCAAAAGCGTAACCGACAGGTCATGCAAGGAGAGTGAACAGCAGATCCTTCGCTGCGCTCAGGATGACCCCGTCTTTGGGGGTGCTAGGAAGTCTGAGCGCTACGAAGGTGCGAGCGCTATCAGCTGCTGGAGGACGTGGAGCCGGAGCTGCCGCTACTTGCTGCACTACTCGTGCTGCTCGCGGGGGTGCTGGAAGTGGCTGGGGTAGTGCTTGAACCGCTGCTATCGCCGGTGCCGGACGGCTTTGACTCGGAGCTGCTGTTCGAGTCGGAACCCGCGCCACCAGTTTCGCTTGCACCGCCCTTGCTGCTGCCTGCTTTGCCGTAGTCGGTGAGGTAGAACCCTGAACCTTTGAATTGGATGGCAGGGGCGGAGATGAGGCGCTCGCCCATGTTGCCGCACTTGGGGCAGGCGAGCTGCTCGGGGGCGCTGAAACTCTGGATCTTTTCGAAGCGATGACCGCATGTGGTGCAGCGATACTCGTACAACGGCACAGGCTACCTCAAGGGAACTTGAATAGCCTGATTGTAGCGGAGTGGCACCCTGGCCCGCTCATCAAACGTTACATGGGAAGACTTACGGGGCGCACCTCGTGGACAGCTTCAACGGCGCGGAGCTGACGGAGCAGGGCGGGGGTGGCTTCTCCGTCGATCTCCATGACGGCGAGAGCGGAGCCGCGGGAGGGGCCTTCAGCGCGGCCCAGAGCGAAATTGGCGATGTTGATGCCGTGCTCGCCGACGACGGTGCCGAGCTTGCCGATAACGCCGGGGACATCGCTATTGCGAATGACGAGCAGGGTGCCTTGAAGAGGCGCTTCAATAGGTGTTTCTTCAAACTCGAGCAGGCGTGGAGCCTGAGAAGTAAGGGCGACACCGGCGCGGGCTGTGAGGCGGCTTCCGTTGCGGGTGTGCAAGCTGAGGACGACGGCGGAGCCGCCCGCCGGAGAGCGTTCTTCATGAATACGAATGCCGCGCTCCTGGGCGACCTGTGCGGCGTTGATGCGGTTAGCTCCTTCGCTTGCGCCGAGCACGCCGGAAAGTGCTGCGTTGCGGACCATCTCGGTTTGCGCCTCGGCAAGCGCGCCGGAGTAGGCGAGCGCAATGCTTTCGAGGCCGCCGCTGTCAGGCGGGAGGAGCTGGCCGAGCATGGCGCCGAGGCGCTCGGCGGCTTCAGCGAAGGGTGCCAGCACGAGATACAGCTCATGGGTGAGCGAAGGGCTGTTGACAGCATTCTGGACGACGCCAAGCTTGAGAAAGGCGCGGACCTGCTCGGCAATCTGGATGCCGACGGCTTCCTGCGCCTCCGTGGTGGAGCCGGCGATGTGCGGCGTGAGCAGGACGTTGGGAAGGCCGAACAGGGGCGAGTCCTTGAGCGGCTCCTGCTCAAATACGTCGAGGGCGGCTCCTGCGAGTTTGCCGGCCTGGAGCGCGGCGGCAAGGGCGAAAGTGTCGATGAGCTCGCCGCGAGCGCAATTGATGATACGGGCGCTGGGCTTCATCGTGGCGAGCGATGAAGCGTTGACGACGCCGTGGGTCTGCGGGGTAAGGCCGACATGGAGGGACAGGTAATCCGACGAGCGGAAAAGCTCTTCGACGGAAACGAGGCGAACCTCGTGCTCGCGGGTGACGGCAGGGGCGACGAAAGGGTCGTGGCCGAGGAGGGTCATGCCGAAGGCGCGGGCACGGCGGGCGACCTCAAGCCCGATGCGGCCGAGGCCGAGGATGCCCAAAGTCTTGCCGCGCAACTCCGTGCCGGAGAGCGACTTTTTTTCCCAACGGCCGGCGTGCAGGGCGGCGTTGGCGCGGGGGAGCTCGCGGGCGAGCGCGAGCATGAGGGCGAAGGTGAGCTCAGCGACGGCAACCGCGTTCGCGCCGGGGGTGTTCATGACGACGATGCCCTGGCGGGTGGCGGCTTCGGCATCGATGTTGTCGACGCCCACCCCGGCGCGGCCGATGACGCGCAGTTTGGGCGCGCGCGCCAACAAAGCCTCATCGACTTGGACGGCGGAGCGGACAACGAGGGCGTCGGCATCGACGAGAGCTTCGGGTAGGGACGGGATCTGGTCGTGGGTAAGGATCTCCCAGCCGGGCTCCTCGCGAAAAACGGCAACGGTGGCGGGGGAAACTTTCTCGGCCAGTAGGATCTTCATGCCTGCGCTCCGGTGAGGGCGCACTCGGCGAGCAGGCGCCCGCAAGGGCAGGTGGCTCGGTTGTCCAGCGTTATGGCACGGTTGGCGTAGGTTTTCTGCGCCGCAGTCAGGGCGTGGCCGAGCTCAACGCCGGGTAACTTAAGCGTGTCCACGGCGACTTGCTCGAGCGCGCCGACCAGGGCGATGGTGTCCATGTAGTCGAAAAAGCCGAGATGGGCGATGCGGAAAAGCTGACCTTTCATCTCGCCCTGACCGTTGGTGATCGTGGCGCCGAAGCGCTGCTTCAGCTCCTTGACGACCACCCCGGAGTCAACGCCCGCGGGCGGGAGCACGGCGGTGACGGCGGCGGCCGGAGCGAGGGGGGCAAATAGCTCCAGTCCGAGTGCTGCCACGGCAGAGCGGGTCATAGCGGCGCAGATTTCCGCGTTGTTGACGAGCGCGGCACGGCCTGCACTCAGGTCTCCGTCACCCTGCGCGGCGATGAAGTCGAGCGCGGCAGCCAGGCCGGCGATCAGCGATACAGCCGGAGTGTAGGCCGACTCAGCCTTGGCGGCGTTTTTACGCTCCTTGCGGAGATCGAAGTAGTAGCGCGGGTTGAGGGAGATCTCCATCGACTCCCAGGCACGCTCGCTGACCGAAAGGTAGGCCAGGCCGGGTGGGATCATGACGGCTTTTTGTGAGCCGCCAATCATGATGTCCACGTCACGATCGACGTTGAAGTGTGTGGTGCCGAGGCCGGTGATGGCGTCGACGACGAGCAGGGCGTCGCTCCTTTGCTCGCGCAGCAGGGCGGCGACAGCGGGCACGCAGTGGCGGACGCCGGTCGAGGTTTCCGTGGCCTGCATGAAAACGGCGCGGGTTTCAATGCGGAGGGCTTTCTTTAACTCCTCAAGCGAGAAGGTCTGGCCGTAGGGGGCCTGCACTACATCGACATCGCACCCGAACGCGCGGCCGAGGGCGGTCCAGCGCTCACCGAACTTGCCGGCAGAAAGGACGAGGATGCGGTCGCCGGGGGAGGTGATGTTGGACACCGCGGCTTCCATGGCGCCGGTGCCGGAGGAGGCGAGGATCAATACATCATTCTGCGTACCGATAAAGAGCTTGAGCTGGGCGAGCACGCGCTCGAAGAGTTTGCGGAACTCGGGGGTGCGGTGGTGCATGTCGGCCGCAGCCATGGCGAACTGCGCGGCGGGGAGGAGCGGAGTGGGGCCGGGGGTAAACAGGCGGGTCTTGCGGATCATGTTCGTGATTTTAGCGCGCAGGATTTTGCGTGAGCCTCAGCCTACAATGGAGTGTTTCCGTGAAAGGTGGGCGAAGGTGGACGAGAGCTTGGTACGGCGGGTTGAGGTTGACATTGTGACGGCGATGAAGGCGCGTGACGCGGGCCGGGTCGAGGCGCTGCGGATGGTGAAAGCGGCCTTGAAGAACCGGGAGATTGAGAAGCGCGAGCCGCTGACGGAGGAAGAGTCGCGCGCGGTGCTGGGGACGCTGATCAAGCAGCGGCAGGACTCGGTAGAGCAGTTTACAAAAGGCAACCGTCCGGAGCTGGCGGCCAAGGAAGCCGGGGAGATCACACTCATCGAGAGCTATCTGCCGCAGCAGGCGACCGAAGAGGAGTTGCAGCCATTCGTCGCGAGGGTGGTGGGGGAGCTGGGGGCGGGCGGAATGGTACTGGGGCCAAAGGCGATGGGGCCGGCGATGAAGGCGGTCAACGAGCAGATCAAGGGACTTGGGGTGCGGGCGGATGGAAAGATAGTGAGTGCGCTGGTGAAGGCGGGGCTTGGCGAAGGGTGATGGAATGGCATTTGTGAGGATCTGCTCCAAATTTACTTACACAGTTCCCTAGGCGGAGCTTACGCCGTCGGAGGGACAGGTGGCTGTGCGAAGCGCATCACCTTCGCGCGGGCAGGATGCGGACGAATGTTCCTTCCGGTAACTCACCCTCCACCAGGTGAACGACGCCGTTTTTGACAAAGCCGGTGACCTCCTTCGGGAGTTCGGGTGAGGCAAGGGGCAGGGCGGATTGTTGACGTACTGAGACTTCTTTCGTGGCAGTGTGGGTGGTGGGCGCTAAGCGTGGTACGGGGGACGTGGAGGCTTCGCCGGGCCGGCTTGCTGGGGGAATTGCGCCGGGGCGCGTTGCGGGCGAGGCACTCCGGCCCATGCCCCGGTCCATAGCCTCATTCGCGAGCCGGTCGGCTTCCTTGTTTTTTCCTCGAAGGACGTGCTGCATTTCAAACTTGCCAAGCTTGGCGGCGCGGCGTTTCGCTTCCTCGTAGAGCGGTTTGAGGTCGGGGCTTTTGACGCTGTACTGGCCCTTGATCTGCTTGACCATGAGCTCGGAGTCGGAAACGACGCGAAGCTCGGAGGCGTCGTTCTGAAGCGCCCACTCGAGCGCGGCGAGCAGGCCGGAGTATTCAGCGACGTTGTTGGTCTTGATGCCGATGAAGTCGGAGAGCTCGGCAAGGGGAGCGCCGGTTTCAGACTGGAGAAAGACGCCGTAGCCGGCGGGGCCGGGATTGCCGCGGGAGCCGCCGTCGCAAAAAGCGGTGACGCGGCCTGGGTTGGAGGTGTTTGCCATGGAGGGTAGTGTACCGGGTGTATTTCCCGCTGCATGCGCCCGTTGCTTGCGGGAACGAGCCTGAACTTTATCGCAAAAGGTGGAGGAGATCGCGAAGTCCGGAACGGATGGTTTCCAGCTCAGCGAGGGGGATCGTCTCGGTCGCGACAGCTATCACCGGTTGCGAAGAATGCGGCTCGAGGGGCGGGTCAGGCTGGACGGGTGCAGGCAGCGAAAGCCGCATGCTGGGCGGGACGGCGGACTCGGCGGCGAGGACAGCTTTGGCGCCCGCAATCGTGTAGCCCTCCTCATGGAGCAGGCTTTTAATGCGGAGGGCCATTTCCACATCGCGACGGCGGTACAAGCGCTGGCCGGTGCCGCTTTTGCCGGGGCGCAACTGCGGGAATTCTGTTTGCCAGAAGCGGAGTACGTAGGCCGGGACGCGGCACAAACGGGCAGCCTCGCCGATGCGGAAGTACAGCTTATCGGGAATGGGGAGTGCGGGGCCGTTTGGGAGAAGGAGCTTGCCGCCCGGGTTGCGAGGACCGCCGCGCTTGGCCATAAAGGTCGGAAGCGCAGAGCGGAGGACGCCGCGCTGCGGGCAGTATAGCGAGCGGCGGCGCGTGTGGGGAGGGTTTTCTTTGCGCGCGCCGCTTCATTTGGGAACAACGGGGTGCGCTGGTGCGTAGCAGGCGTTGGCTAGGGCGAGGTGTGGGGATGCCGAAAGTGTTTTGGATGGTGGCAGCGCTCGTGATGCTGGCGGGGTGCTCGGTGCGAGTGAACAAAGATAACAGCGGGGAAGAAAAGGACGTGCAGCTGCGGATGCCGTTTGGGCACGTTGATGTGCACAAGGATGCGGCGAATCTGGCCGCGATTGGCCTGTCCGTGTATCCCGACGCTGTGATGGATCCGGCCAAAGGGAAAGACGGCAAGGCAGTAGATGTGAACGTGGGTTTCGGAGCCTGGAAAGTGCGAGTGCAGGCTGCCGAGTACGCGATCCCGGATTCGCAGGAAAAGGTGGAAACTTTTTACCGGCATGCGCTTGCGCAGTATGGAGCGGTGCTGACGTGCAAAGGGAGTGTGCCCGTAGGCGAGCCCACGCGGACTGGCGCGGGCCTCACATGCAGCGATGACAAGGGCGGCCCCGGTGAGTCCTCGAGCAGCAATAGCGATCTGGAGCTCAAGGCCGGCTCGCGGACGAGACAACATATTGTGGCGTTCCACGGGGAGAAGCGGCCGGACACGCACTTCGCACTGCTTGCGCTGGAGCTGCCCCGAGAGGGTGAGGACGCAAAAGGCGAAGAGTAAGGGCGCGCGGCGGGTAGACTGTCCATAGCCCGTGATGACCATGCTTTGCCACAGCTGTCGAAATGCAATCCCCCAAGGGGTAATGTTTTGCCCGGAGTGCGGCGCGCCGCAGTTGCGTGTGCAGGAGCAGGCGGAGCGCGAGGCGGAAGCCGCCGCGGAGGCGGAAAACGCGCCGCGGCATACGGGCGAGATTGCCTGGCCAACGGCGGTGGAGTCGGCAGCGCTGTTCAGCCTGCCTGCGGGGCTGCTGCTTTCCTTTGCCGCGCTGCCGGTCATGGACATGCTCTGGGTGGTACTGGGAGCTGTGTGGACGCTTCGGCGGTACCGTAAACGCGCGCCGCGCGCGCCCAAGCTCACCCCCATGCTGGGAGGCCGAATCGGGCTGGTGCTTGGGCTATTCGCGGCCGTGGTGTCGACGGCAGTGGATGCGATTACCTCGCTGGTGGAGCGCTACGGGATGCACCGGGGCGGGGTAATGGACGCGCGGCTGCAGGCAGGCTTGCAGGCGGCGGTAGACCGTATCCATACCGGCAACCCGGAGGCGGCGGCGCAGTTGCCGGGGCTGTTCGCGTTCTGGCTTTCGGCAGATGGGCGGGGAACTCTGCTGGTGATCTCGGCGCTGAGCTCGGCGGTGTCCATGCTGTTCTTCGCCTGGCTCAGCGGGTGGCTGACGGTGCGATACGGCGGTTTGCGGCGTCGCAAGAGCTAGGTTCGCGCGGCGTTTAGACTGGAGGCGCGAGGTGGATATGGCTGCTGCAACTGCTGTTGCACGTGCTTCTGTTTCAGTCGAGGCGTACCTCAACACTTGTTTCCGCCCTGACCGCGATTATGTGGATGGGGAGTTAGAAAGGCGCAATGTGGGTGAGGATATCCATTCAGCGTGGCAGTTGGCCATCATGGCCTGGTTTATCCAAAACCCGGACTGGCTGGTGAGAATCCGTCCGGAGATACGGATCAAAGTCGCGGAACGGCGTTACCGCGTGGCGGATGTAGCCATTCTGGATGCCCGAAAGCCGCGCGACCCTGTAGTGCTCCATGCGCCGCTGGCAGTGTTTGAGGTTGTTTCGCGGCTGGACCGGTATAGCCGCATCATGGCGCGGCTGGCAGACTTCGAAGCAATGGGGGTGCCGCAGATCTGGCTGCTCGACCCTAGGCGCGGGGCGATGCACCGGTATGTACAAGGTCGGCTTGAAGCGCCGGCGGAGTTTGTGCTGGAGGAGCAGGGAATCCGGTTTGCGATGGAGCGCATCACGGCTCTGGTGCGCTAAAGGGGCAGCATTGGCGCGGGCCGCGCTATGCTGGAATCGATGACTGCTACCGGGACGGCAACGCTGCGGGAAAAAGGACGGATTCTGTCTCCGTCGGAGATTGAGCGCACGCTGGTGCGCTTGGCGCATCAGATTATCGAAAAAAACCATGGTGGCGCGAACCTTGGACTGGTGGGTATCAAGCGGCGGGGGGTGCCCTTGGCCCAGCGGCTGGCGGCGCTGATTGCGGGGATCGAGAAGCAGCCGGTGGATGTGGGCGCGCTCGACATCGAGTTTTACCGCGACGACCTGTCCACGCACGACACGCGGCCGGTCGTGCATCCCGGGGAGATCGGCTTCGATGTGACCGGGCGCAACATTGTGCTGGTGGACGATGTGCTGTACACCGGGCGGACGACCCGGGCAGCGCTCGACGCCCTGTTCGCGCACGGGCGGCCGAACCGGGTGCAGCTGCTGGTGCTTATCGACCGCGGGCACCGGGAGCTGCCGATTGAGGCCAGCTTCACGGGCCGGGTGGTGCAAACCTCACGGCAGGAGATTATCGAGGTCAAGCTGCGCGAGATCGACGGCGATGAGCAGGTGCTGATCGTGGAGCGCATCCCGGCGGAGGGCGTGTAGGGTGCGGGTTGCAGGCTCGCTGCTGAGTGTGGGGGATCTGGTGCTGGAGGACGTGAGCGAGATTCTTACGCTGGCGTCGGAGCTGGAAGCCGAGGACCCGGTCGCGCGCTCGCGGCAGCTGCTCAAGCGGCGGATAGCGCTCCTGTTTTATGAGTCGAGCACGCGTACCCGGACCTCCTTCGAGCTGGCCGCGAAGGCGCTGGGTGCGGACACGACGCTGGTGAGTTCGAAGTCGTCCAGCATCGAGAAAGGCGAGTCGCTCAAGGACACGGGTATCACGCTGCGGGCGCTCGGCGCGGAGGCCATCATCTTGCGGAGTGCATTCTCCGGCGCGCCGTACCTGCTGGAGCAGGCGACCGGGTTGCCGGTGCTGAACGCGGGGGATGGGATGCACGAGCACCCCTCGCAGGCGCTGCTCGACCTGCGGACGACCCTGCGTGTGCTGCGGGACGGGGTGGAGCAGGTGAATGCGCGGACGCTTGCCGGGGTAACGGTGGCGATCTGCGGAGATATTCTGCACAGCCGGGTGGCGCGGTCCAATGCCATGCTGCTGCCCAGGCTGGGCGCGCGCGTAATTCTGTGCGGACCTTTGCCGCTGCTGCCTGTCGAGGCGGGAGGGCTTGGACCGGGAGTGGAGATTGAGCGCAACTTCGACCGGGCGCTCCAGCAGGCGGATGTGGTGATCATGCTGCGGATTCAGGGGGAGCGATTGGCAGGGTTGCATTTGGATCTGGAGGAGTACCGGGCGGCGTACCAGCTCCATGAGGAGCGCCTTGCGGCGCAGACGGAGCTGTGGGTAATGCATCCGGGGCCGATGATCCGCGGACTGGAGATTACGGACGTGGTGGCGGATGGATCGCGGTCCTTGATCGAGGAGCAGGTGCGGCACGGGGTTGCGGTGCGAATGGCGCTCGTAGCGCGGGCGCTGGGGGTGGGGCGGTGAGCAAACTGCTGGTGCATGGCGGCCGATTGATCGACCCGGCGAACGGGGTCGACGGCCTTTTCGACATCCTGCTCCAGGATGGATTGGTTGCGGCTGTCAGCGCGCCGGGCTCACTGGAAGCAGACGAAAAACTGGACGCTACGGGGCTGGTGGTTGCGCCGGGGTTGATCGACATCCATGTCCATCTGCGGGAGCCGGGCCAGAGGTGGAAGGAGACGATTGCAACGGGTACGCGCGCAGCGGCTGCTGGCGGATTTACGACCGTGTGCGCCATGCCGAACACGGCGCCTGTGACGGACACGCCGGAGTGGGTGCGGTGGGTGCAAAGCCCGGAGCGCGGAGCAGTGGTGCGGGTGCTGCCCGTAGCGGCGGCGACCGTGGGGAGCATGGGGGCGGAGCTGACCGACTACGCTGCCCTGCGCGAGGCAGGCGCGGTGGCCGTTTCGGACGATGGCAAGCCGATCCTTGGCGACGCGATCATGCGAGACGCACTGTGGACCGCAGCCGCAGCAGGGTTGCCGGTAGTACAGCACGCCGAAGACACGCGTATGACGCGGGGCGCGTCGATGAATGCGGGGGCGCTCGCTTTCCGGATGGGGTTGCGGGGTATGCCGGTGGAGGCGGAATCCGGCTTGGTGGAGCGGGACATCGCGCTTGTGCGAATTCTGCGGAACGAGGGTGTGGAGGCGCGGCTGCATGTGCAGCACATCTCGACGGCGGAGGCACTGAACGCGGTTCGCGCGGCCAAGCGGGACGAGCTGCGTGTGACCTGCGAGGTGGCGCCGCACCATTTTGTCCTGAACGAGAGCGCGATTGCAGACTACAGTACGCTTGCGAAAATGAACCCGCCGCTGCGCGCCGAGGCGGATCGGGCGGCGATGCTGGAAGGGCTGCTGGATGGATCCATCGATTGCATCGCGACCGACCATGCGCCCCATGCTGCCTTTGAGAAAGAGCAGGAGTTTGAGCGGGCTCCGAACGGAATCACTGGACTGGAAACGGCGCTGGGACTCGCGATGCGGGTGCTGCACGGGGAGCATGGGATGGCGCTGGGACGCGTGCTGGCCCTGTTGTCGACAGAGCCGGCGCGGGTGCTGGGGATTTCCGGAGGGGGATTGGCAATCGGAGACCGGGGGGATTTAACGATCCTTGATCCGGCTGCACAATGGACGTACGCTGCATCCGCGTCGGTGAGCAAGGGGAGGAACTCGCCCTTCGATGGGTGGGGGATGCAAGGCAAGGTGCGATGGACAGTGTCCGCAGGGAGCGTCGTTTTCAAGGGTTGAAAAGGTCGTAGAAGGTAAGACCGCCTGCGCGGCTGGCGGCCACTTCGTGGCGTGTATTTGTAAATAAGTAAGAAGCATCCTTCGTGGAGTTGCTTAGGCCTTGGGCGGCAGATCTTCAAGGATGCGTTCGGCGAGGGTGCCGACGGAGGTGACCTGACTCATCTCCGATAGTTCGGCATCGGCGAGGGGCTCGGGAACGTCCAGCTTAATGCAAAGGGCGCGAAGCAGTTGGAGCGCCTTGGTGACCTCTTTCTCGGTGAGGAGATCGATCTGGAGATTGAGCTGCTCAATGTGGTCGGAGCGGCGCTGCATATGGTTCTGCTTGAAAAGCACGAAAACGGTGAGCAGGACGCCCTCGCAGGAAACGCAGGACGAGAGAAGCGAGAACGGGTAAGGGTCGAAAGGCTTGATGCTCGGGAAGTGATTGGTATTGATGAGCAGCCAGCTCGAAAGAAGGATGAAGTGGAACGCGAGCGAAATCTTGCTGCCGGCGAAGGTGGCGATGGTGGTCGCGAACCGCTCGATGGCTGTGGACTCGTCTTCGTGCATCTGCTCCATGCGGGCGACGGAGCGGATGCCGCGCTCGATGGGGTCGCTGATGGAGGGTTTACGCTCGTCGGCCATACCCCGTATGAGATGCTTTCCAGTTAGGCCGGGTGCGGAGGCGGAGTGAGAAGCAATGGCAGATAGCTCGGCAGAGAGCGTCGCGGCGTTTCGGTCTAGGGATTTCAGGTTTTACCAAGCGGCGCGATGCGCGGTGGTGATCGGTGCGGAAGCGCAGGCGCTGGCAGTGGCCTGGCAGGTGTATCAGATCACGCATCGGGCGTTGGACCTGGGATATACGGGACTGGCGCTGTTTTTGCCGGGGCTCTTGTTTCTGCTGCCGGCGGGGCACGTGGCAGACCGTTTCGACCGGCGTCGGGTGGTGCTGGTGTGCTACGCGCTCCAGGCTGTGTGCACGGCGGCGCTGATTGGATACTCCTGGGCTGGAACGCCCAAGGGTGTGTTCCCGATTTACGGGGTGCTGTTCCTGATTGGGTTGGGACGGGCATTCAGCGGGCCCGCGTCCTCGGCGCTGATCCCGAGCCTGGTGCCGAAAGAACACTTTGTGAACGCGGTGACCTGGGGGGCGACCATCTTCCAGATCGCGACCGTCGCCGGGCCTTCCATCGGCGGGCTGCTGTACACGATGGGCAGGGTGCCTCCACGGCTCGCCGGCGGCGGAATCGTGTACCTGTTTACGCTGTCGACCCTGGCCTGGTATCTCCTGCTGGTCAGCATGCTTCGGGTGCGGGTGGGGCGGCTGGAGAGCAAGGCTGTGTCCTGGGATGTATTGCTGGCCGGGGTGCGCTATGTCCTGCGGACGGAGGTGCTGCTGGGATCCATTTCGCTCGACTTATTTGCGGTGTTGCTGGGCGGGTCGGTGGCGCTGCTGCCGATCTTCGCGGCAAAAATCCTGCACACGGGGCCGGAAGGGTTGGGGCTGCTGCGCGCCACGCCAGGCGTGGGAGCCTTGGCGGTCTCGCTGCTCCTTACCTTTCGTCCAATCCAGCGCGATGCAGGAAAGCGCATGTTAGTGTGTGTGGCGCTGTTTGGCGCGGCGACGGTAGTGTTTGGGCTATCGCGGTCCTTTGCGCTTTCGCTCCTGGCACTGCTGGCGACGGGGGCGGCGGACATGGTTTCCGTGGTGATCCGGTCGTCGATCCTGCAGCTGGCGACGCCGCTCGAGATGCGGGGACGCGTGTCGGCGGTAAACTCACTGTTTCTGGGCGCCTCGAATGAGCTGGGCGAGTTCGAAAGTGGGCTTACAGCCCATTGGTTCGGGGCAGTGCGGGCGGTAGTACTGGGCGGGGTTGGATCCTTGGTGGTCACGGGGGTGTGGGCGGTATGGTTTCCGCGGCTGAGGGATGTTGGGGCATTGTCGGCGGAGTCGCTGCTGCCGAAGGCGGTGGAGGAGAATTCGGTCGATACAACGGTGTTATGAAGGTTCCTTGAAGACACGCCACGAAGTGGCCGCAAGCCGCGCAGGCGGTTTAAATTTCGAGCACGAGCGAAAGCAGATCCTTCGTCGCTACGCTTCTCTGGATGACATTTTGTTTTGGTGAAGGATGGCTACCCCGTAGTCCGCAACCCAGCGGAAATTCCATTGATCGTCCCGGCGATCGCCCGGTTGACCTCCGGGGTGTCCTCTCCGGCGCGCTTGCGGCGGAGCAGATCGACCTGGATCAGCGAAAGCGGATCGACATAAGGATTGCGAAGTTTAATGGAGCGGGCGAGGACCGCGTTTGTTTCCAGCAGGGCAGTCTGACCGGTGACGGCGAGGACAGCTTCGTGCGTGCGCGTGTACTCGGCCTGGAACTTTGAAAAGACACGCTCGCGCGCCTGCGCGTCGGGCATGAGCGAAGCGTACAGGGCGGCGATGCCGAGGTCGGCCTTCGCAAGGGCGACCTCAACGTTGCGAATGAGGTCAATAAACAGGGGAAACTCACGCGTCATGGCTTGAAGCAGGGCCAAACCATCCGGCTGCTGCGTGTAGGCGGCGATTGCATGGCCGACGCCGAACCAGCCGGGGATGAGCAGGCGGCTCTGCGTCCAGCCGAAAACCCACGGAATCGCGCGCAGACTTTCAAAGGAACGCTTGCCGCCGCGGCGGGCAGGGCGGGAGCCGATTTTGGCGTGTTCCAGCTCGGCCATCGGGGTGGCGAGCTCGAAGAAGTCGAAAACCTCGGGATCCTCAAGAATGCCTTCGCGGTAAAAGGTGAGCGCGGAGGCGGAAAGGCTTTCTAGCGCGGCTTCCCACTCCGGTTTGAGCTCGCCGGTGTAGTGGCCGCCGGCGCGGAGATTCGGCCGGGCAAGCGCGTCCAAGGCGGCGGCGATGGCAAGCTCCAGGTTGCGCTCGGCGAGCACCGTATCGCCGTATTTCCAGTTCAGCACCTCGCCTTGCTCCGTGATGCGGAGCTCGCCGTCGAAGCCGTCGAGCGGCTGGGCGTAGATGGCGCGGTGGGTCGGGCCGCCGCCACGTCCCACCGTCCCGCCTCGGCCATGGAAAAGGCGCAAACGGATACCGGCTTCGTGCGCAGCCTGGTGGAGGGCGCGGTGCGCGCGAAAGATCTCCCAGGTGCTCGTGAGCATGCCTCCGTCCTTGTTGGAGTCGGAGTAGCCGAGCATAACCTCTTGCACGTTGCCCCAGCTTGCGAGGAGTGCTCGATAGGCGGGGTCGGCCCAGAGCTCGCGGCAGACTTGCGGGGCATTGCGCAGATCCTCAATGGACTCGAAGAGCGGAACGGGCATCAGGCCGGGGTCTTTGTCACTGCCGGAGACGCGGATGCCGCTGAAACGGGCAAGCCAGAGGACGGCGAGTACGTCTTCTTTCGTCGCCGCGCCGGAGACGACGTAGGTGCGTATAACCTCGGGGACGGCGCTTCGCTTGACCTCGGCAACGGCGTTGAAAGTTTCAAGTACGTCAAGCGTTTGCGGGGTGAAGGGGGCGGGAACGGAGGCGCGGGCCCCTTCAGAGCAGCTGGCGATCTCATCGAGGGCGGCGGTGTGGAAGCGAGCGTGCTGGCGGACATCGAGGGTGTGCAGATGGAGACCGAAGGTTCGGGCCTGAAGCAGAAGTGGTTCGATGAGGGCAGCGGCTAAGCGCTCGCCGCGGTTGGCCAGGAGGCTTTCGCGCATCAGTTCGAGATCGCTGAGGAACTCCTCTGCGTCCGGGTAGGCAGGGAGCGCAGTGAGGGCTGCTTCAAGGGTGCCGGGCTCGCCCGCGGGCAGGCCCAGCGTGTTGCCGAGCCGCGCGCCCATGCAGGCGGCAAAGCGGCGGTAAACCTCGAACTCAAAGTGGGCGGCGTATTGCTCGTCCTGCTCGGTTTGGGCGGAGACGAGATAATGCCTGAGCCGAGTTTCGAGCGCATCGCTGACCTTTGCTTGCTGGGCGGAGCTGGTCAGCAACGCAATCAGTTTCTTGATCTCGGCCTGGTAGTGGGCGAGAAGGCGGAGTCGGGCATCCTGCACGCTTTCCAGCGTGACCGCGGGGGTGACGAAGGGATTGCCGTCGCGGTCGCCGCCGATCCAGGAGCCGAAACGCAGCAGGATCGGCAGGTCGTGCAGGCTGGTTACAAGCCCGTATTCGGTTTGCAGAGCATTGGCGAGCTCCGCGTAGAGCGGGGCAAGCGTCGCGAAAATGGAAACCTCGTAATAGTCGAGTCCCATTTTGATCTCGTCGGCGACGGTGGGCTGGCGACTGCGAACCTCGTCGGTCTGCCAGAGTGAGGTGACCTCGGCCGTGAGGTCGGCCTGGAGCGCGGCGAGTTCCTCATCGGCAAGCGGGATGCGGTCGAGCGCCTCCAACAGCTCACCCATGCGACGGCGCTTAAATAGTACGGAGCGACGGGCGATTTCCGTGGGGTGCGCGGTGAAAACAGGCGTAATGACAATCTTGCGAAGGTGCGCGAGCGCTTCTTCGGCGGGGATGCCGGCCTCGCGCATGGCGTGCAGCGTACCGCGGAAAGACCCACGTTGGGCGGCAGCCGCGCCGGAGATTTGGGCGGCGGTGCGGCGGCGCTTGCGGTGGTTGGTTTCTGCCAGGTTGGTGAGCTCGAAATAAAGAGTGAACGCGCGGGAAAGCTGGGTGAGCTCGGGAATGGGGAGCCGGCTGATGTTGAGGACGGTTTGCTGCATGCCCTGCTCGGCTTGGTGGATACGGTCTTGGGTGAGCTCCTCGCGCCGGCGGATGGCATCAAGGCGAAGCTCTTCCACACGGGTGTATAGCGCATCGCCGGCTTGTTCGCGGAGTACCTCGCCCAAAAGCATCCCCAGGGAGCGGACATCGCGGCGGAGAGGGGCTTCTTTTTTCTCCTGCGAGCGCGCCACCAGCTCGGCAAGACGAGCAAACCAGCTGTCGGGCTTCCACAAAGGAGCAGGCATGAGGTGATTATGCCTCAGTGGGTTGTGGGGCGGTCTGGGGG
>CAXTWG010000048.1:0-18323 GCA_964247895.1 uncultured Acidobacteriaceae bacterium
ATGCGCATGCCTTCCAGGGCGATGGGGAGCCGGAGTTCGGGCGGGTGGTGCGGGATGTGCTCAGGTGGATGGATGGGTCGCTCAGTGACCGGGAGCGGGGCGGGTTTTATGCGTCGCAGGATGCGGATATCTCGCTCGACGATGATGGGGACTACTTTACCTGGTCGCTCCAGGAAGTCGAGGCGGTGCTGCGGGACGCAGGGGACGAGTTGCGGTTCGCGGTGGCGTACTACGGGGTGCGCAACGTAGGAGACATGCACCATAACCCAGGCAAGTGTGTGCTGCGGGTGGACCGGAGTGTGGCGGCGGTGGCTCAGGCGCTGGGGATGGAGCCGGAGCATGGGGCGGCGTTGTTGGAAGCCGCGCACCGAAAATTGCTGGAAGCGCGGCAGAAAAGGCCGGAGCCGTTCATCGACCGGACGATCTATACGGGGTGGAATGGGATGGGGGTGTCGGCGTATTTGGCGGCTGCGGAGGCTTTGGGCGAGGTGGGATCGCAGGAGTTCGCGCTGAAAACGCTGGACCGGGTGTTGGAGGAGGCCTGGTCCCTCCCAGATGGAAAGTTAAAGCATGTTGTGGCGTATGCGGACGGGCACACGGCGGCGCAGGCAGCCCCTGGGGTACTTGAAGATTATGCGTACCTGGCGCATGCGTGCCTGGATGGGTGGCAGAGCTCCGGGCAGGCGCGGTACCGGGAGGCTGGGGAGGCAATTACAAAGGCAATGGTGCAGCGGTTCGCGGACCGGGTGGGGGGCGGGTTCTTCGATACGGAGATTGCGTTTGGAGAGCAGCTAGGGGTGCTGGGGGCGCGGAGGAAGCCGTTGCAGGATGCACCGACGCCCGCGGGCAACGCGAGCGCCGCGGCGGCGTTGCTACGGGTGTATGCGCTGAACGGGGATGAAGAGCTGCGGGAGCTGGCGGAGGACACGCTGGAGTGCTTTGGGGGGGTGGCGGCGCAGTTCGGGTTGTATGCGGCGAGCTATGGGCTGGCACTGGAGCGGTTCCTGCTTGCACCTGTGCAGGTGGTGGTTGTGGGTTCCGATCAGGCGAGTGCCGCACTTGCGGCTGCGGCTGGGAAGCCTTGGGCGGTGAACAAAAGCGTGATCCGGCTGAACCGGGCGCAGCTGGTGAAAGAGGAGCTGCCGGCTGCCCTGGCGGAAACGCTGCCGTTTCTGCCGCAGCTCGGGGAGGAAGACAGCTTCGCAGTGGTGTGCCGGGGGATGGTGTGTTTGCCGCCGGTGCGGGGGCCGCAAGAGTTAACGGCGGCTCTCCGGGGCGTGTAGCATCGGCAGGGGTAATGAAGGAGAGGAAAAGATGCAGCAAAGCGAGGGAGCACGGGTAGGCGGTATTGTTTTAGCGGGGTTGGCTCTCCTTTTCGCGGGCGGGACGACGGCATGGGCCGCCGCGTCCGGGGCCGATCAGTCGTTTGCGGCAAAAGTGTCGCAGGGTGGGCTGTATGAGGTGGAAGCAGGCAAGGTCGCCGCCATGCGTGGGATGACCTCTTTTGTGAAGGACTTCGGCGTGCTCGAGTCGCACGATCACGAAGGCGTGAATGCGGAGCTGAAGCGCATCGCAGGGGCGACCGGGGTGGCGATCAAGCCTGGATTGAACGCGGAGTTTTCTGCACGGCTAGCGAAGCTGAAGGCAGTGCCGGCAGCGGAGTTCGACCGGTTTTACGTGGAGGACATGAAGCAGGTCCACAACAAGGATGAGGGATTGTTTGTGGAGGAGGCTGAAAACGGATCGGCGCCTTACAAAGGCTTCGCGCACGCGACGGCTGTGCTGGTGAAGGCGCACCTGGGCTGGCTGAACGCTTTGTAACAGCTAGCGGATGTAATAGCCGGCGACGTGCCATGTGCCGTCTTCGGACTGGGCGGCGACCACGGTTTCAAGAGCATCGGCTTTTTTGGTGAAGGCAACCTGATATTGCGATAGGACGTATCTGGCTCCAGCGCGGGTCGCGATGGAGGCTGGACGCACTCGATCTGGATCAGCGAACAGCTGCACGAGCTAGGCTATGAAGTCATCGTGGCGAACGTCCGTTAGCTGCGAGCAATCTCGCACAGTGATCGGAAGAGCGACCAGGTCGATGCGGAGAAGCTGGCGCGCTATGCCCGGCTTGATCCGACCATCTTTCGGCCGATCGTCCACCGCACCGTCGGCACAGCAGGAGGCCCTCACCCGAGTTGCGGATGCTCGTGCAGACGCATCGACTTCACCCTAAAAACCCGACTACTATGAAGGAATGGCTCGGAAGGAACCAACCTCCCGCAACAGCACGGCAAAGATACACCTCCTTGACACGGCGCAACGCATCGTCGGGGCGAAAGGCTTTGCAGCGGTAGGGCTTAACCAACTTCTGGGTGCCGCCGGCATTCCAAAAGGTTCATTCTATTATTACTTCGCCTCCAAAGAGGCTTTCGGGAAAGAATTGCTTGAGTACTATTTTGAGAAAGATCTCCTGCAGATTGACGCGTCTTTATCGGAGCCCGGCCGCACTGCCCGGGATCGGCTCACCGCATATTGGCGGATCTTCAGAGCAAACCAAGAGCACGACGATCCTAACGGGAAATGTCTAGCAGTGAAACTCGGCGCTGAAGTCTCCGATATGTCGGAAGATATGCGACTCGCGTTAAAGGTCGGCACCTCGGCAATTGTGTCTCGACTCTCTCGCGTCCTTAAAGAGGGAGTGGCTGACGGTTCTATCGCAATCTCCGGAAGTCCAAGTGCGACCGCCCAGACGCTCTATCAATTGTGGATGGGTGCTAGCCTTTTAGCGAAAATCTCACATGATCGTGCTTCGTTTGCTAATGCAAATGCAGCGACCGAACGAATTCTTGTCGGTGAGGCTCTCTAACCCCCGCTCGGCTGAGCTCTAAGAACACCTAGCGCGGTCTCTGATGTGTGTATAAACCGGACGCTTGCTTTTGGTAGACGGTCGGTCTATAAATGTAGACGACTGGTCTACGCCTAACCAGTTTAGCTCATCTCGCATCGACGTTGTACCGGACAATCCTTCGCGTCCTCTGGACTCAACTCCATCAATGAACAGCACAGCGTCCGCGTCCACACCCGCATACCAACTCTGTAAAGACAAAGGACTACAGACATGTTCAAAACTCTCCCTCGTAGAGCGCTCATCTCCGTCAGCAGCTTCCAAGGTGCCATCTTTCCCGATGGGTCCAAAACAGGTGTATTTTTCACCGAAGCTCTACACCCCTTCCAAGTATTGACGGCGGCAGGTTTCGAGGTAGATTTCGCCTCTGAAACCGGCTTGTTTGGTTTTGATGAGTTCTCTCTCACGCCGCCCTTCTTGGCGGGAAGCGACAAGGCCGTGCATGAGAATGCGAATAGCCCGTTCATGGTTAAGCTCACGGCACACTGTATGAAGGCGTCCGACGTGAACGGCGGACAATATGGATTGTTCTTCGCCTCCGCTGGCCATGCCGCCCTTTACGATTACCCGCAAGCTAAGGGACTCCAGGCCATAGCCCTAGATGTCTGGGATCGAGGTGGCATCCTTGCTGCTGTTTGCCACGGTCCGGTGCTGCTGCCAGCGATCATCGACACCAAGACCGGGAAGTCTGTTATCGCGGGTAAGACGGTGACCGGATTCACAACGGAAGGAGAGATGGTCCTGAATGTTCTCGACAGGCTGAAATCTGACGGTGTTTCGACGGTTCTCGAAGCTGTCAGCAAAGTTGGAGCAGATTACAGTTCGCCCATGTCGGCCTTTGACGACTACTCTGTGACTGCTGGCCGCATCATCACTGGCACCAATCCAGCCAGTGCTCGCAGCACTGCAGAAAGAACCGTGCGAGCATTCGACAATCCACCTGAGGGCCTGCTCAAGAGGCTCCTGTCGTAGCCACACCAGAGTGCCTGTGTTGGCGTCCAGCAGCCCGGAGACTGCCGATTGTCTCCGGGGCCACCACATAGTGCAGCTTTGTCGCCAATCACTGCACAAGCTTTATAGGCGCATTATCCTGAGATGACCCTGGGGCCTGTGACGTTACCGAATCTCCTGGATCGATCCATCGTCTATTTCCAACCAACTAGACTAAAAGAGGCGTCGAGCTGCTGTAGTTCGGGAGGAATGCAAGGCCCAACGGGAACCTTTATTTCAGAGACTGCGCGTGACGTGACGGCTATAGACATCGTCACTCTCTTTGGCTTTCAGCAGAGGAATGTGGCGGCGCTATGCCAGCGATGGCTAGAGGAGAGTTTCCTCATGGCCATCGGGAAGGCCCGGCAGGGTGATGGTTTGCTTGGAGTCAGAGAGTTTGCGGGAGCGGAGGTCGCCGAGCGGGGTGCGGGCGTTCTTCGTAGCCTGGGCGAACTGCTGTTCGGTGGCGGCGGATTGCATGGCTTTGGCTGCGGCCTGGTAAGCGGACTGGTAGCCGCCGGTGTCGATTTGTTGGAGTCAGGTCGTGTCGGCGGTAACAGCAGCTTCGGGCGGGGGAGCCTGGGCGTTCAGGCTTAGGGGTGAGAGCAGGAGAAGGAGGAGGTGTGGGAGGCGCATGGGCGAGGGACCTCGTTGAGAGTGTATGCCGGGAGATTGGGGGTATACCAGGTCTTCGTACATTTTGTGTATTGAGGAGCAGGCTAAAAGCAGGTCCTTCGCTGCGCTCAGGATGACCCTTTTCTAACTCTCCCGATGCATGTTTCAGCAGCTACAAACCATTTTACAGCCCTTCGCCGGTGAAGGGGTTGATGTCCTGATGGCCGGAGGGGGCGGGTTCGGCGGTGGAGTCTCGCGATTCCTCGCGATGGCGGTGGGCACCGGGGCCGAGGGCCTGGGGACCGTCGGCGGTGAAGACGCGCAGAGGATCGCCAGGGAGCAGATGGTGCTGCTCAAGGGCGATGCGGACGCGGCGTTGCAGCTCGCGTTTGGCGTCCCACTGCTGGTTGGCGCGGGTTTTGAGCAGGATGGGGTAGGTGATGACCGAACCCTTGACCTGGTCGACGCCGAGCAGAGTGGGGTCCTCAAGAAAAGCGTCCTTGAAGGCGGGGTCGTTGCGGACGGACATCGCTGCTTCGCGGAGGACGGGGAGGACCACGTCGGGGTTGGCGGAAAAGTCGACATCGACGTTGATGGTCGCGACTGAATAGTCGCGGGTCATGTTGGCGACAGTGGTGATCTGCGAGTTGGGGATGATGTAAAGGGTGCCGTCGCCGTCGCGGAGGGTGGTTTTGCGCAGGGTCATCGCCTCGACCTGGCCGGAGAAGGTGGCGACCTTGACGACGTCGCCGACATTGAACTGGTCTTCAAGCAGAAAAAGGGTGCCGTTGAGGCAGTCCTTGACGACGGCCTGGCAGGCAAGACCGATGGCGACGCCGGCGACGCCCGCGGAGGCGAGCAGGGGGCCGAGGTTGAAGCCGATCAATGGCAGGACTTGCAGAACGGCGAGGAAGCCGATGATGCCGATGCCGGTGGCGCGAAGGACGGAAGACAGGGTGCGGGCCTGGGAGACGCGGGTAGCGGCGGCGGCGTGGCGCTCGGCGATGCGGGCCATGCGGTCGGTGAAGAAGCTGAGGATGCGGATGAGCAGCCAGGCGATGAAGCAGATGATGAGGACCTTGGGGAGGATGTCGAGGACGAGGTGCTGGGCGGTTTCAAAGAGCTTGTCGGGCGAAAGGAACTCGCGGCGGAAGTGGGGTTGCGCCTCTACCGGAGCCGCCGCGAAAAGGAGTAGCATGCGAGTGTTCCTTTGGGATGGGGATGGGACGCAATGCGATACAGACTCCAGTTTGAGGGTTGCACGGGGTGGGGCGGAAGGTTTTTTCAAAGGATCCGCTTTGGAGCCGGGAGAAGCGCCAGACGTGCGGCGGCTTGTTTGCTGGCCGCTTCCGCAGTGGCATGGGCCGCCGGCGGATGGGCCGGCGCGGGACAAGCACAAAGCAGCGGCCTCGGTTCCTCGGGCAGCCCGCGTGTGACCCGGGGCGGAACGGAAACAGAGAACGGCCGCGATCCGTCCGGCATGGAAGCGCGCTTGCAGGAGCACATGGAGCAGCGTCGCAACAGCGACCGCCAGAAACAACTGATTGCGGACACGGACAAACTGCTGTTCCTGGCGCAGCAGCTGCATGAGGAAGTAGGGAAGAGCAGCAAAGATGAGCTGTCGCTCACTGTCCTGAAAAAGAGCGATGAGATTGAGAAACTGGCGAAAAGTGTGAAGGAAAGGATGCGCGGCTACTGAGCCTCTCGTTTAACTCGTCTAATGGGAGAGCGGACGGCTATAGACTGGAGCCGCGGTGGAGTGCAGCGATGAGGGGGAGCGTGGATGGCGGCCGGTGAGATTCTCCTGGGGGATACGGAAGCGCAGACGGGCAGATCGCGCTTCGCTGGGCTCGGCAAGGAACAGCTGATCGAGATGTACCGTTTGATGTTCCTGTCCCGGAGGACGGACGATCGGGAGATCCTGCTGAAGCGGCAGCAAAAGGTGTTCTTTCAGATTTCCTGTGCGGGACACGAGGCGCTGCTGGTGGCGGCCGGCATGGCGCTTCGGGCCGGCTACGACTGGTTTTTCCCGTACTACCGGGATCGTGCGCTGTGTTTGACGCTGGGCTCGACGGTAGAAGAGCTGCTGCTGCAGGCGGTAGGTGCGGCAGCCGACCCCGCGAGCGGCGGGCGGCAGATGCCGTGCCACTGGGGCAATCCACGGCTGAACATCGTTTCGTCGTCTTCGGTGACGGCGACCCAGTGTTTGCATGCGATCGGCTGCGCAGAGGCGGGGCGGTATTTCGCGCGGCACCCGGAGGCGGCGGCAAAGGTCTCCCAGGATGGTTCCGGAGGCGATTACAGGGCGTACAAGGATGTTCGGTTCGAGGGCGATGAGGTGACCTATCTTTCAATCGGGGAGGGCTCGACCTCGCAGGGCGAATTTTGGGAGTCCTTAAACACAGCTTCCAATGCAAAGCTGCCGGTGCTGTACCTGGTCGAGGACAACGGGTACGCGATCTCGACGCCGGTGGAGGTGAACACGCCGGGTGGGAACATATCGCGGCTGGTGCGGAATTTTCCGAACTTCTTTTTCGCCGAGGTGGATGGGACCGACCCCATTGCCAGCTACGGGGCTGTGGCCGAGGCCGTGGCGTGGTGCAGGGCGGGGAACGGACCTGCCTTTGTGCATGGGCATGTGGTCCGGCCGTACTCGCACTCGGAGTCGGACGACGAGCGCTCCTACCGAAGCGCGGCGGAGATTGAGGCGGACGCGCTGAGGGATCCTTTACCGCGCTACCGGGATTTCCTGTTGCGCGAGCGGCTGCTCGATGAGACCGGCATCCGAGCGCTGGAGCTTCGGGTCGATGCCGAGGTGATCGCAGCGTCGGACCGGGCGCTCGCGGCGGCGCTGCCGGAGGTCGCGAGCATTCCGCGGCATGTGTATTCGGAAGATCTCCATGCGGACGGCGCGGCCTTCCGAGCGGAACCGCAGCCGGCGGAAGAGGCGAAGACGCGAACCATGGCGGAGCTGATCAACTCCTGCCTGCATGAGGAGATGCGGCGGGATCCGCGCATCGTGGTGTATGGCGAGGATGTGGCGGATGCAAGCCGGGAAGCGGCGCTGCGCGCGGGCGAGGTGAAGGGCAAAGGCGGCGTTTTCAAGCTGACGGCGGGGTTGCAGACCGAGTTCGGCGGCGAACGGGTGTTTAACTCGCCGTTGGCCGAGGCGAACATTGTTGGGCGGGCGCTGGGCTATGCGGTGCGCGGCATGAAGCCGGTGGTGGAAATTCAATTTTTCGACTACATATGGCCGGCCCTGCACCAGATGCGGAACGAGCTTTCAAACCTGCGCTGGCGGTCGAACGGAACGTTCTCGGCCCCGCTGGTGATTCGCTGCCCGATCGGTGGCTATCTCACAGGCGGGTCACTTTACCACTCGCAGTCAGGCGAGGTGATGTTTACGCATACGCCGGGGATCCGGGTGGTGATGCCTTCCAATGCCCTCGACGCCAACGGGCTGCTGAGGACGGCGATCCGGTGCGATGACCCGGTGCTCTTCCTCGAGCACAAGCGGTTGTACCGGGAGCCGTACGCGAAGGCGCTGGATCCGGGGCCGGAGTACACGATTCCGTTCGGCAAGGCGGCGACCGTGCGCGCAGGGACCGATATGACGCTGGTGACCTATGGCGCGGTGGTGCCGCGGGCACTGCAGGCGGCGCAACGGGCGGAGCGGGAGCTGGGTATCCAGGTGGAGCTGCTCGACCTGCGGACACTTTCGCCTTACGACTGGGAGGCGATCGCGGAGTCGGTCCGGAAAACCAGTCGGGTCCTGGTGGCGCATGAGGATATGCAGAGCTGGGGGTACGGGGCCGAGATCGCGGCGCGGATCGCGGACGAGCTTTTTGACGATCTGGATGCGCCGGTGCGGCGGGTGGCGGGCATGGATACATTTGTGGCCTACCAACCCTTGCTCGAGGATGCGATTCTGCCGCAGCCGGAGCGTATCTTCCAAGCGATTGCGGCGCTAAGCCGCTACTGAGAGTGGCTGGTGACTGGGCAGACCATTGACTGCCTTTCTGCTGTCTTTATGAAGCAGGCATGCACCTGGAAGCAAAATCTTAAAGCGATGCTTTAAGGACTCAAACAGGTAAACCTTTCCATGAAGGGTGCCTCAGCGGTGCCGCAGGATGACCCACACAGAAAATGCCGACAGGAGCACGGAAAGAAAAAGAAGACCGAGGAGGGCGCTGACCACCCATATAGGTTTTCCGGGTCTTGCGGGGTTTGGGTGAAAAGGCGGATCGGGGTGCCGGGGAGCTTGTTGTAGGTCCGGTTGCGGAATTTCGGGGTTGTCACGCATGGCGTATGGCTATTGTCGCCGATTGCCCAGGCGAAGCGAATGGTGTGGGGAGGGGTTGGCACAAAAGACCATGCTACGATGCATGGTTTGCTGGTTTTACGTTCGATGAGGGAGTGCGGCGGGGTGCGAATTCTATTTGTCGGGGATGTGTTTGGGCATGCGGGCCGGTACATCGTCAAGGAGCATCTTCCGGCTCTTGTGCAATCGCAAGCGGTGGACCTGCTGGTGATCAATGCGGAAAACTCGGCCGGCGGCTTCGGGGTTACACCCGCCATAGCGGAGGAGCTGTTCGACTTGGGCGCGCATGTGCTCACGACAGGGAACCACGTATGGGACAAGCGCGAGATCATTGAGTACATGCAGTCCGCTGTGCCGGGCAGCGCGAGCCGCCCGCGACGGCTTTTGCGTCCGGCCAATTACGTGGAAGGGACCCCGGGTTTCGGGTGGTATGAAAGCGAGCTGCCGGGCGGGGAACGCTACGCAGTCGTGAACCTGCAGGGAAGGGTGTTTATGGCGGCAAACGACTGCCCGTTCCGCACCATGGACCACCTGCTGAAGCAGCTGACGGCGCCAGTGGTGCTGGTGGACTTCCACGCGGAAGCCACAAGCGAAAAAACGGCACTGGGCTGGTACCTGGACAGCCGGGTGACCGCCGTGCTTGGTACGCACACGCACGTGCCGACAGCGGATGATCGGATTTTGCCGGGCGGCACGGCCTACCAGACGGATGTGGGCATGAGCGGGCCGTATGGAAGCGTGATCGGGGTGGAAAAGGCGGATGTGCTGCACCGGTTTTTGACCGGGATGCCCGCTCGGTTTGAGCAGGCAAAGGAGGATCCTCGCCTGAGCGCGACCCTAGTCGAGTGCGACGGCGCGACAGGGAAGGCATGGTCCACGCGGCGCTTTTTGATGGGTGAGTAACGAAGGAGTTCCGCTTTTGATGGAACAAAGGTGACCCTTTCTTGGGCAAGTAACACTTCTGTCTTGCGCAATACAATTACTGTCCCGTAGATTCCCAACATGCATAGGTACAGCAGCAGCGGTTTACCGGGCCTTGCAAGCCTTCACCGGGCTGTTGGGGATTTTTTGCGTGAACGGTTACGTAATCAGACTGCGGCGGATTCTGTTTGGCCACGGCGGATACCCGTTGGGTTACGCTTTTTCGGGCTGGTTTGCCTGTGCGCATCGCTGCTGATCCCGCTCAAGGGCCGTGCGCAGCATTACACCTTTGCGCAGTTTGGGCAGAATGACGGATTGCTGAACCAGGATGTGAGCGCGATTGTGCAGGACGGGCGCGGGGTATTGTGGGTGGGGACGGAGAATGGTGTGTTCCTCGCCGACAGCAGCCATTTCGTCAAGGTCCAAAGCTATCGCGGGGCGGAAGAAGGCTCGGTGCTGGCCATGCATGTGGATGGAGCCGGGCGTGTGTGGGTGGCCGGGACCAAGCACCTCGCGTACTTCACGCCGGACCGCGTGATCCATGTGGTCGCGCCGATCGGCCTGGACCAGCTGCTCGACGGCGAAGTCGCCATCTCCTCGCTGCCGGCCTTGCCGGATGCCGTGTACCTGCTGATGAACGGGCATTTACAGCGAGTGCGCAGGGAGGGCGGAGGCGAGAAATGGGCCATGGAGGATGTGTTCGCGGCCGCTACTCTCAGCAGGCATCCGGCGCTTACCAGGCCGTCCGGGCTCGCGGCTGATCCCGCGCGCGGGGCGTTGTGGATGGGCTGTGACAGCGGGCTTTGCGAGGTGGAGATCCCGCGTGCGGAGGCAGTGGCGACCGCCCCGCAGGTTACAGAATGGAACGCGGCGCGCGGAATTCCGAAGAACCGTTGGAGCCGGGTTCTTGTGGCGCGGGATGGGCAGGTGTGGGCGCGTGGCGGCGGCGATGTGCTGCGGCTGAACCCCCGAACGTGGGGAGTGGACCGGTTCGGCGACCCGGGCGGGAAGGAGGATATCCGATACAGCCAGATCACGGAAGACGTGGATGGAAGTATTTTGGCAACGCTTCCCAATGGGCTGGCCCGCTTGGAAGATGGCCGCTGGACGCGGCTGACAGCGGCAAACGGACTGCCGCCCAGCCAGCTGGTAACGATGTTTTTCGACAAGCAAGGGGGCTTTTGGCTGGCACCCGTGGGAGGCGGCATCTGGCGCTGGCTAGGGTATGGCAACTGGCAGAACTGGGCGCGCTTTGAGGGGGTCGACGGGAATGTGACCTGGGCGATGCTGCGCGACCGGGGCGGGCGGATGTGGGCCGCGGCTTCGGGCAATCTTCTCCGCATCGACGAGCATGCCGGCCGCGCCCTGCCGCAAAAGGCAAGGGCGCGCATGGGGGATATTGAAACGCTGGCCGAGGATGCGCGCGGGCACCTCTGGTCCGGGTCGGCTACCGGGGCGGTTCTGGACTACGATCCGGGGCGTGAGCGCATCCGGGAACTCCAGCCCAATCTGGGCTTTGTGTACCGGTTGAAGCAGGATGCCGGGGCAGCGCGCATCTGGCTTTGCACGGGCAAAGGTGTGGCCTATGTATCCGCGGCGGACGGTTGGGCGGAGGTGCATCGGGTGACGGCGCGGGGCGCACCGCAGGTGAATGTGTGGAGCGTGGCGCAGGATAGGTTCGGCACGCTCTGGTTTACCGCCAAAGGCGGACTCTACCGCATGGAAAAGGATGTTTGGACGCCTGTTTTGCTGCCGTCGGAAGCGGGGAGGACGGACTATCCGTCACTGGAAAGCGCGCCGGACGGTACTTTATGGATGCAGGGTGCCAGCCCTTACCCTTTACTGCACCTGCGTGTCGCCGGAGACCGGGCGCGCCTGATTGGAGCCGTGCCGGAAGCCTTGATCGGCACCGACGACATCTCGTTTATCCGGTTCGACCGACGGGGATGGCTGTGGGTGGGTACGGACAGCGGGGTGTATGTCTTTGATGGGAATCGGTGGGTGCATTGCAGGCAAGAAGACGGCCTTGTTTCCGACGATACGAATACCGGGGCTATTTACGAGGACGGAGACGGTTCGATGTGGTTCGGCACCGTGGGCGGGCTTTCCCATCTGCTCCAGCCGGGGGAGCTGTTTCGCGTGCCTGCTCCGCAGATCGGGGTGCGCGACGTCCGGCTGAACGGGATTGCCTTGCACGCCGGCGCGGGGCCGCGCTTCAACGTGCGCGCCCCTGAGCTGACCGCGGAGCTGTTCTCGACCGACTACAAACGGCCCCGGGCGGTTGTGTTCCGCTATCGGCTGCGCGGGCTCGTGGACGCCTGGCAAAGCTCGACCAATGGAAGCCTGCGTTTTTCAGCGCTCGCGCCGGGCGACTACGTTTTGAGCCTCCAAGCGATGGATGTGCGGGTGCACGCGTACTCCGAGCCGGTGGACTATGCGTTTACGGTGCTGCCGCCGTGGTACCGGCGGGACCGGGCCAAGGTTTCGGCGCTTATCCTGGCTTTGTTGGTGGGCACGGTGTGGTGGAAAGTAAGCCTTCACCGGCTGAAAACGAGCGAAGCGACGCTGAAGCGCAAGGTGGACGAGCAAACGGCGCAGCTGCTCGCGGAAAAGGAACATCTTGAGCGGGCGCAAAGGGAGTTGCTCGAGTCGTCGCGGCGCGATGCGCTCACCGGACTTTTGAACCGGTCGGCGATCTTTGAGGTGCTGAGCCGGATGCGCTGGCGGGCTCTCGAAAGCGGAGCGCCTTTGTGCGTGATCATGGCGGACCTGGACCACTTTAAATCGATCAACGACCGGTGCGGGCACATGGTGGGTGACGCGGTGCTGCGGGAGTGCGCGGAGCGATTCCAGGAGACGCTGCGGCCGGACGATTTTGTGGGCCGCTACGGGGGGGAAGAGGTGCTGATCGTTATCCCCGGACTGTACCCGGAGCAGGCGTCGGCGCGTTTGGAGGATATCCGCGAGGCAATCGCGTTGCGTCCGGTTGTGCACGGAGCGCACACGGTACCGGTTACCTGCTCGTTCGGGGTGGCGTGGTTGAGTGAGCGGAACCGGGAGGTCGAGTCGGTAGTACACGACGCGGATGCGGCACTGTACATGGCCAAGCAGAACGGGCGCAACCGGGTTGAATTCGCGCCGGAGCTCGAAGACGCTGTGTATACGCGAAGGCACCCGCCGGAGAGCGTGGAAGGGGTGGGTCCGCAGGAATCTATGGAGTTTCCGGTCGTAGAAGTGGAAAGAGAATGACGTCGCGGATGGAACGGGCACCGGTGAGGATCATGGTGAGCCTGTCGATGCCGATGCCTTCGCCGGCGGTGGGCGGGAGGCCGTAGGAAAGGGCGCGAATGTAGTCTTCATCCATGGCGTGGGCTTCTTCGTCGCCTCCAGCGCGCGCTTGCAATTGTTGGTCGAAGCGGCGGCGCTGTTCGTGAGGGTCGTTGAGCTCGGAAAAGGCATTGCCGAGCTCGAAGCCGCCGATGTAGAACTCGAAGCGCTCGACCCAGTCGGGTTCGTTTTCTTTCTGTTTTGAAAGCGGGGAAACGGCGAGGGGGAAGTCGTAGACGATGGTGGGGTAGATGAGGTAGGGCTCGGCTACAGCTTCAAACAGGACGGCGAGAGCAGCACCAAACTCTAGGTCGCCTCGTTGAACTCTGTTCATCTCGTGCCGAGCGAGAGAAAGCTGTTGCGGAATAGGACTAGGTATGGGTTGATCTGAGCTGACAGTAAGAGGGTAGTAAGTGTCGAGCCTTTGCTTAACCTCCAGAAAACCATTTCTGCTTTTTAGTTCTTCTTTCCTGGGTACCGCCCTCTCCCATTGCCCAGGCCAAAACTCCACAATCGCCTCGGGCATGCTATAGCGCTTCCAGTTAGATAGGTCAATCTCGATGCCGTTGAAGCGGGTCTTGGTCGTCCCGTTCACTTCCTGAGCGACGAAAGCGATCAGCTCCTCCGTGAGGTCCATCAGGTCGTGGTAGTTCGCGTAGGCCTGGTAGAACTCCAGCATCGTGAACTCGGGGTTGTGCTGGGTGGAGATGCCTTCGTTGCGGAAGTTACGGTTGATTTCGTAGACGCGGTCGAGGCCACCGACGACCAGGCGTTTGAGGTAGAGCTCGGGGGCGATGCGGAGATACAGGTCTAGGTCGAGCGCGTTGTGGTGGGTGGTGAAGGGTTTGGCCGCAGCGCCGCCGGCGACGGGCTGCATCATGGGGGTTTCGACTTCAAGGTAGCCGCGGGCGTCGAAGAATTTGCGGAGGGCGCGGAGGATTTGGGCGCGCTTGACGAAGATGTCGCGGACACGCGGGCCGGGCAGGGGAGGGTCTTGCAAGTAGCCGGCTGGTTCGGCTGCGGCTTCGAGCTCGCCCGCGACCGAGTGCTTGTCATGTTCTGTGTGCGGCTCGGCATCGCGCTGTGCGCTTGCAACCGGCTCGATTTCAAGTTCCGTGTTCATGAACAGGTCAACGTAGCGCTGGCGGTAGCGGAGCTCCACATCCGTAAGCCCATGATATTTTTCCGGCAGCGCGAGCATGGCTTTGGCGAGGAAAGTGAGGGTTTCGACGTGGATGCTGAGCTCGCCGGTGCGGGTGCGGAAAAGATAGCCGGTGACGCCGATGTGGTCGCCCGCGTCGAGCAACTTGTAAAGCGCGAAGGCTTCGGGGCCGACAGCGTCTTGGCGGACGTAGATTTGGAGGCGCTCGCCGCCCCCCTGGAGGTGCGCGAAGCCGGCTTTGCCCTGGGCGCGGATGGTCATGAGGCGGCCGGCAACGGCGACCTCCACGCGCGGCGATTCGAGCTGCTCGGCGGCAGTTTCGCGGTGCGCGGCCCAGATGGCGGGAATTTCGTGCGTAGCGGGGTAGGAGTTGGGGTAGGCCTGCCGGCCGAGCGCTTCTATTTGCAGGATCTTTTGCTGCCTGAGCGCTTGGAGATCGCGCTCGAAATCGGAAAGGGCCACCGTGGGTTCCTTGCTTTGGGTAGGTTTGGCCCAGTATAGAGCGCGGCGCGGGCCGGAGTTGGTAGAGTGGTGGCAGCCATGGCGCCCAACCCGCAATCCGAAAAACCGAACGGGACTGTACACGAAAAAACCAACGGCTCCATGCAGGCGCTGGTCAAGGTGGAAAAGCTGACGCAGATTGCGTTTGCGCTGCCGGTGGCGGCACTGATCGGCTGGTTCGCCGGAGCGATGCTGGACCGGCTGCTCCATACGCACTGGGTATATATCGCGGGGTTGGTGCTGGGAGTGGTGGCGGGGTTCTGGTTGCTGTTCCGGATGATTGCGTCGCCCGGGATGCTCGCCGATACGGCGTACGACCCGCAAGCAGGCAAGGGGCCGGGGTTCAACCCCAGCGGGCATGAGTCGCCCTCTGGGGGCCCGGGATTCCACCCCAGCAGGAATGAATCGCCCGATGGGGGCCCGGGATTTGATGAGCGACTGGACGAGCGCAAGGATAAAGATCAGTGAACCCGGCGGCGAGTGAGCGGGAGCTGACAGAGATTACGGATGCGCGGCTCAAGGCCTCGATGCGCCGGGCGATGCGGACAGTCGCCGTGGTGGCGGTAGTCGCGGCGGCTGGGTTGGCGATTGCGTTTGGGTGGCAGACTGGGGCGTTGCTGCTGGTGGGTGCGGGGATTTCGGTCGCGAGCCTGTGGGAGTGGCAGAAGTTGATGGCGGTAATTTCGGCCAAGATTGAAAACGGGCAAGGCACGGGCGGTGCGCGGGTGGTTGTGGGCTTTTTCCTGCGTCTAGCGGTTGCCGCAGTAGTGCTCTATGTTAGCCTGAAGAGTCTTCACGGCTCAGTGTTTGCGCTGCTGGGTGGGCTTCTGCTCGCTGTCGTCGCTCTGGCGATTGAAGCGGGCCGGCTGGTCCGATCATGATCTGCACGATCTACCCAATATCTGCACGAAGCCCTAAACCGAAGACGATAAAGGGACGATGCTTTTCTTACTCGACTCGCTAAACCGCTTCCTGAACGGCCTGTTCGCGGGTCCGATCGATGCATTGCTGCTGCGACTCGGTATCCATCCGGCTCGCCCTTCCGAGCCGATCACCAACGCTTTGACGCTTGAGATTGTTGTTTTCTTCGTCCTTCTGCTGTTTTTTGTACTGGTGCGGGCTTCACTGAAGGTTGAAAAGCCAGGAACGCTGCAACTGGTTGCCGAGAGTGTGTATGAGTTTGTCGACGGGCAAGGTGAGTCGATTCTTGGGCACGGGCGCGAGCCGCACATGCCGTTCACGGCGAGTATTTTTTTATTCGTGCTGGTGTGTAACCTGATCGGCCTGCTGCCCGGGATTGAAACGCCCACGGCGAGCCCTGTGGTGCCGCTTGGGATTGCGCTGCTGACGTTTGTGTACTACAACGCAGTCGGGTTGCGGGCCAATGGAGTTGTCGGTTACGTAAAGCACTTTATGGGGCCGGTGGGGTGGATGGCGCCCTTTATGCTGCCGCTCGAGATCATCTCGCACCTGGCGCGTATCCTTTCGCTCACCGTCCGGTTGTATGCGAACATGTTCGCGAGCGATCTGCTGACACTGGTTTTCTTTTCGCTTTTCCCCATTGTGCTGCCGATCGCGTTCTTGGCGCTGCATTTGGGGGTCGCGCTGATTCAGGCGTATGTATTCATGCTGTTGGCGATGATCTACCTTTCCGAAGCGAAATCGCACCAGGAAGAGTCGGCATAGGGCGAGGAAAAGTTTCCTGCCGGGGAGCAACGCTTCCGCCCCGGCGCACGGGGAAGAGCGGCAGCGTGAGGGGCCGGGCTTTGTATTCGGCTCAACCACCCACTGCAGCGCATACACAAGGGAAGCGACAAGGAGAACGACCGTGAAGCTCGAAACGATTTTCAAGCAACTGCAGTATGTATTCATGACACTTTCCGCACTTCTGCTGGCCTTGCCGGCGTGGGCGCAAACCGGCAACGGCGGGGGCGGCACAAGCCTCGTTCCGCTTGGCGCGGGCATCGGCATGGGGATCGCTTCAGCGGGCTGCGGCATCGGCCAGGGACTGGCGGCGGCAAAGGCGGCCGAAGGTTTCGCGCGGAACCCTGGGGCGCGCGCGGGCATTCTGTTCTTCTACGTGTTGGGGCTCGCGTTTATCGAGTCGTTGGCGCTTTTCACGTTGGTCATCGTGTTTGCGAAGGTCAAGTAACGCTTTACGGTTTGTGCAGAAAGCCCCTGCCGCGGCGGGGGCTTTTCCACGTTCAGGGTGTGTTCGGGAGCGACGCTCCTGCCGGAAGAGATTCCAGCGAAAGCAGGAAAGCGCGTCCCCGCGCAACGCGGAGGTACTGCGACGGCTCTAAGCCCGCATGGCGGCGCGGCTTCTTTTTGAGAACATCACCAAGCGGTATGGCCGGGCTGTTGCGCTGGAAGGGCTTTCGCTGGCGGTGGAACCGGGGGAGATTTTCGGATTTCTCGGCCCGAACGGGGCGGGGAAGACGACCGCGATTCATATTGCTATCGGGCTGACGCGCGCTAGTTCAGGACGGGGAAAGCTGCTGGAAATGCCATTTGAGCGCGGGCGTGCGGCGCGGGCGAGGGTTGGGTATGTGCCGGATGCGCCGGTGTTTTTCGCGGGAACGGCGTTGGATGCGATGCGGTTTGCGGCGCGGCTTAACGGTGCAGGGGAGCGCGGGTTGCGGGAGCGGGCGATCGCACTGCTGCGGAGCTTCGATTTGCCGGCGGAAGGCAAGGATGCGCGGAAGTTTTCGCGCGGGATGCAACAACGGCTGGCATTGGCACAGGCACTGGTGACGCGGCCGGAGCTGCTTTTGCTGGACGAGCCGACCTCGGCGCTCGACCCGCCGGCTGTAGCGCTGGTGCGGGAGGTGCTGCTTCGGGCGCGGGGGGAGGGAGTGGCGGTGTTTTTCTCGTCGCACCAGTTGCGAGAGGTAGAGCAGTTATGCGACCGGGCGGCATTTCTACGGGAAGGGCGTGTGCTGCACGCGGGGTCGATGGGGGAGTTGCTGCGGGAAGGGGCGACGGTCGCGATTACGCTGCGCGGTTTGGGACGCGAGGATAGGTTCGTACAGGAGTATTCGCAAAGGCTGCGGACGGGAAGTGCAGGCAGGGATCTCGTTTTTGCAATGCCGGTGACAGAACAGCGGGCATTTATGGAGCGCGCGTGGGCGGCTGGGGCGGAGCTGGTGCGGGTGGAACGGGAGCACCGGACGCTGGAGGACCTGTTCGCGCAGCGTGCCGCGTCGCATGTACCTTTGGAGGAGGAAAAGCCGCGATGAAAGGCAGCCCCGTAAACCCATTCGCGCGCGTGTGGCTGGTGATGGCAAAGTTGCTGCGGCAGAACCGTGTGCTTATCGGGCTGCTGCTGCTATGGCCGTGTGTGCTTTCGGCAGTGCTGGTGGCTGTGGATCACGGGCATCCCGCGACTGAAGACGTAGCCGCAGTGCTGCAACAAGAGCTGTTCTATGGTCTGGTCCTGGTGGGTTTGGGCGCGAGCGTGGCGCTGGGAACCGAGCAGCGGGCGCGGCGAGTGCAGGGGGTACTGGGGCGAGCCGTGGGGCGGGCGGAGTATCTGGTGGCACTGGCCGCGAGCGCATTTTTGCCGTTCGCAGGGTACGTGCTGGTGTGGC
>CAXTWG010000049.1:0-15848 GCA_964247895.1 uncultured Acidobacteriaceae bacterium
CTGTACCAGTACACGATCGTCGCGGACTCGCTTTCGCTGCTGAACTATTGGAGTCCGCTGCTGCTGAAGAACATGAAGAAGCTGCCGGAGCTGGCGGATGTGAACTCGGACGCGGAAGAGGGCGGGTTGTCGGCGTTTGTGAACTACGACCGGACGACGGCGGCGCGGCTGGGGTTGACGCCCCAGACGATCGACCAGGGGCTGTATGCGGCGTTTGGGCAGTCGGAGGTGTCGCTGATCCGGACGCAACTGAACCAGTACTACGTGGTGCTGGAGGTAGCGCCCAAGTACTGGCAGTCGCCGGCGGGGCTGGATACGATTTACCTGCGCGGGGGCGGGAATGCAGGGCCGGTGCCGCTGAATTCGTTCTCAAAGACCAGCATTCACACGACCTCGCTGACCCTGAACCATACGGGGCTGTTCCCTTCGACGACGATCTCGTTCAATCTGGCGCCGGGACAGTCGTTGTCGACGGCGCAGGGGGCGATCGAACAAATGGCGGAGCGGATGGGGACGCCGGCAACGGTGCGGGGCTCGTCTTCGGGGACGCTGCAGGCGTTTCAGCAGTCGCTCAAGACGGAGCCGTATCTAATCCTGACGGCGCTGCTGGCGGTGTATATCGTGCTGGGAATTTTGTATGAAAGTCTGGTGCACCCGATCACGATTATTTCCACGCTGCCGTCGGCATCCGTAGGGGCGCTGATCGCGCTGGAGCTGACGAATACGGACCTGAGCGTGATTGCGATCATCGGGATTGTGCTCCTAATAGGGATTGTGAAGAAGAACGCGATTATGATGATCGATTTTGCGTTGATCGCGGAGCGGGAGCATGGGATGTCGACCTCGGACGCGATTTTCGAGGCGTGCATGTTGCGGTTCCGTCCGATCATGATGACGACCGCGGCGGCCTTGTTTGGGGCGCTGCCCTTGGCGTTTGGGACGGGGACGGGTTCGGAGCTGCGGCGGCCTTTGGGGATATCGATCGTGGGCGGGCTGCTGGTTTCGCAGGCGCTGACCTTGTATACGACGCCGGTGATTTACGTGTACCTGGACCGGCTGCGGTTGCGGCTGCGCGGCGTGCAGAAACGGGATGTGTTCCACCCGGGACGGCCGACGGAGGCTGCGCTGTGAGGGGCCGGTGGATCGCCCTTGCGGGGCTGGCGATGGTAACGGGGTGCCGGGTGGGGCCGAAGTATGCGCCGCCGGCAGCGCTTGCCCCCACGGTGCCCGCGTACCAGAGCGCGCTGGCGACGAATGCGGCGAATGTGGCCGACGATGGGAGCGTGTGGACGCCTGCGGTGCCCTCCGACGCGATGCTGCGGGGCAAGTGGTGGACGGTGTTCGGGGATCCGGAGCTGAATGCGCTTGAAGATCAGCTGGAGCTCGATAACCAGACGATCAAGCAGCAGTTCCAGTTGTTTCTGGAGGCGCGGACGTTGATCCGCGAGGCGCGGGCGCAGCTGTTCCCTGCTGCCAGTATCGGGCCTTCTTTCAATCGGTCGCGCTCGTCCGGGAATCTTCGCAATGCCAGTACCGTGTCGGGAACAGGCGTCGCAAACTCAGGGAACGGGACGACGGGGACGACGATCGTCACCAATAGTGGAAGCCAGAGCACGCTTTGGAATGCGCCGCTCGACATCAGCTGGCAGCCGGACCTGTGGGGGCGCATCCGCAATACCATCCGCGCGGACGAGTATAGCGCGCAGGTTTCGGCGGCGGACCTGGAAAGCCAGCGGCTGACGGAGGAGGCGGCGCTGGCGGAAGCGTTTTTCGAGCTGCGCGGGGAGGACGCGCTGCAGGCGGTGGTGAATGGGATCGTGAAGGCGGATGAGGACTCCCTGAAGCTGACGCAAGCGCAGTATGAGACGGGGATCGCGGATCGGCAGGGGGTAGTGCAGGCGGAAACGACGCTCCAAAGCGCGCAAGCGCAGGCGATTGCCATTGCGGCGCCGCGGGCTACGTATGAGCATGCGATTGCGACCTTGGTCGGCAGGCCTGCTTCAGGGTTTCACGTCCCGGTGCGAGCGATGACGGCTGCGCCGCCGCCGGTGCCGATCGGGGTGCCTTCGGCTCTTTTAGAGCGGCGGCCGGATGTAGCGGCGGCGGAGCGGACGATGGCGGCGGCGAACGCGACGATTGGGGTGGCGACAGCGGCTTACTATCCGACGCTGACGCTGACGGCGAACGGCGGATTTGAGAGCTCGACGTTTACCCGCTGGTTCAACTACCCGAGCCGGTTCTGGTCGGCGGGACCTTCGTTTTCGCAGCCGGTGTATGATGCGGGGCTGCGGCGCTCGACGGTGCACCAGTACATTGCGGCGTACAACGCGGATGTGGCTGCGTACCAGCAGACGGTGCTGACGGCGTTCCAGCAGGTGGAGGATTACCTGACGGAGGTGCGGATTACGTCGGAAGAGATCGTGAAGCAGAAGCAGGCGACGGCCTCGGCGCAGGAGTACCTGAACCTGGCGCTGGACCGGTACCGGACGGGGCTGGACCCGTACCTGAATGTGATTACGGCGCAGAACACGCTGCTGGCCGACCAGCAGACGCTGAACCTGACGCAGATCAACTTGATGACGTATTCGGTGCAGCTGGTGCAGGCACTGGGAGGCGGGTGGGAGCGGCAGGACCTGCCGACGGTGAAGCAGGTGTATGCGAAGCCGACGCGGGCGGAGACGGAGATTGTGCGTTAGGGGTTTGCGGGTCAGACGTGGACGGTGCGGCGGTTTACAGTCCAAGGGAAAGCAGATCCTTCGCTTCGCTCAGGATGACCCCTTTTGGTGGGGGGGCGCAGACGTTCAGGACTGGGACTTGCTTTTTGGGGTCTTTGCCGTCGTTCAGGACTGGGACTTGCTTTTTGGGGTTTTTGCCGTCGTGAGCGGGGCGCGGCGGAGGGGGACGATGGCGGAGGGACCGGCTTCAGGGATGGCTTGCATGCGGGCGAGCATTTCGGAGCGGACGTAGTCGACGAAGCCCTGCATCTGGCGGTTCATCTCCTCCATGCGCTCGCGCATCTGGAGGATGATGGCGATGCCGGAGATGTTGACGCCTAAGTCGCGGGCGAGATTGAGGATGAACTCGAGGCGTTCGAGGTCTTCGTCGGTGTACATGCGGGTGTTGCCCTCGGTGCGGGAGGGCTTGAGGAGGCCTTCACGCTCGTAAAGGCGGAGGGTTTGGGGGTGGATCTCGTACATCTCCGCGACGGAGGAGATCATGTAGGCGCCTTTGGTTTTGCGTTTTGTGGGCATGGGGAAAACCTCAAAAGCCAAAACCGCCTGCGCGGCCGGCGGCCACTTCGTGGCGGGTAATTGTGGGTTGGTGGCGCTCCCGTTGGTCGCGATTGTACATGCTCGGTTCCGACCAACGGGAGGGTCTGGCTTTATGAAGACACCCCACGAGGTGGGCGCCAGGCGCGCAGCCGGTTTTAGTTTTCTGTCTTTTCGAAAATACCTTCCCGTGGGTCGTCCGGGTTGAGTTTCGCGAACTCGCGCAGGATCTCTTTTGAGCGCTCGTCGCGAAGCTGCGGGATGGTGACCTCAACGGTGACGATCTGGTCGCCGCGTTTGCCTTCGACCGAGGCGGACGGGACGCCGCGCTCGCGCATGCGGAGGCGCTGGCCGCCCTGAGTGCCGGGCGGGATGCGAAGCTGGGCGCGGCCGTCGATAGTGGGGACTTCAACTTTCGCGCCGAGGGCGGCTTCAGCGACAGTAACCGGGATGCGCAGGGTGATGTCGTCGCCGGCGCGGGTGAAGATGGGGTTAGCGCCGACCTTCATAATGAGGTAAAGGTCGCCGGACGGTGCGCCCTCAGTACCGGCGTTGCCTTTGCCGGCAAGGCGAATACGCTGGCCGTCGCGGGTACCGGGCTTGATGCGGAACTCGATCGATTCGGGGCGGTGCACGCGGCCTTCACCGTGGCAGGTGGGGCAGTTGTTCTCGACCTTGCCGGAGCCTCCGCAGGTTTTGCAGGCGACATTGAACTTCATTTGGCCATGCATCTGGGTGACCTGGCCGGAGCCGTTGCACTCGGGGCAGGTGTGGGCGCCGCCCGCATGGGCCTTGCCGTGGCAGGTGGGGCAGGTGTCGAGGCGATTGATTTCAAGGCGCAGCGAGCCGCCGCGGATGGCGGTCCAGAAGTCGACCTGGACCTGGTACTCGAGGTCGGTGCCGGGCTCGGGGATAGAGTGGCGCTGGGCGCCTTAGAACATGCCGGAGAAGATATCGCGCCAGCCGCCACCGGCGGAGGGGTTGGCGGTGGGGGCTTGGCGGCGGCCGCCGGAGCCGGCCGGGGCGCCTTCAAAGTTAGAGAAGTCGAAGCCCGAAAAATCGAAGGGAACGCTGCCGGCCTGGCCGGGGCGACCGCCGCCTGTCGAGTAGGCAGGGCCGTAGCCGCCGCGGGCGGCTGCTTCAGCCTGCGCGGGGTCGATCTGGTCGGAGTAAAAGCCGAGCTGGTCGTAAACCTTACGTTTTTTCTCGTCGCTCAGGATGTCGTTGGCTTCGGAGATTTCCTTGAACTTTTCTTCGGCTTTTTTGTTGTTCGGGTTTACGTCGGGGTGGTATTTGCGTGCGAGTTTGCGGAACGCCTTGCGGATTTCGTCGGGCGTGGCGCTTTTCTTGACGCCGAGCGCGCCGTAGAAGTCCTTTTGTTGCGGGGCTGCGGGCATGGAGGGCTCAGTCTTTCTGGCAGGTGGGGCACCAGTAGACGGTGCGGCCTGCCATGGGCTTGGATTCGATTGCGGTCTCGCAGACGCGACAGGGTTTGCCCTGGCGCCGGTAGACGTAGTGCACTTCTTCCTTGAGCGCGACACCACGCGGGTGGGGGCGGTCCTCCCGGCGCGTGGTCACCATGCGGCGGTCGTCCATGCCATCGCGCATCAGGGTGACGGCGTCTTTCCAGATGGCTTGGAGCTCCGAAGTCGAAACGGCGTTGCCGCGGCGGTCGGGGCAGATGCGGGCGCGGTAGAGGAACTCGGCGCGGTAGATGTTGCCGATACCGCTGATCACGGATTGGTCCATCAATAAGACACCTATCGGCGTTTTCTTCGCTTGCATGAGGGCGAAGGCCGGTTGGGGGTCGGTGTTTGCGACGAGCGGGTCGGGACCGATGCGGGCTTCCAAAGCCTGCCATTGCTCGTCTGAAAAGATGCGGCAGTCGGTGGGGCCGCGGAGCTCGAGCCAGTCGGTCTTGGTCCACATGCGGAAGCGGAGGGCGCCTTTGGGCTCAGGCATGGGCTGGGTGCCCTCCCAGAAGTCGCCGTACTGGCCGAGGTGGACGTGGAGGGTGAGGTCGCGGCCGAAGCGGTAGCCGAGGTGCTTGCCGAGGGCTTTAATTTCGAGGAGTTTGCGGGTATCGAGCAGTTCGGCGTCGGGGAAGGCGCCGTTGGGGGAGTCGACGCGAACTTTTTTGCCAGTGAAGGCCGCGGACTGGCGGGCAGCGAAACGGTGGATTTCGTGGCCTTCAGGCATGGCTAGAGTGGACGCTTCCCTCCACCGGGTGTGTGGTCAATCTGCCACTTTCCATATCTCGCGGCGCCGGGTGAACTTCGAGCACGATCCCGTCCGCGACTTGGTCACTTATGGAGCCAAGCTCGTAGCTTGTTTGGCAGTTCATCCAAAACTCAGCTGTCGTGCCGAAATAGCGGCTTAGACGTAAAGCTGTTTCGGCCTCGATAGCACGACGCTCTTCGACAATTTCTGTCACAAAGGAGGCGGGAAGCTTCAGTGCTTCGGCCAGCTTTGCCGCCGAAAGATTGAGGGGAACGAGAAACTCCTCGCGCAGCATTTCGCCAGGGTGGATAGGAAACATACGCTCAGTTGTGCGGAGGATGCTCATAGTGGCTCCATCAGTGATAATCGACGATCTCTACGTCCCAAGCTTCATTATCGCGCCACGCAAAACAGATGCGGTACTGATCGTTGACGCGGATGCTGTACTGTCCTTCACGATTTCCTTTAAGAGCTTCCAGTCTATTTCCAGGCGGATCGACAAGATCACGCAGGCTCTTCGCGTTTTGGACAAACCCCAGCTTTGTACCCGCTACGCTCCGGATATTGCCGAAAAGCCTGCTTTTGCCAGTCAGAAAGAACTCGCGTGTTTCCTTATTGCGAAAGCTGCGAATCACGTGCGCATCGTAGCATGCGGTTAAGCAATGATGCGCGCTTAAGTCTAGTTCCAGATGGCGTTGGCGGCCACGGATTGCAGGCGCCAGAACATGTCGGGCTGGGCTTGGCGCATCTGGCGCATGAACTGTTCGGCTTCGTCTTTTGAAGGGAACACGAGCGTGTTGTAGACCTGCCCTGCGCGTATTTGCTCACACTGCCATAGAGTGCTGTTCATCTATGTTCACCTTTCCGGCTGATCCAGCCATGGTCCGTCTACTTGATAGAAACCCACTCAAGGTTGAGAAGTTGCGTCGCGAACGAAAAGCAGATCCTTCGCTGTGCTCAGGATGACCCGTTCTTGGGAAGTCGCGAAGTGCTTTGAGAGGGAGCGCATCGCGCTCCCTCTACTTTTACGCCGAAGGCGTTATTGCCTGGACGGCCAGTCCTTAAGACTTGGGTTCGACGTCGACGTATTCGGCGTCGATGACGCCCTCGTCCTGTTTGGCGTGGCCGTTGGTGTCAGC
Organism: uncultured Acidobacteriaceae bacterium; assembly: GCA_964247895.1. GTDB lineage: Bacteria > Acidobacteriota > Terriglobia > Terriglobales > Acidobacteriaceae > EB88. The sequence goes on from CAXTWG010000049.1 coordinate 6,629, forward strand.
ACTGCCGGCGGTTGCGGTTGCGCCGTCCGTGGGGGCTCCGGCGGCTGGGGTGGCCTTGTACATGGCTTCAGCCAGCTTGTGGGAGGCAGTGGTGAGCTTTTCATGCTCGGCCTTGAGCTCACTTGCGCTTGGGCTGCCGGCGAGGACTGCCTTCGCGGACTCAAGGGCAGATTCGACCTCGGTTTTTTCGCTCGCGGGCACCTTATCGGCGGAGTCCTTCAACATCTTTTCGATGTTGTAGACCATGGAGTCGAGGCCGTTGCGGGACTCGATTTGCTCGCGGGCTTCCTTGTCCTCCGAGGCATGGGCTTCGGCTTCCTTGGCCATCCGATCGATCTCTTCCTTGCTCAGACCGGAGCTTGAAGTGATGGTGATCTTCTGGTCCTTGCCGGTGGCATTGTCCTTGGCGGTCACGTTGAGGATGCCGTTGGCGTCGATGTCGAAGGTGACCTCGATCTGGGGCACGCCGCGCGGGGCCGGTGGAATGCCGCTGAGCTTGAACTTGCCGAGGGTGCGGTTCTGCGAAGCCATCGGGCGCTCGCCCTGGAGGACGTGAACCTCAACCTCGGTCTGCGAGTCGGAGGCGGTCGAGAAGGTTTCGGTCTTCTTGGTCGGGATGGTGGTGTTGCGCGGGATCATGGGCGTGGCCACGGAACCCATGGTCTCGATGGCGAGGGTGAGCGGGGTTACGTCGAGGAGTAGCAGGTCCTTGACGTCACCCGAAAGCACGCCTGCCTGGACCGCTGCGCCGATGGCGACGACCTCGTCGGGGTTGACGCCTTTATGGGGCTCCTTGCCGAACAAGCCCTTGACCAGCTCCTGGATCTTGGGCATGCGGGTTTGGCCGCCGACGAGCACGACCTCATCGATTTGGTTCGCGGTAACGCCGGCATCCGCCATGGCCTTGCGGCAGGGCTCAAGGGAGCGCTGGAGGATGTCGTCAACCAGCTGCTCGAGCTTGGCGCGGGAAAGCTTCTCGACCAGGTGCTTGGGGCCGGAAGCGTCCGCGGTGACGAACGGCAGATTGATCTCGGTTTCCATCGCGGTCGAGAGCTCGATCTTGGCGCGCTCGGCTGCGTCCTTCAAGCGCTGGAGGGCCATCTCGTTGCCTTTGGCGCGGAGGTCGAGGCCTTCCTTCTTTTTGAACTCGTCGATGAGCCAGTCGACGATTTTCTGGTCGATGTTGTCGCCGCCCAGGTGGGTGTCGCCGTTGGTGGCCTTGACCTCGATGATGCCGTCGCCGACCTCAAGGATGGAAACGTCGAAGGTGCCGCCGCCGAAGTCGTAGACGGCGATGGTTTCGTCCTTCTTCTTGTCCAGGCCATAGGCGAGGGCTGCCGCCGTGGGCTCGTTGACGATGCGCTTGACGTCGAGACCGGCGATACGTCCGGCGTCCTTGGTGGCCTGGCGCTGGGCGTCGTTGAAGTATGCGGGGACGGTGATGACGGCCTCGGTGACCGAGCCGCCGAGATAGTCTTCCGCAGCCTTTTTGAGCTTTTGGAGAATCATGGCCGAAACCTCGGGCGGGGTGTAGTCCTTGCCCTGGGCTTCGACAACGAGGTGGTCGCCCTGCTGCTTGACCTTGTAGGGGACCATCTTCATCTCGTCGTTGACTTCGTTGGCGCGGCGGCCCATGAAGCGCTTGATGGAGTAGACGGTGTTTTCAGGATTGGTGATGGCCTGGCGCTTGGCGACTTGCCCGACGAGCCGCTCGCCGCTTTTGGTGAAGCCGACGACGGAGGGGGTGGTACGGCCGCCTTCCTCGTTTGCGATGACCTTGGGCTCGCCGCCCTCCATGACTGCCACGACGGAGTTGGTGGTGCCGAGGTCGATGCCGATGATCTTTGCCATTATTGTGTATCCTTCTCGCCCAGAATCTTAATACGATGCTGACTACCAACTCCAGTATGACACTTGAGTGGCTTATTGTCAGCATATGTGATGGTCTACGTGGCGAAAAGTTGCAAGCCGCATATGTTTCCTGAATGTCGAAAGAGGCGGGGTCAGTTCAGGTAAGCTCGCTAAGGTGTCGGAGCAGGACGAAATAACCCAGGGCGTCAACCCATGGCTGATCGCCGTTGCGGTGATGCTTGCCACGTTCATGGAGGTTTTGGACACGGCAATCGCTTCCGTGGCTTTGCCGTACATCGCCGGATCTTTATCGGCCTCGAACGATGAAGCCACCTGGGTGCTGACCAGCTACCTGGTCGCGAACGCGGTCATCCTGCCTACCAGCAACTGGTGTTCGCTCCGTTTCGGGCGCAAGCGCTTCCTGCTCACCTGCGTGGTGATTTTCACCATTTCCTCTTTTTTTTGCGGGGTTGCGCCATCGCTCATTTGTCTTTTGCTGGCCCGCATCGCCCAGGGTGCGGGCGGCGGGGCGTTGCAGCCGCTTTCGCAAGCCATTCTGCTCGAGAGCTTTCCGATCGCGAAGCGCAGCCAGGCCCAGGCTTTCTATGTTTTTGGAGTCGTGGTGGCGCCGGTCATCGGCCCTACACTTGGCGGCTGGCTCACCGACAGCTACTCCTGGCGTTACGCGTTTTACATCAATATTCCGATCGGCATCCTGGCTTTCTTCATGATCAAGCGGTTCGTTCACGACCCGGCGTACATCCGGGACGCCAAGCCCGGGCCGTTCGACAACATCGGGTTCGGCCTGCTCGCCGTGTGGACGGGCGCGCTGCAGGTGCTGCTCGACCGGGGGCAGGAGGACGACTGGATGGGCGCGGTGTGGCTGCGCTGGGCCTTGTTCTTCTGCGTTTCCGGATTTGCTCTTTTTCTTGTGCACTGCCTACGGGCCAAGCACCCGCTGGTCGAGCTTCGCATTTTCCACGACCGCAACTTCGCGGTCGGCTGCATCCTGATTTTTCTGTTTGGGATTTCCTTGTATTCGCTTGTGACCGTTTTGCCGTTGTTCTACCAGGAACTGCTCGGGTACACCGCTTTCGCGGCCGGGGTCGCGGTTGCCCCGCGGGGCCTGGGCACGATCCTCGGCATCCCCGCGATCGGTTTTCTGGGCGGCAAGCTGGACGCGCGCTACCTGCTCACTTTCGGGTTTCTCCTGTACGGGCTCACCACGCTTTACTTCGGCAATCTCACGCTGGCGGTCGGTCCATGGACATTCACCCTGCCGCTCATGATCACCGGCTTTGCCTTGTCCTTTATCTTTGTGCCGATCACCACGGCGGCTTACGGAACGCTGCCCAGAAGCGCGATCGGCAATGCGAGCGGCATCTTCAACCTGCTGCGGAACGTGGGCGGGTCGGTCGGCATTTCGGCGGCGCAAACCATGCTGGTGCGCCGCGCGGACTTCCACCAGAACCAGATCCTCAACTACGTTCCGCAGTCCGGGGCCGAGTTTCAGCAGCGGCTCGGCGCCGTGCAGGGCTTTTTGGGGCGCCAAACGAACCCGGCGAACGCGTCCGGCGCGGCCGCGGGCACGCTCTACCAACAGCTGGGCGCGCAAGCGTTGACGTGGGCCTTTGTGGATATCTTTCGCTGGTCGGCTTTGGTTTGCTTTCTCAGCGTTGCTGCGGTCTGGCTGTTCCGCAAGGTGAGCAAGAAGCCGCCGGCGGGCGCGCACTGAGGGTTGTCAGGGCGCGGAGTCCTCTTGCGTTACGGGGGTGAAGACAGGCTTGTTCTCGGGGGCGAGGGGATTGACGCCGAAGTCCCAGCCGTCGAGGTTCCACTGGCCCGCGCCGAGGAGCTCGACGAGGGCATACTGGCCGAGGTTGAGGTCGTCGCGGGGGGTGATGCGCATCCAGCGGCCGCCGGGGAGGATTTGGCGCTCGGTGGCGACGACGATGGCGGAGCCGTCCGGGGCGCCGCCGGCGGCGAGGTCGCGAAGCTCGGCGCCGGAGGCGGCGCGGAGATTCTTGTTCACGCGCAGGCGGACGAGGGCGTAGGTGCTTGCGGGGGAGGCTTTCTCCTGTTTGTTGGTGTTCTGAGCGGATGCGCCGTGGGTGTCGACGACGAGGGCGTCTTCGCGGGCGGGGCTGTTCGTGTCGAGAGCGATGTAGAAGACGGGGCGCGGGATGTGAAAGGCGACCTTGGCGCGGTAGCCGTCGAGGCGGATGAGGTCGCGCGCGCCGCCCGCGGGAATGGGGGCGGGTTTGACGGTGTGGCCGAGGTCGGTGTTCAAGTCACCGTCAGACTGGTGGATGCGGACAAGCTCGGGGGTGTTGTTGAAGGAGTCGAGCGCCCAGATGCCGGCCTCATCGGGCAGCTTCGGCGGCGCGGGTGGCGGCGGCTTGGCGATCGAGTTCAGCGGCAGCCTGGGCTCCAGGATCACTGGGGTCGGGCTTGGCTTGGGGCGAGTGTTCGCGGTTCCAGCGGGCAGTGGCGGGCCAGTCGATGAGGTCGGCGGGGAGGTCTTCGTCGTCGCCGCGCTCGGCGGAGCGGAAGTGGACGATGCCGGTTTGGGGGTCGAGTTTGTAGGACTGGACGGGCTGGTAGGTACCGTCCTTGAGGATGAGACGTTGACGGGCGGGGGCTTGGGCGAGGATGGGCAAGGCGAGAGTAACGGCAAGCGCGGCGGCGGCAAGACGAAACACCATGGGAAAAGCCTACTCGAAGCGCCGCACGTACACGCGAAAGCCGGAAGGACCGTTTTCTGACCTTGGGAAGTTCTGCTCGCGAATCAACGTGTAATTGGCCTGGAGGTAAGCGGCAAACCACGGCCAGAGCGCGAGCTTGTCGTAGTTGTCCGGCCCTTGCGGGAAGAGCCATCTGCTCATGATGAAGATTCTGGGCGGGTGCTCGGACACCGCTTGTTGAAACTGCCGCTCATTCGCGGAGACAGCTACGGGAGCGGGTCCGTGAAAGGCGGGGGGAATCGCGAAATAGCGGAAACGAGGCCCCACAGGGGTGGATGGGAAGAGAAGCTCGTCATACATGGTGCCCGTGGTTTGCCGCAGGCGGAGGTGCAGCAGGGCCTCAGTGCAGCCGCTCACGGAGTCGATGCACTGCACCTGACCGTCCAGGGTTGCCAGTCCGCCTGGCCCCGCCTGTGCACGAAGGGCTTGTTCGATTGCCAGGGAGATGCCGGTCCACCGCGCCTTGCTTGCAGTACGAAGAAAGGTAGGCGCGCAGGATAGGACACCGAAGCTGAACCCCACCACCGCCAGGCCGCGCAAAACCTTGCTCTCGCTCCGGATGGCCACGGCGAGCCGCAGGGCCACGGCGAGGAGCAGAAACGCTTCAAAAGGGTATCGCTGGTAGGGGTAGGACTTGCCTTGAAGGAGGTAGTAGAGGAGCCCGAGAAAGACACACAGGAGCAGCAGGCTACGCTCGGCTTTGGGCCAAAACGCAGGAGCCTTTGCCGGCGTTTGCGATGGGCCCCGGGGGGAAACGGCCGGCAGCAGGGTCGCGAGAAGCCATGCGGAAAACGCGCAAACAGCGATCAGCACGAGGGGAAAGGGGGCGCACACCTTGAGCAGGTAGAGGAAAGGGACATTGCCGAGCGAGACGTGGTAGGGCAGATCGCGACGAAGCAGGCCGACGAAGGCGTGAATGGTGGCCCAACGCTCTAAAAACAAGAGCAGGACGAGAAAAGGCGCGATGAAGCAGGCGCTCAACGTGAGAAGAAGTCGTAGGAGGCGACGGCTGTTGTTTGCTCGGTAAAGCACTGGAACGGCGCAGAGAAGAAACAACAGGGCGACGGGCTTGATCGTAGTTGCTGTTGCAATCAGGAAGGCGAAAGCGCCTGACTTCCCGAAATCGCCGGTTCCGTTGGAATTTCGCAAGGATTGAAGAACCACGGCTATGGCGTAAAGGAGCAGGACGGCTACCCAGAAGTCACGCTGGCCGGCCTGGCCGACGCCATCGCGGCCGTGCGCCAGGATAAAAAGCGCGCTTGCGAAGATTCCGGCAAATTTGCTGACCGGCCAGCAGATACGGAGCATCACTGCTCCGGCGAGGAGCATGCCGCCGATATCGAAAACGCGCCACACGGATGCTTGCGACAAGCGCAGGGCGCCGGCAGTTACGGTGGCAAGCCAGTTCGGAAGATACGCGCCGGGCAGGTTGTAATCGCCGATGTCGCGGTAAGGCGAGAGTCCCTGTTGCGCCAGCAGGACGACGTAATGCATGAGGGCGGCATCGTTGACGAGCGGCCAGTTCCGGGAGCGCCAAAAAAACAACCCGACACAGATGGCCAGTACGGCTGAGCCTAGAAGCGACCCCACTCGCCGCGCAGAAGCCCAAGACGGGTGGAGCGAGGCGTGGACTGAAACCTGGATTGCCGACCTCATGCCGGCGCGCGTTTTTCTGTTCGTCGGCGCACCCTTCTGCAATACTAGACCGTACCCGCTCGCCCTTCACCGGTACAGGCGTCCTGTAGGACCCGGGAGGTTTTCTTTGTCAGCTAAGTACATCTTTGTGACGGGCGGTGTGGTTTCGTCGCTTGGGAAGGGGCTCGCGGCGGCCTCGATCGGTTGCCTGCTGGAGAGCCGGGGGATGCGGGTGAACCTGATGAAGTTCGACCCGTACCTGAATGTGGATCCGGGGACGATGTCGCCGTTCCAGCATGGCGAGGTGTTTGTCACCGACGACGGGGCGGAAACGGACCTGGACCTTGGGCACTATGAGCGGTTTACCCATGCGAAGCTGACGCGGGACAACAATCTGACGACCGGTCGGATTTATGAGCAGATCATCACCAAGGAGCGCCGGGGGGATTACCTAGGCAAAACAGTGCAGGTGATTCCGCATGTGACGAATGAGATCAAAAACGCGATGCGGAAGGTCGCGGGGCGGGTGGATGGGGCCGGACCTGCGGATGTGACGATCGTTGAGATTGGCGGGACGGTGGGGGATATTGAGTCGCAGCCGTTTCTGGAGGCGATCCGGCAGATGCGGCAGGAGCTGGGGCGGGACAACACCGTATTTGTGCATGTGACGCTTGTCCCGTGGATCGGGGCGGCGCAGGAGTTGAAGACCAAGCCGACGCAGCACTCGGTGAAGGAGATGCTGTCGATCGGGATCCAGCCGGACATCCTGCTGTGCCGGTCGGACCGGGCGCTGGGGCATGAGATCAAGAGCAAGATCGCGCTGTTCTGCAACCTGGAAGAGCGGGCGGTGATCGCGGCGCGGGATGTGGAGTCGATTTACGAGGTGCCGCTGAATTTTGCCGAGGAAGGGGTGGATGCGCTGATCCTCAACTACCTGCGCCTACAGCCGGGCGAGGCGGACATGAGCCAGTGGCGGGCGCTGCTCGACCATGCGTACCACCCGCGGGACGAGGTTTCCATCGCGATCGTGGGCAAGTATGTGGAGTATGAGGACTCGTACAAGTCGCTGAAAGAGGCGCTGACGCATGGGGCTTTGAAGCATGGGCTGAAGCTGCGGGTGACATGGATCGAGGCGGAAGGGTTGGAAACGCCGGCGTACGCGGCACAGCTGGAGGGGTTTGACGGGATCCTGGTGCCGGGCGGATTTGGGAAACGTGGGATTGAGGGAATGCTCCATGCGATCCGGCACGCGCGGGAGAACGGGGTGCCCTACCTGGGCATCTGCCTGGGGATGCAGGCGGCGTGCATCGAGTATGCGCGCAATGTGTGCGGACTGAAGGGGGCGAACTCGAGCGAGTTCGACCCGGCAACGGCGCACCGGGTGATCTACAAGCTGCGCGAGCTGACCGGGGTGGAGGAGATGGGTGGGACGATGCGGCTGGGAGCCTGGGAGTGCCTGATGGAACCGGACTCACTGGCCGCGCGAGCGTATGGGACGACTGAAATCAGTGAGCGGCACCGGCACCGGTATGAGTTCAACCGGGAATACGAGGCGCTGCTGACGGGGGCGGGGCTGCGGATTACGGGAACGACACCGGACGGGACCTATGTAGAGGTTGTAGAAGTGCCGGGACACCCATTTTTTGTGGCGTGCCAGTTTCACCCGGAGTTCAAATCGAAGCCGCTGGAGCCGCATCCGCTTTTTGTGGCGTTTATCGAAGCGAGCTACCGGCGACGCGTTGCCGGGCAGGCGGAAGAAGTGCTCGTGGAAAGCCGGGCTGCTGTATAGGCAGCCCGCGGTTCGTTTCAGGCAGTCTTGTCTTCTTTTTTAAGCTCGTCGATGGCGGCCTGAACCTTGGGGTGGTGTTCGACGGTGACGCCGCGCGTGGGGTCCTCCTCGAACTGGGCGCGGTTGGAAATCCCTTGCGCGTCGGGGTTGGCAGGCTGGCGGCTGCCGGCTTCGTCCTCGGTAAGGGTTTCAATCGTGTGGGAGCCGTGGCGGGCTGAGGGGGCGTGGACGGGGCCGCGCTCCGTGCCGGTTTGCGCGCCCTCATTGCCGGCGGCAAGGGCGTCCTCGCCGCGGGCCGGTGTCTTGATGGATGCGCGACCTTCGTAATCGCTGGCCTCAAAGCCCTGGTTTTGGCCTGATTCGGTGTGGGGCGTAGTTGGTCCTGCCATGTGTGGTCTCCTTCATTGGTATAGGAGGTGCGGGTGGGGCCAGCTGTTGGCCGGCGGAACCAGACAAGCCATTTTAGCGGGGATCGTGGTTCAATCGGAGGTGTGATTTCCGATTTCGAGATTGGCAATGTGGCGGTGGGAGCGGGGCGGCTTTTCATGATTGGCGGCCCCTGCGTGATCGAGTCCGAGGCTCATGCGCGAGGGATGGCGGAGAGCATCGGGCGGGTCTGCGAGGATTTGGGCGTGCCGTATATCTTCAAGGCTTCCTATGACAAGGCGAACCGGACCTCGGTGACGAGTTTTCGGGGGCCGGGGCTACGGGAAGGGACGCGGATTCTGCGCATGATCGCGGAGACGACAGGGCTGCCGGTGCTGACGGATGTGCATGAGCCGGGACACTGCGAGATTGCAGCGGAAGGGGCGGATGTGCTGCAGATTCCGGCGTTTCTGTGCCGGCAGACCGATTTGCTGGTGGCGGCGGGGCGAACAGGGCGGGCGGTGAACGTGAAGAAGGGGCAGTTTGTTGCGCCGGGAGATATGGCGCACGCAGTGGAAAAGGTGCGCTCGACGGGAAATGAGCGGGTGTTTTTAACCGAGCGCGGGACGACGTTCGGGTATGGGAACCTGGTGGTCGATATGCGGGGGTTGGGGATCATGCGGCGGCTGGCGCCGGTGGTGTTCGACGGGACGCACTCGGTGCAGATGCCTTCAGCGATGAACGGAGTCTCGGGAGGGCAGCCGGAGTTTATTCCCTTGCTGGCGCGGGCGGCGGTGGCGGCGGGGGCCGACGGGCTGATGATTGAGGTGCATCC
>CAXTWG010000049.1:15858-17740 GCA_964247895.1 uncultured Acidobacteriaceae bacterium
GTGGAGGCGAAGTCGGATGGGGCGAATGCGCTGCGGCTGGAGTTGCTGAGGCCGCTACTCGAAAACCTGTTGGGGCTGCATGCGTTGGCGCCGCGACGGGAAGGCTGAAACCGCCTGCGCGGCTTGCGCCCACTTCGTGGGGTGTGTTTGTAAAAGCTGAATCCCGACCAACGGGAGGGTCACAACTGCCGGAATTGCGGATGTTTTTATCGAGTACACGTCACGAAGTGACCGAAGTGCAAAAAAGCGGCCCCTCGTTTGACGGAGGGGCCAATCTGCCTTGGTTCTCTCGTTAACCGAGAGCTTGGGCGCGGGGGTTACTGGGTCGGGCCGCTGGTGGGCGTCGACGAGGCTGTGCCGGCGGGTGCTGTGCCCGTGCCGGTCGAATTCCCTGATGGGGAGCCTGATCCCGCTAAACTGTTCTGCACCACGCTGACCCGGACGGCATTGCCGGTGGGCGCGGTTGTGCCATCAGGCGCCGGGGCGTTGCCGAGGGCAATCTGACGGATGCGATACACCGGGATTTGGTGTTCGGTGACGAGATAACGCACAACAGCGTCGGACATGCGCTGGGAGTTCTGGATGCCGACTTGGCCACGGGTGCGGGAAAAGCCGGCGACCTCGACGAGGTAGCCCTTCTGGCTTTGCAGCTGAGTGGCGACCTGGTCGAGCGCTTCCTTGGCTTTGGCGTTGAGAGCGGTCTGGCCGGGACGGAAGAGCAGTTCGGTGTCAGACACTTTGGAATACTGATCGAGGCCCTGGACGGTCGTGTTGATCTTTCCGTTTTGCGTGTTCGCCGTCGAGGCAAGCTGCTGGGCCTGGCCGGCGGTGGTATTTGCCGTGCCGGCGACCTGGTTGGCCTGGTCGGCGGTGGACTGAGCCTGCTTGATCCCTGCGCCGGTCCGCTCGTCGAGCGAGCGAATGTCACTGGCGTTTTTGGCCTGGAGCTGGTCAAGCTCATTGAGGCGACCCTTGACGGGGTCAAGCTGGCGCTTTACCCACTTTTTGCGGGCGAACGGGTTGAGGTGCCCCCAGAAACCTTCCTTGGACTGAGTTTGGAGGGGGGAGCCACTGGCGTAGGTGCTGTTGTCCGCCGGGTTGGCATTGGGTGCGGTTTGGGTGGCGTTGGTGGCGGATTGAGCAGAGGTATCCTGCGCCGAGGTCGATTGCGCGACGGCCGGCAGTGCCATCGACGCGGCAAGCAGCAAAGCTGCGCTTGCCCCTGCTTGATTTCGGATCTTCATATGTGTCTTCTCGCTTCCTGGGAAACGCGACTGTTCTGCGTGCATGTTGAGATGTTGCATCTGGGGGGCCAAACGAAGGGAGGTTTGGCTTTTGTACGAAAAGGGCCGGAAATGGCCTGTTTTCAGGCAGTATTTTGCCGGCGGGGCGTAGAGCGGGGTGGGCGCGTACGGGTAAGTCTTACGCTTGCCGCCTAAGTTTGGGAGGTTTATCGTGCGTCGGCGGCGATGATGCGGACCTCTGGGTAGGCGCCGTCCCAGGTGGCGGGGACGGCGTCGAAGATGAGGCGGAACTCGCGGGCTTGGCCGGGGTTGATGGGGGCGGCGCGGCCGGGGTGAGTGTCGACGGAAGGGTCGCGGCAGCGAATGAGAGTGAGGGAGAGGGTTTGCTTCGAGGCGAGGAGGCCGGTGAAGTCCTTGAAGGCGACCTGGGCGGTGATGGCCTGGACGGTTTGAGCGCCGCGATTGGTGACGATGCCGTCGAGGTAGGTTTCCTTGCCGCCGGACAGGTTGGTGGAGTCGCTCATCTGGATTTGCGTGATGGGGAGCGAGGCGGCATAGGGAGCGGGCGGGGCGAGGGCGGCGCCGCCGGGGTTGGCGGCTTCACGGTTGTGGTGGCCGACAAGGAGCATGATGAGCAG
>CAXTWG010000050.1:0-17247 GCA_964247895.1 uncultured Acidobacteriaceae bacterium
CCTCCGGCTCCGCCAAGGCCCTCGCCCTCTCCTACGCAAGGGGATCGGCTGCACCCGCGCCGGTGTCTACGAAACCAGCTTCCGCGAAGAAACCGAGACCGACCTCTTCGGCGAGCAGGCTGTGCTTTGCGGCGGCACTTCGGCCTTGGTCAAGGCCGGCTTCGACCCCACCGCCCCCGACCTCCACCTCGGTCACACCGTGCTCATGCGCAAGCTCAAGCACTTCCAGGACCTCGGTCACCAGGTCATCTTTCTTATCGGCGACTTCACCTCTCTTATCGGCGACCCTTCCGGCCGTTCCGTCACTCGCAAACCGCTCACCCGCGAGCAGATCGACGTAAACGCCCGCTCCTACACCGATCAGGTCTTCCGCATTCTCGACCGCGACCGCACCGAGGTCCGCTTCAACTCCGAGTGGCTCGATAAGCTCGGCTTTGAAGGCATCATCCGCCTTGCCGGGCAGTTCACTGTTTCGCAAATGCTCGAGCGCGACGACTTTCACAAACGCTGGGAAGAAGAAAAGCCGATCGCGCTGCACGAACTTCTTTACCCGCTCGCCCAGGGCTATGACTCCGTCGCGCTCCAGGCGGACGTGGAGCTCGGCGGCACCGATCAAAAATTCAATCTGCTGATTGGCCGCGAACTACAGCGCCACTACGGGCAGCCTTCGCAAATTGTATTGATGACGCCCATCATTGAAGGCCTCGACGGCGTCCAGAAAATGTCAAAATCGCTCGGCAATGCGATTGGCATCCATGAGCCGGCTGCCGAAATGTACGGCAAACTCATGTCGGCCTCCGACGATCTCATGTGGCGCTTCTGGCTCCTGCTCACCGACCTGCGCCAGTCCGAGGTGGACGCAATGCGGGCTGAGGTCGAAGGGGGAGCCCTGCACCCGATGGAGGCCAAAAAGCGGCTCGCCCGCGCCATCGTTGGCGGCTATCACTCCCAAGCGGCAGTGCGCGAAGCCGACGAGGGCTGGGCTCGACAGTTCCAACGCAACGAGCAACCCGAGCAGGTGGAACAGGTCGAGATCGCCGCCGCCGAGGTGGGCTGGACCCAAGAAGGCCGGCAGATCCGGCTCGACAAGCTGCTCGTGCAGCTCGGCTTGGCCGACTCCGCCACAGACGCGAACCGGAAAGTAAAACAACACGCCGTACGCGTGGAAGGCGAGCTCGTGTCGTCACCGCACCTGGGCGTGGGTACTTTGCCGGCCACGCTTGTGCTGCGCGTGGGCAAGCGCGTGCGTGCGGCAAAATTGCACGCGTAATCCTGCGCGCCCCCGCTTGCTTCCTAACAGGGAGCTTTCTCCTGACAGCGGGTTGATTCTAAGTGACTACTAACTGAGCTACACTCGGACGCACTGTCGTACTGCTCCTTCTTCGCCCTGGAACGGTTGATCCTCCGATCACTAGGAACGGCGTCCCTCATGCGGATCGTCACGCTGGAAGAGCATGTGCTTACCCCCGATTTCGCGCGGGCTACACGCGATCTGCGTTCCGGCCCGCCTCCTGCCCTCCGGGCACGCATGGAACCTGCCCTGCTCGACATGGGTGAGGGCCGCCTCCAAGCCATGGACGAGGCCGGAATCTCCCTCCAGGTGCTTTCGCTTGCCGCGAACGGGCTCGACCAGCTGCCGTCCGCGGAAGCCACAGCGCTCGCCAAGGATGCAAACGACCGCATTGCCGCCGCAGTTGCCGCCCACCCTCGCCGCTTTGCCGGCTTCGCCACCCTGGCGCTTACAAACATCGACGCTGCTATCGAGGAAATGCACCGGGCGCGGACAACCCTCGGCTTTGCCGGCGTCATGCTCCATGGCACCACTCAGGGTTTCTTTCTCGATGATGAACAGTTCGCTCCCGTATGGGCCGCCGCCGAGGCCCTCGACACCCCCGTTTACCTTTACCCCGCGCCGCCTCCGCCCGCCGTCGAGCAGGCCTACTACAGCGGCCTGCCTAGAAACATGGGTCACCTGCTTTCGATTGCCGCCTGGGGCTGGCACGCGGAAATGGGTCTTCACATCCTTCGCCTGATTGTTTCAGGGCTGTTCGACCGTCATCCCCGCTTGCGGCTCGTCATCGGCCACATGGGCGAAAACCTTCCATCCTCCATTACGCGGGCAGCCGCTGCGCTCAACATGATGGCAACGCATCTGGAGCGCCCCGTTGAGGACTACTTCCACTCCCACTTCTGGATCACCACAAGCGGCTACTTCACCGTGCCGCCCTTTCAGAGCGCGCTCGACGTGATCGGCGTGGACCGGATGCTGTTCTCTATCGATTACCCCTTCAGCTCGACAAAGCGCGGACGCGCTTTTCTCGACAGCCTCCAGCTCGAAGGGGATGCTCTTGAAAAGCTGGCATTCCGCAATGCCGAGCAACTACTTGGGCTTGAAAGCTGAACCGTTGTCGCCGTCGCATGCCATCCCCTTGCTGCTTGTGGCGTTCATCCGCGAAGTAGATGCCGGAGTTCCCGGCGCTTCCGGAAGCATTTGCTTGCATCGACAAAGCGGAAAGCAACTTAGAGCAATTTCCCTGAAGGTATACAGGCCCAGCGACTGTGAGGGTGGCTTTTCCGTAAAGAAAAGCCACATGGAGCTACTCTCCGCGCTGCACAGCATCAGGGAAAATGCTTTAGCGAGACCCCCCACGAACTGGAGCTGCCACGGCTTCGCCACCACTCTCGTTCCCTCCGGCGTGTGAGACTCCATCTTCGTTCGCGGGCAAACGCCGCGGCCTGCGGCTTGCCGCGTGTGTATTCGCTTCGATGGAAACCGTGCTCACCACCGATGGATCGTCCCGCAACTTCGCGAACAGCTGCCCATTGTTCGCCCGCGGCACAGGGAGGGTGGTCGCCGAGAAGCCGTCCGGCACCATCACCGGCTTGGCGAACTGTGGGTCTGCCGCGACCGCGTCCAGCAGAAAAAGGCTGCTGCCGGCCAGTGTGCAGTTTTGTGTCGCGTCCGGCGGGCAGCTGTAGCTTTGCAAGCTGGGCAGGCGCACCAAGGTCGCAAGCGGTACCCAGTCACCGGCGGAACCGTCGACCAATACCGGACGTAGCCGTAGCTTCCCAAACGCGGACGCCCCGAAACTCTTCGCCGGATCGAGTGTTCCGATTGCCGTCTTCGCGTCCTGCAAGATAAGTTGGCCTGAAAGGAGGCTGAACGTCACCGAGGAAAGTCCGTCCTCCGTCGCGATTTCGATCGATTCATCGCGTGCGAAAGCCGACGGCGACTGCGCCTTGAGCGCAAACGTCAGCTTGCCGTCGAGCGGCAACTCGTCCGTTGCGCCCAGCTTCAGCGTTACCGGGGGTATGGGCTGCGGCGCGGGCGCGAGCTGCACATTCTTGTTGATGAGCGCTACCGACGGACGCGCTTCTACGACCGTAACCGGCACGGGCACAACCCGTCCGTCCTTGAGAGTCACTTGCGCAATGCCCCTTGCTCCCCGGCTCAGTGCCGCAATCGCGCTGGCCGCCGCGCTGCCCTCCTTCGCGGGCTGCGCTTGACCGCTGTCCCCGGCGGGCGACATTTCAAGCGCGTCCATGGTCCCGCTGCGGGTCAGCTTGCCCGGCTCAAGTCTTGTGTCCTTGAACTGTAGACTTGCCACTTCATCCAGCCGCGAGCCGGTCAGCACGCCTCCGCGGTCGCCCGCGTGCACCGTCAAACCTTCGTATTTGCCCGCTTCGGCGAAGGAAGAGATGTTCAGCGTTTTCGCATCCTTCACCCCATACTGCTGGATCGCGAGCACGAGCGCTCCGGGTTGCGCATCCTTGAGAGGCAGTCTCGCAACAAGACCGCCGGGCCCATCCAGCTTCCAGCTTGCCTTTTCTTCTCTACCGCCCGGATCGCGGAAGGTCACATTTTCTACGCAGGCCGCCGTATCGGAGCGCAGGTGGATCTCGTCTTCCCGGCCCACCACGAGCGCATTTCTATCTTCATCGGCAACCGCCCAATTGGCCCCGCTTGTCGAACGCAGCTGGAAGGAGGGTCCCTGATATGTGTCAAAACCCCAGAAACCCTGCACCGTCGCGCTCACTTCGTTACCGAGCGCTGCATCCTGGAGCACCGGCGACGGCACTACGAAGCCTCCATCAGCCGGATTCGCCTGTACGGGCACGTTTACGGTCTTGCCGCTTTTTCCCTGAAGTTGCAGCATGAGCCCATGGCCATACTGCGTCGCGAAGGTCGCCGGCGCGCCATCCACGGGCAGGATGAGCGGGCTTTGCTGCATGCAGTACACCTGCTTCGGGTCGACGGGGTGCAACTGCGGCAGACGCGCTGCTTCCACCGGCGGCAGCGCTA
This sequence comes from uncultured Acidobacteriaceae bacterium, assembly GCA_964247895.1. Lineage (GTDB taxonomy): Bacteria > Acidobacteriota > Terriglobia > Terriglobales > Acidobacteriaceae > EB88. Next base: position 4,304 of record CAXTWG010000050.1, read on the forward strand.
CAACCAGCACTGACTTTGGGTTGTGAAAGGAGGGCGGCGCATTCAGCCATAGGTTCATCTCCATGCCGTCCGCGTCTGAAAGCGCCGGGATGTACTGGTACTGCGCCGTGTGGAACGACGCGAGAATCTTCGCGATATCGATGGCAACGGAAATATACGGGTCATATAAACCGGCCGTCGTTCCCACCGTAGACCCGGCCTGTAGCGCCAAGTCGCTGGTCGGCCCGCTCAGCAGCCCCTGCGCCGGATTGATGCTCCCGTTTTCCAGGATCAGCGCGCTCTGGCTCTGCTGCAGGCAGGCCGCCTGCTGGTCGGGCGGTCGCTGAAAGCAGTCCTGGTTCAGCTTGAGCGAAAGCGAGCGCGCGAGGGTATTCGACTCGGATTTGATCATGTCCGGATCCTGAATCAGCCGCAGCGCCTTGAGGTAGCTATTGATCCGTTCCCGGTCGAGGCTCGCCAGCACCAGATCCTGCGTAGCCCGGACAAACGCGCCCGGCCGTCCGCGCACTGCACTTTTCAGGGCGGAATAATCACCCCCTGTCTGCGGTGCGAAAAGCACTACGACTTGCTCGGCTCCGGGCGGCACGAGGAGGTACACACCTTCATCCACCACCTTTTTGTCCCAAGCCTCGACCTTGGTGAACCAGTTGTCCGGCGGCGGATTCGTCGACCCGCGCAGAAACGCGACCACCATCAGATAGTGCACCGACTCATGCTCACCCAGCACCGGGTGTAGCCACAGCCGGTCCCCCTCTTGCAGATTGGGTACCTGCGCGATGGGCAGGGTTGCTGCCGCACGCTGGACCTTGACTTCAAGCGTGGGCCCTTGGAGGTCGAACTGTGCATTTTGCGCGCGCCCCCATGCAGGCCAAAGCAGGCATAAGACGCCCGCAACAGCTAAAAATACACGGAATCCGGAAAAACCTACACCTTTCGCGGGCACAGCACTCCTCATAGCTCTATTGTGGCTGCCCGAGGGCTGCCGGGCAAGCGAATAGCTTCCGCGGCCTGTACCTATGTACCGTTTCGGCAATGGCTTTTAACTTCCCCAATTCGGGAATTCAGGTTTTGTGGGCCGTCCGCAGCCGCTGTTTTGCATACTGATTCACCAGGAACAACAGCGCGAGCACCAGGGAAGTCATCGTCGACCACACCACAGCATCGCGCCGCCCATGATTGTCGGCGACGGGCAACGTTCCCGTGAACCGTACCGGCACTCCGTCCTCATTTGGGATCTCAAGCGTAAGCCCATACGTGCCGGCCTGCGCGAGCACCACCGCCCCACCCAGCAAATCGCGGCTGCCGCTCGCCCCGGGAGTGAGCGTGAGCGCGATCGGCGCCCTGGCGCCGAGCTTCAGCGCCCCACGCGCCCCACGTAAAGGCACAACTTGCTGTCCTTCACCCTTTTGCACAAGCAGTGCAAGCTCTACAGGCCCGGTCACCAATGGGTCGGGCGCGGAGAACACAGTAACCGTGTACCCCCCCTGCGTGGCATGGAGCGCAATATGCGGTCCGTCAGCCAAAGCACACGCAGGCAGGAGCAGCGAAAAAGCGAAAAGTGCCCTCACATCCCAGCCATGCCGCGCATCTGCATCGGCTGTAGCAGGATCCATATCCCCGCTGCGTAGAGCCCTGTCGCTACCGAGCCCCAGGGCAGCAAAGCAAGCGCGCGCCGTCCCGTCTCCAAACGAGCCGCAGCCAACCGCCATCCCACATAGAGCGTCCCCAGCAAACCCGCGTCCAGTATTGCCAACTGGATGGGCAAAATCGAGCTTGCGCTCACCAGAGGGTGCTCGCTCGTCCAGTTCGGCTGCGGCAGGGAGCCGAGCCGCAAGCCAAACTTCAGGCCAAACTTCTGGAGCTCCTGCCCGGCTTCAAACATGCCGGGCAGGAGCGTGCCCCAGCCTGTAAGCAGATGAAATACCAAGTGCGCCGCCCACATACCAAGCCCTACCGGCAGGAGCGCGAGCACCCATTTCGGCAGCTCGCACTTCAACGCGAGGGAGCCGTCCGTAAGCCCGCGCGGGATCGCCAAACGGAGTAACCCCAGGAGCGCGGCCGGCAACGCCGCCGCGACTAGGAGGCCCGCCGTGGCCCCGGTCGCCGCTGAAAAGCGGCCACCGATGCGGTCCAGCAGAGAGGTAACCGGCTCCACCATGACAGCCGCATTCGCAAATCCTGCCGTGATCACTACAACAGCCAGCACCGCGAGGTCGAAACGGTCGCGGTAGCGTCCAACGGCAGACCGCTGCGGGTCTCGCACTGAAAGCTGCACCAGCTCCAGCGCGGGCGGCTGCACAAACAAACCGATATTGTCGTGCGGGCAGGCTTTTACGCAGTCCATACACAATGTGCAGTCCATGTTGCCCTGCTTCGATGGCTGGAAAAGGTGCAGCTCGCACCCTTTCTGCGGCCGCGGCTGCTCATGGCCGGCAATGCAGTCCCGCGTTGTGCACGAGGTGCATGTTGTCTGGGAACGCGGCGCAACCTCCGCGGGCGACAGCAGCGACGAAACGAAGTTGAACTGGCCGAGCGGACATACGTACTTGCAAAATGACGCTCCGCGGAACACCGTATCGATGACAAAAGTCGCCGTGAAATACAGGAGCAGCAACATCGCTGTGCGCATCGGCGAGCCCCACACATCGAGCGCCGTAAATGCCCAGAAAAAAATCACCATCAGCGTGATAGCCGTCCACTTATTTCTAAGCGCCCGCGGCCATGGCAGCTGCGCGATGTGGAACCGTTCCAACATCCACTTTGAAATCCCGCGCGGCAGCGTAAACGGGCAACTCATGCAGAACAGGTTGCCGAACAGAAGAAGCCCCATCACGAATAGGGCACGCGCAAATGTCCACGGCACAATCCCCGCCAGGTTCATCGACCCCATCTGGTGCCCGAACAACCCATCCAGGATGAGCACCACAGCCAGCAGAAGCGAAACCGCCTGCAAACTCTGCCGCCCATAACGCGAGCGCAGCAATGCGCCGATCGGCTGTATACGCAGCACATCGAACCGCCATGGGCCGGTCTTCCTCGGCACGTTTGACGCGCGCACTACCGGCTCTACCCGCCGCAGCGCCGCCAAGCGCATCCGCGCTGCATCCATACCCGCCCGCTGCCGCTCGCCTTTACGGGAAAGCAGCTGCACTGTCGTCAGCATGGCCGCGCCCAGGAAGGATACCGAGCCGACCACCCACATCAGCGAGCCCGCCGCTACCTGGTCGTCCAACACCGATAACCCGAAAAAGCGCGGGGCCAGCGCGTACTCCGGGTAAAACACCCGTCCGGAAAAAGAAAGCGAAGCAGACAGCCCGGTATTCACAAGATCCGCCGAAAGCAGAAAAGGCAGCAGCAGCCACCGGCTCGCCTTGTACACAGTAGGCCAGGGCGCGACGATGTGCCACCAAAACAGAACACTCGTCAGCAGAAAACAAACATGCTCCACCTCGTGCCAGCCCGGCGAACGAAGCGCCAGCCCATAGGCGACAGGAACATGCCAGCCGAGAAACGTAACATTCATCAGCAGCCAAGCAAACACCCGCGACCCGAACAGCCGCTGCAGCGCGTGCACGGGCCGCAGCGTGAAGAACGGCCCCAGCCCTTCCCGCACCAGGAACCGCGGCAGCCCGCGCAGAATGGGCACCACCGGCGAGCCCAGAACCAGCAGCGGCGGCGCAACCGACATCAGCAGCAGGTGTTGGATCATATGCGCCGTCAGCAACGCCCCGGACATTGCATCGAGCGGCGAAGCAAGCGCAACCCACACCGCCCCGATCCCTCCGGTAAAACACACCGCACGCCAGCTTGGAATTTGCTCCGGACGCGTACGCCCCAGGGCCCGCCAGCCGCGCAGGTACACCAGCAGGGTGACCAGGAGAGCCACGCTCGCACCCACGGGCAGTGTCGCCAAACTGTACCCGAATCCGTAAGCGGCTTGTGTTGCGTCTCCCATGTTTCTCTTTGACTCACTTCAGACCGCGCTCGACCCATGCATCAAGAACAGCTGTTTTCAGACGACACGCCGCGTCACTCCCCCATTGACCGCGCGGAAAACAAAAAGCAGCGCCCAAAGGCGCTGCCCTGTTCTCCCTCGCTGCCGTTTAGCGAGCCGGAGCCAAAGCCGGCCGCGAAACCATGCTGATGCTGTTCGCATCTTTCGCGGGCTTCTGGTTACCCTGCCCGTTATCGCTCACCACAGGCCGCGGCGGAGCCCCGCTCAAGGGTGCCCCAGTATTATCCGGAGAAGGCCCATACTCCCCTGGAACCGGCAGCGCAGGATTCCTCGCCGGCGGTTGCCCTTGCGGATGCATCGTTTCCAGGAATGAAACCAGCGCCGTCGTTTCCGCCGGGGACAGGTTCTTGCCGTAGGCCGGCATGTTGCCGCCGCCCTGCAACACCTGCCGAACCAGCTGGTCATAGGTCAGTCGTGTCGCAACCGCGTCCAGCGCCGGACCGCGCAGTCCGCCCGCGCCCGCCACCTCATGGCAGTTGCGGCACTGCTTGCCCTGGAACACGATCGCGCCTTGGCGTTCAAGCGGCATGGCCGCGTGAATTTTCACGACCGGCAGCGTGTCTCCGCTCCAGGCCGTCATCTTCGGGCTCCACGGCTCGTAGGTTCCAAGGTGGTTCAAGATGGCGATTGCCACGGCCATCGTGATCAGCGTGAGCACCGCCACGGGGCGGCGGCTCCAGTGCTTTTCTCCTTCACCCGCCACGAACGGCAAAGCTACAAGCACCCCAATGCCGATAACAGGAGCGACAAGGATAACCGGCGTCTCCATCCAGTCCGGCAGGTACGAGAGGATTGAGTAAATCCAGAGAAAGAAGTAATCCGGCTTGGGAGCGACCTGGATGATGGTTGGGTCCGGCTGACCGCCAGGCCCGAACGGCCCGAAAACTACCGCGCACAGCGCCACGGCCGCGTAAATGCCGGCTGTAAACCAGAGATCCTTCCACACCGCGCCCGGCACAAAGGCAATTCCATCCTTATGTGCGAGCTGGTTGTACTCCTGCACATAGGTTGAACGCCGCACGATCCGGCCCGGCATCGGCCACTCGTTGACACCCAGCTTAAGCACCAGCCAGGTATGCAGACCGGCAAAACCCATAAGCAGGCTCGGGATCACAAAAACATGCAGCGCGAAAAAGCGAGTCAGTGTCGCTCCGCCGATAATCGGACCGCCAAGAAGCGCATTTACCAAATAGGACCCGACGACCGGTACACGGCTTGCAATGGAAGCACCGATCCCAAGACCCCAGTAAGCATCCTGGTCGTACCGCAGAACCTGTCCCGTGAAGCCCATGCCTAGTGTCAAAAGCAGGAGCGCCACCCCCAAAAGCCAGGTCAACTCACGCGGAAACTTATACGCGCCGAACAAAAACACCTGCGCCATGTGGACGATCACGACCGCGATCATGAAGTTGGAGCCCCAACCGTGCATCGCGCGCAGGAACCAGCCCAAAGGTAGGTTGTTGTTTAGGTAGTGGAGACTTTCCCAGGCATTTCCAGCCGAAGGGGAATACACAAGGGCCAGCAGGATACCCGTAAGTATCTGGAGGATCAGCAGTGAAAGCGCCGCCGAGCCGAACACATACCACCAGCTCGCCGTCGACTTCGGCACCGGATGCAGCGCGGACTCCTTGACAAAGCCTTCCAGCTGGACCCGCCGCTCAATCCAGCTGTAGGTATCGAGCGCGGCCTTCTTCCCATTGAAATTTAACCTAGGCATGACGACGTTCCTTTTCCTCCCGCATTGCGGAGGCTCGCCGAGGTGGAAAGCGTGGGCAGCTGGCCGGCATTGATCTGTAGCTGGCCATTCACGACTTTCCACGTGTACTCAAACAAACCGCGCTCCGGCGGGCCTGCAGCCCGGGAGCCATCCTGGTAGTACACCCCTCCATGGCAGGGGCACATGAATAGGCCGGACTGCGGAAACCACCGAACCGGGCAGCCCAGGTGCGCGCAATTGATCGCGAAAACCTGGAACTCCTTGTCGGACAGCCTGCGGACCCAGCAAGCTGTGTTGTCCGTTTGGCCGTCCGTCGGCGCCTTGTATGGCGTCACAAACGTGGCCAGACGCGTTTGCCCGTTGGGGTACCGGTCCACGGGTCCCAGTTCAACCCATGATTTATAAAAGCCTTTTTTTCGAAGCGCCGGACCGAGCACATAGCCGATTACGGGAGCTGTAATCGCCAGTCCAATCACCGCGTTCAGCGCGATGCCGATATTCATCAGCATATTGCGCCGGGAAACCGGGTGGACGTGGATTTCCGCGTCCTCGATCTTGTGATCCTCGGTCTTGATCTGTTCGACTTTGATCTGGTGGTCTTCCGTCGTGCTCATTGGCTGGTCCTCCTGTCGAGCTCCGTGCCGCCCCCGGTCGGGTGAGGATTGCCGGGGTCGGCTACACGATGACTGCTGAGCCAGGCGATCACGTCCGTGATCTCTCCATCGCTCAAGGGATGGCCTGGGATGTCGTTCCGGTAATCGGGTTGGCCCAGGTCCGGCCGGCCCGCGATTGTAATCGTCCTCAAGCCTTGGTCGCTGATGAGCGCCAGATAGGTCGGGTCTGTAATGGAGCCCGACTTGCCCGGGTGCAGCACCAGACCGCTTGCGTCCGCCGCGCCATGGCAGCTCGCGCAAGCCTGTGCGTAGACCGCAGACCCATGCGATACATCGCCGGGGTGCGTAGCCGCATAAGGGGGGAGGTTCATACCTACGAGCATAGCGGGCTTGGCCCAGCGCTGCCGCATTCCGTGCACAATAACGTTGATCTGATCATCGGTCAAGAGCCCGCCCGCGGAGGTTGCAAATGCAGGGCTCAAACCACCCGGGCCGCCATTGGCCGTCCAGTGCCGGATCACGTCATCCGAAGCGATTCCGAAGTAGATCGGATTGTTGAAGCCGAAGGACGGGCTGTTCTTCCCGTCTACCCCGTGGCACGATGTGCAATTCTCACTGTAGAGCGTATTGAAATCGGCAATCTTGTCCGGACGGGGCTCGGTTTCATGCGCATCCGCCGGCCCCACGAGGAGACGCTTACAGCCTGAAGACCCCACCGCAAGCAGCGCGGAGACCGCGAGTGCCGCAACGGCGCTGGTCTTTCTTGAATTTCGGCGCGCGGCAGCGGACATCAGCGGCGGTCTCCTGAGTTCTTGTTGTCTTCTTCGTGGCCCATACCCGAGCCCTCCAGGCCCAGGCGCATCGAAAGCGGCATCTGCAGCGCCTGCTTGTAGTAAGGCGACCGCGATACGACATACCCGGCCACAAGGCCGAAGGTTAGCTGCGCCAGCAGAAAACTTGGCCAATTCACATGTTCGCTGATCTCCGGATTGATAATCGGCAGAGTCGCCGAAAGGAGCCCGGTCCAGGCCAGAGGAGCCAGAAGCCCTCCCAGCAGGATGGGGTGCTTCGGCATGATCGGCAGCGCGGATCCATACACCAGACCGATCAGCAAGCAGGTCACAACATGGATCAGGATCGCAATCCCGAAGGGTCCTGCGTGAAACGCTCGCAAGTATTCCATGGTCGGCGCGGGGCCGCCCATCATCCCTGCCCCGCCAAGCAGATTGACCGGGAACCAGGGTGAGTGCTGCCCGATCAACCCATAGGCGAGCGCAGGGAAAATCATCGCGATCCCACCTGCGACGCCACCTTTCAATCCGGCAAGCGGCGAAAAGCTTCCTTCGCCCACATGCGTCCGGTGTTCTGTACCCGTCCGTTTGTCGGTTCCCGCATTGATCCTGGCCACGGACTTCCGCGAACTCTCGATCGAGATCTCCTGCACCCGCACCTCGATCTCCTCATGCGCTTCTTGCGGCAGCACATCCCGGAACCAGCCCACGCAACCGTACGTCAACATCAGAAAACCTAGAATGCTGATGACATAGTGCGTAAGGACGCCGCTGACCAACAGCGTGAATCCGAGCGCGGTGACGATGGGCCAAGCTGTCGGCTTCGGTAGATGGATTCCCTCGCCGTGAGCGTGCGCCTGGGCCTTGACGGTGTCGCCATGCGTAATTTCCGTGGTATTGCCTTCGAGGCTGGGGGCGCCTCGGCTCTCGGTCGCGTACTGCTGGGAAGCGCTCATCGGTTCCGATCCTTGCTTTCGTCCTTATTTTCAGGCCCGCCCGGCTTAAGCAGTCAGGCGCGATCGCGGTCGCTCTAACGTCCAATGACGTACACAACCGCGAATACGATGACCCACACCGCGTCCACGAAGTGCCAGTAGAGTGCCAGGGTGGTGATGCGCTCCGTGTTCTTGCTCGACACATGACCGCCCTTCGCGAACAGCCACAAAGTGATCAGCATAGTGAGGCCGATAATCACATGCGAGGCATGGAGCCCGACAAGCGAATAAAAAGTCGTGCCGAACAGGTTCGTCTGTAGCGTCAGCCCGTCATGGTAGATCAGCTTGTACCATTCATAGCCGGTACCGGCGAGAAAGATGCTGCCGAGCGCGATCGTCGCGCCCATCCAGGCGATGAACTTTTGGACCTGGTTATGTTCGATCGCCTTTTCCGATAGCCAGATGGTCAGAGAAGAGCTCAGGAGACAGATTGTGTTGACGATCGGTATCTCCAGAACCTCCTTCGGCTGCGGCCCCCACTGGCTCTTGCCGATGTAGAACAGGTAAGCCAGTACGAACATGGCGAAGATCGCCGATTCGCCGATGATCAGGCAGTACATCCCTACCTTGCCTTTATTCGGCAAATGCCAGGGCTGCTCCATGTCGTGCGCGAGTACGGGTACGGCAACAGTGCTCATGCTTGCTCTTTCCTGGTTCCGTAAGTGATGCTGCCGCTACTCATACTTCCAGTCCGGATCGGTCGGGTGCTTGAGATCCCAAAGCGGGCGCCGGCTCGAAACCACCGGGTCGACCGCGAAGTTGTACTCGGGCGGCGGCGAGGAGGTCGCCCACTCGAGCGTCCAGGCGTCCCAAGGGTCCGGCCCCGCATCCGCGCCATGCATAGCCGAGTGCACAACGTTGTAGACGAAAATCAGCGTCGCGAGCCCTTGGATATACCCGCCGAAGGAGGCGATCCCATTCCAGGTCGCCCACCCGCGGCTCGCCTCGTAGGTGTACACCCAACGCGGCATCCCCAGGATTCCCGGGATGTGAAGGAAATCGAAGGTCAGGTGGAAGCCGACAAGAAACATCCAGAAATGCCACTTGCCGAGCCGCTCATTCATCATGCGGCCGGTCACCTTCGGGAACCAGTAATAAAACCCCGAAAGCATGCTGAAGAGAATGCCGCCTACCAGCACGTAATGGAAGTGCGCGACGACGAAATAGGAGTTGTGCAGTTGCCAGTCCCAGGGCGAGGCGGAAAGCATGATGCCAGTCAGACCGGAGATCAGGAACTGGATCACAAACGCGGACGCAAACAGCATCGGCGTCGCGAACCGGATCTTACCGCCCCACATAGTCGCCAACCAGTTGAAGATCTTGATTCCCGTCGGCACCGCGATGATCATCGTCGAGAGCGTGAAAAAGGTGTTCGCGGCCGACGTCATCCCGACCGTGAACATATGGTGCGCCCACACGCCGAGCGAGATGAACACGATCGACACTGTAGCCGCAACCATCGCCGTATACCCGAACGCCGGCTTGCGCGAGAACACCGGAATCACCTCGTTGGCTATGCCGAAAGCCGGCAACACCAGGATGTATACCTCCGGATGCCCGAAGATCCAGAAGAAGTGCGCCCAGATCAAGGCCGAGCCCCCTGCCTGCGCGTCGAAGAAGTGCGCGCCCAGGTAGCGGTCGAGCTCCAGCATCACCTGCGCCGCGGTCAAGGGCGTGATCGCCACCAACGTCAGCGCGGAAACGCACAGCATGATCCACACGAAAAGAGGAATGCGCATCATCGTCATGCCCTTGCAGCGCATGGAGATCGTGGTCGCAATGATGTTGATCGCCGCTCCGAGGGTGCCCCAACCCGTGACGAACAGGCTTAGCGCCCAAAAGTCCGTCGCGTGGCCCTGGGAGTAAGTCCGGGTCGTCAACGGTGCATATTCGAACCAGCCCACATCCGGAGCCGAGCCTTGACCGTACAGGCCGAAACCGCCGATGAACGAGTAATACAGCAGGATGCCGCCGAATGCCGTCAGCCAAAAGCTGAGCGCATTGAGCCGCGGAAACGCCATGTCGCGCGCGCCGATCATCAGCGGCACGAAGTAGTTCGCGTAGCCGAACAACAGCGGCATGCCCATCAGAAACACCATGGTGGTGCCATGCATGGTGAACATGCGGTTGTACGTTTCCGGCGCGAGAAAGTTGTTATCCGCACGCGCCAGCTGCATGCGCATCGCCATGGCTTCCGAGCCGCCCACCAGCAGGAAGAACATCGCATACAGGATGTAAAGGATGCCCAGGCGCTTGTGATCGACCGTGACCACCCAGCCGTGCAGCCATTCGCGGAAGGTTCCTTCCGCCGCGCGCGGCGGCGTCAGGTCCAGCGCGCCTATCGGTAATGATGCGTCTGCCATGCTTCACTCCTGTGCTTACTTCAAGGTCGAAAGGTACACCGAAACCTGCTCCAGCTGGGTTTCCGTCAGCTGCATCGGGGGCATCAACGCCCCCTCCTTCACATCGCTCGGGTTGCGGATCCAGGTTTTCAGGTCGTTTACGTTGTTTGCGAGGATGCCGGAACCGATCGCATCGCGGCTGCCGAAATGGGTCAGGTCCGGGCCGAACCTGCCGTTTGCCACCGTACCCCGGATGGCATGGCAGTTGATGCAGGCATTCGTCATGAACACCTGACGTCCCGCTGCCACCTCGGCTGCTGCGGCGCTCGGCGCGCCTGCGCCCGGCGCGGCAGGGTTGGCCGCAAACCCGGAGTTTGAGCCCAGCGCCCGCGTCCCCGGCTTGGCCATGGTCCCCGTATTGTCGCGATCGTTGGCCTGCCCACCCGGCTTCGCCTGCGTCCCGCTTACATCGCTCGGCAGGTACGTGGCATTCACGAATCTCGGCTGCGCAGATACATCCGCCCGCGCCTGGCTTTGCCCCTGCCCTGGAAGCACCTCCACCGCCGGCTGCTGCTGCTGAGTAATCCAGTGCTGGAACTGGTCCGGCGTGTCTACATACACGCGAATCAGCATTTTCGCGTGCTGCACGCCGCAAAACTGTCCACACTGGCCCACATACACGCCCGGCACCGTCGGCTCAATCCACATCTCGTTTACATGGTCCGGGATATTGTCGACCTTGCCGGCCAGCTGCGGCACCCAGTAGGAGTGCCAAACATCGGCTGAAAGCAGCTTCATAAAGGTGGGCACCGGGCGCTGCTTGGTGCTCATCGGCACATGAAACTCATTGGCCACCACAACGCCGTACTGCGGGTAGCGGTACTCCCACCAGAACTGGTGTCCCACTACAGTCACGTCCAAAGCATTGGCCGGCTTTGGATGGTCCTGGATCGAGAAGATCATGCGCGCGGTTGTGAGAAACAGCACTACGACGATCACGATCGGGACCACGGTCCAAGCCAGTTCCACCTGCGGCGAGCCGTACACCTGCGGCGGCTCTATATCGCTCTTGTCTGTCGAGCGATAACGGACAACCACGTACGCCCAGGCTCCGCCCACGACAAGCAGAATTCCCGCCGTTATTCCGATCACAAACAAGCTGAGGATGTACTCTTCATGCGCCGGCACCGAGGTCGGCTCAAACATGTTCGGCACCGCCGACGGCTTGTTCTCTGCCCAGGCGCCGCGAGCGAGCAGCAAAGCCGCGCCTAAAGCAGCGGTTACGCGAAAACCGCGCCCGAACCCGCGCGAGCGAAGCGCGTCCCTGTTTCGATCGCTCATGATCTGCTCCTGGCCTGCTCCTGGCCTGCTCCTGGCCTGCTCCTGCGGCCCTTTATCCCGCGCCTGAAAACGGTATCGCGTGTCTCGCCTGTCATGATTAGCTCCCATCCTAGCAGCAGGGCAAGCGGGACAAACGTCTTTTCTTTGTTGCCGGACAGGGGAGATTCCACCCCGCCAATGTTCTCCATCCCGTCCCCTTTCACAGCGTCAACGTCTTACAACGTTTGGCCGGGGGAACCTCGCCGTTGCTCGTCCTCGTTGCATCCGGACGCTGCCCAAAACGCGGCTGTAAGGAGTTGACCGGATCGGCTTTGCTCACGGCCCGATCGGAGAAGGCGAGGAAATCCTAACGCCAGGAAAGACTGCGACGATCCAATTACCTAGACCGTGCTTGCCATGGTTCAATGCTCTTGGCACGTTGCCTATATATGTGTGAGTTGACGGGTCATTGAAGTTTCCCTCACGGCCGGCTCATCTTCAGCTCAGAGTAGCCAGATGCAAAGGGGACATATTGCTGCTACGCACGGCTTGTGCTCAATCGCACGATAACGCGGGGAACAGGAGCTGTTCTCAACATTCATCTAGGCAACGGAACTCATCACGACTCATCACGGCTGAAGGAAGATCGCATTACCCGTCGTTACAGTAGCCTCCGCTGGAAACATCAATTTCGATTCATCCTAAAAGGGCAAGCTGGAAAAGGGTAAGCTGGTCCGGAGCCGCCCGGCAAGCCGGACCGCGCGCAGCAATCCTTGCAGCGGCAAGCCCTCGCTATACGCCCGCAACACCAGCCCGGGTATCCACGGCAGCCCAAGCAGCGCCCAACCCCGCGCAGGCTCGGCGTTGAAACGCGCCGCCGCATGCTCAGCTATGCACAGGTCGCTGCGCAGCGCCCGTGCCGCCATCAAAAACCCCTCGGCGAGCGGCGTCCAGGGGGCAAGGGCGCTTTCCCCTCGCCGTGCCGTGCCGCCGAGCGCCGCGTGGATAGCCGCTGCCGCCGCCTGCCCGCTCCGGATCGCGCCGTAAATACCTTCGCCCGTAAGCGGATCCACAAACCCGGCCGCGTCGCCCGCAAGCACCAGCCGCGTCCCTCCATGAGGTACATACCCGGCCGCCCCCAGCCCCAGGA
>CAXTWG010000051.1:0-6505 GCA_964247895.1 uncultured Acidobacteriaceae bacterium
GAGCTGGACTTGGAGCTGGACTTGAGTTTGGATTTGGGCACGGGAAGCATCTCCGAGGGCGCATTAGCGCCACACGGAATACGAAGGTAGCAAGCCGTCGTGAGAGGAGCGTGAATGGGGTGGGGCTGACATCCTCGCGGGACGCCTGCTGCGTCTTACCGAGGGATGCGTGTGCGACTGGTTTTATGCGTAACGACGGCTTGTGTGTTCGCGAACGCACAAGGGTTTTCACAAACGGGGTGTCCAGTGAAACCGCAAACGTTGGCGGCGATGCGGGATTGTGCGCGGCCGGTGGTGGTGTTTGCGCCCTCAGGCGAGGATGGGCGGTTCAGGGCGCAGACGGCGACGCTTGATGGGGCGGCGGCGGGCATGGCGGACCGCGCGATGCTGCTCCTGCCGGTGCTCGCGAATGGGGGAGGATACCGAAAGCCGGAACATGCGCCGGCGGTGGTGCTGGAGGAGCGGGAGCAGAAGGAGTTGCGGCAGCGGTTCAGGATAGGAGCCGGGGGGTTTCGAGTAGTGCTGCTGGGCAAGGATGGAGGGGAGAAGTTCGCGAGCGGGGAGCCGGTTTCGGCGGAAACGCTGAACGGGACGATTGACGCCATGCCGATGCGGCGGGAGGAAATGCGGCGGGGACGCACAAGATGAGCGTTCCGGGGAGCGGCGCGTTTTCTCGCATGACTTTAGAAACAAAGCCTTTGTCATTAGGGCATTCTCAGTGGGGTGCTCGGCGGATCAGGTGCAAGAAGGACTGCTTGCCATTCCTTTGGAAAGCGGGCTTCGGCAAGGCGATCGAGCCATTCAACTAACAAAGCACGTTCAGCCCCAGTGAAGAGGTTCGGTTCAGACGGATGCGCCTTTGCAACGCCGGTGACAAGAGCTCGTAGCGTGATGGCTGCCGCGGCAGCGGTCGGAACAGGCAGGATGGATTGATCCGTGACAATGGCTGCCAGTGCCGCATTGCACGCTGTATCCGACAAGGACATATCGCGTTGCTCGCCCGTCATGCCGAGCAACACCGTCACGATGCCGCAGGCGGCTGCATGAAAGAGATGCGCTGCTCGCTCTTCGCTGACACGCAGCCGTCCAGCCGCCGCTACCTGCCGCATGTGATCTCGCAGCAAGCGATGGGATCGTTGGGCAGCCAAGCCCTCCATCTCTGGATGGGGGTCCGCATACATCAGCAGATAGAGTTCAGGGTCGGCAAGCCCGAATTGTATGTGGAGCCTCCAGCCCACGCGAAGGGCCTCGACGGGATCTTCTGTAATGACCGGCGGCCGCTTTTTTGCCATGTAGACGCTGAAGCCATAGTCCGCAACTGCGTTCAGCAGGCCCGCTTTGTCGTTGAAAAGTCGATAAAGAACAGGCGGCTGTACGCGCGCAGCTTCGGCCACCGCGCGGGTCGTAAGTGCGTCGCGGCCACCCTTTGCGAGCAGAACCATCGCCGCCTTGAGGATGCGCTCACGATGATTGACTGAAGGGGCGACCCTGGAAACGTCTTCCCTGCTCTTCCCCAAGTCAACAGTCTGAACTTCCTTTGTCACGAAATCATTCTACTCGGCTGTTTCCATTGTAACCATGCACATGATAACAATGGAAACAGCAGGCATATTCCTGTTCTGCAGCGAGAGGTGAATAAGCATGATCGTCCTGACAGGTGCGACCGGACAATTGGGCCGGCAAGTCGTAGAAGAACTTTCGAAGAAGCTTCCGAGTGCTCAGATCGGAGTAAGCGTTCGCAATCCGGAGCAGGCTGAAGATCTCAAGCAGCGTGGCATCCGTGTATGCAAGGGTGACTTCGCGGACCCAGGGAGCTTGACAGAAGCGTTCGACGGGGCTGAGCAGGTACTGATCGTCTCTGTGAACAAATTCGGGGAAGAGGCCGTCCGGCAACATGGCAACGCAATCCAGGCGGCTAAAAATGCGGGTGCAAAGCGCATCCTCTACACCAGCCATCAGGGAGCAAATCCGTCGTCCGCCTTTGTACCCGCCAGGGATCACGCAGCAACGGAAGCGCTGCTTCAATCGTCTGGTGTACCGTACGTCTCGCTGCGCAATGGCTTCTACGCGGAGTCGGCGCTGTTTCAACTAGGCGGCGTAAAGCAAACGGGGAAGATCTCCCTTCCCGAAGATGGACCGGTCTCCTGGACCGCGCGTGCCGACCTCGCGGAAGCCGCTGTCGCGGCGCTCACTGAACCCGGACGCTTTGATGGGATCTCGCCACCACTGACCGGCTCGCACACACTGGACTTCGCAGAGATCGCAAAGATCGCCTCGGAGATTCTTGGACGCGACATTATAAGGGAGACGGTCAGCGATGAAGAGTATCGGACGGCCCTGATCTCGCATGGTCTTCCCGACGTGATGGCCGATGCACTCGGGACCCTTTACAAAGCAGCTCGAGCGCGCGAATTTGCAGTTGTCGATCCAACCCTGGAGCGTCTGCTGCGCCGCAATCCCGTAGCCATGAAGGATGTTCTAAACGGCTTTTTGTTGAAACCCGAAATTAGCTCCCGGTAGGAAAATGGGCGAGAGTATGGACGGATGCTTCACCGTTGAGGTTCTCGCCTTCATCTGTGGTTGGCCAAGGAATCCCGGATCGCATGGGTCCCACGCAAACGCGCTTTCAGTCAGTGAAACGCAGGACACGGCCCCCCGCAGGACTGAGGATCATAGCGGCTCGGCTCTGCGGTTTGCGGTGACGGAACTTATACATTTCCTTTCAATGCGCCTTGCAAAAGCAGGAGTAGGATGAGCACACGATGACGACAATAGCTGCCATTGAGGAGACTCCCGAAGCTCCTGCCTTGCTGGGTACGCGAGAAGAAGTGACTGCGGCCCTGATAAAGCTGCCCGTATTGCAGGGGCTCACGGAAGAGGAATACGGCTGGCTGGCCGACCATGGGGCAAAGCAGGTCACCCCGGCGGGCGAAGTGCTGTTTCATGAACAGCAGGCGGCTGTTTCGATGAACATCCTATTGCGCGGCGAAATCCACGTGCGGCGGGAAAACGGGGCGGCCGGGCCGGTATTTATCGGGCGCGCCGGGCAGATCAGCGGCTTGCTGCCTTTCTCGCGGATGAAGACTTATGGGGGCATCGGTTTCGCGGTCGGCGAGGTGGTTACGCTCGACTTCAAGCAGGCGCAGTTCGATGCGATGCTCGCGGCCATTCCTTCGATGACGCAACGGTGCGTGAGCACGCTGCTGGACCGGGTGCGCGAGGTCACCCGGATCGAGCAGCAGGCGGAAAAGCTGAATGCGTTGGGCAAGCTCGCAGGAAATCTTGCGCATGAGCTGAATAATCCTGCTTCTGCGGCGCAAAGGGCGGCAGCGGGGCTGCTTGCGGAGCTGCGGGCCTATGGGCAGCAGAAATATGAGTTGGGAGCGTTGTGCCTGCCGTTGGGAAAGCTCGAAGCCGTGCGGGCCTGGCAGGGGGAGATGCAGGCGCGTCCGCCGCTCGGGGTCGCGCATGCCCTTGAGTTGGCGGAGCGGGAGGATGCGCTCACCGGCTGGTTTCGGCAGAACAGCCCGGGTGGAGGCAGCTGGCGGAGCACGCCGGAGCTGAGCGAACGCGGGATTACGCCGGAAGATCTCCATCGGCTGAACGGAATCCTGGAAGGCCGGGGCGCGGAGGTGGTGCTGCGGGCTTTCGCTTCGTCGCTGCGGGCGGAAAACATGACGGAAGCGATGGTGGATGCAACGGCGCGGATTTTCGATTTGATCGGCGCGATCAAGGACTACTCCTATATGGACCAGGCGCCGATCCAGGAGGTGAGTTTGCCGCAGGCGATCGAGAGCACGCTGGCCATGCTGGGCTCGCGGCTGGGTGGGATCGAGGTCGAACGACGGTTCGCGAAGGATCTGCCCACTATCTCGGCCTATGGGTCGGAGCTGAACCAGGTGTGGATGGCGCTGCTTGAAAATGCGATCGATTCGATCGAGGCGGCGGGCAGGAGCAAGGGCAAGATCACGATCAGGGCAACCGTAGCGGGGCCGCTCCTGTTGACCGAAATCTGGGACAACGGTGGAGGCATTGCGCCGGAGCTGCGAGACCGGATTTTTGAGCCGTTTTTCACGACGCGTGCGCCAGGCAAGGGCCTGGGATTGGGACTGGATATGGTGCAAAGGATCGTACGCAAGCACCGCGGGTATGTGCGCGTGCAGAGCTCGGTGGAGGCGACGTGCTTTCAGGTGCGGCTCCCGGTGGAGCAGCTCCAGGCCTATTGATACTCGGCGGGCGGGCCCTATGCCTTTTCCTGAACCAGGAATTTAGGCAAGTACGAGATGCGCTACCGCCTGCATCCTCAAACGATCCAAATACAACGTGTGCGGCGCACCCGCGAGGACCGACAGAGCCGGTCCCCTAAAGCCGGTCCCCGCGCGCGATGAGTTACTTTTCAACCTCGACGCCGCGCCAGAAAGCGACATGATTCTTGATGTTATGGGCGGCGGGCTTGGGATCGAGGTAATACCAAGCGGCATCAGGGTTGTCCTGGCCGTCGATCAGCAGGGAGTAGTAGCGGGCCTGACCCTTCCAGGGGCAGGTTGAGGTGGTGGAGCTGGAGCGGAAGTATTCACGCTTGAGGGCGCTCTCCGGGAAGTATATGTTGCCCTCGACAGATTCAAACTGATCGCTCTCGGCGATGACCTTTCCGTTCCAAATGGCGCGTGGCATAGGTTCTCCTTCTATCCAAATTAGCAGATACGCGAGGGCCGGGTATGAGGCATGCCCTAGCCTGCTACATGGCGACAGCTTCGCGAGGGCGGGTGTTCGGCTTCACGCCCTTGCCGGCGGGCGTGGATTCAGATACATCCGCCGCGGCTTCCTGGAGAGCGCCAGGTGCTAGTCCGGGGGCATCGCCGACCCGCTCTGTGAACGTGCAGACTATGGCAACTTCGGGCTCCTCAGCCGCGCCTTTTTTCCTGCGCGGAACCTTCTTTTTCGTGTCGTCGGCGACGGCGCCCTTTTTGTTGTTCGGGCAGATGAGATACACGCCGGACTTGAGGGTTTTCTCCATGAGGTACGGGCTCGCACACTCCGGGCAGTGCTGGTCCACGGGCTTGTGATTTGCGGTGAAGTCGCACTTGGGATAGTTGGTGCAGGAGTAAAACATGGTCCCGAAGCGGGATTTTTTTTGCGCGATCTCGCCGTCGGCGCACTTCGGGCAGTGCATGCCGATGGTGTCCTGCTTGATGTACTTGCACTTGGGATAAGCAGAACAGGAAACGAACTCGCCGTACTGGCCGTTGCGTAAAACCAGCTGTGCGTTGCACTTAGGGCAGTTTTCCTCAAGGGGAACAGCAGGTTTTTGCTGCTGTTTGGAGGTGAGCCGCCGTACTGTTTTGCAGGCCGGGTCGGCGTTGTATCCGGTGCAGGCCATAAAGGGGCCAAAGCGGCCATTGCGCAGCACCATCGGCCGCCCGCATGCTTCGCAGAACTCCTCCTTGTCCTCGGCGTCGGTTTCCGGCAGGTTGAGGTTCGGCTTCGTATCGTAATTTTCCTTGGTGAACGTGCAGCTGCCTTTCACCTTTTTGTCGTAAGCGCTACAGGCGTAGAAGGTGCCGAATTTGCCCCACTTCATCACGAGCGGAGAGCCGCAATTATCGCAGCTCTGGTCAGTGGGAATTTCCATGCGCTTGAGATCTTCCATGTGCTCACTCGCATGGACGAGCTCCTTCTTGAGGTGTCCGTAGAAACCCTTCAGGAGCGAGGTCCACTGCTCCTTGCCGTCCTCGATGTCGTCGAGCTCGGTTTCAAGGCGGGCGGTGTACTGGGTGTCGAAGATATAGGGGAAGTTCTTGACCAGCAGGTCGGCGACGACGGTGCCGATCTCGGTCGGGATAAAGCCGCCGTTCTTTTTGCCGCCGACTTTCTGGACGTATTCGCGCTCCTGGATGGTGTTAATGATGGCGGCGTAGGTCGACGGGCGGCCGATGCCTCGCTCCTCGAGCACCTTGACAAGCGAGGCTTCAGAGTAGCGCGCGGGGGGCTCGGTAAACTTCTGGACGGCATCCACCGGGCGGCGAACTTTAAGTTCGCCCTCCGGCTCCTCGATGAGGTCGGGGAGCGCAATCTTGAGCATCTCAGCCGTGGCCTGCTCGTCGAGCTCCTGGTCCTCGGCGCGGGCCTCGATTTTGGCTTTCTTGATCTCGTACTGGCGGCGGGCTTCAAAGCGACGGCTTTCGCGTTGCTTGACAGCGGCTGCTTCGAGCACGGCTGCGGAGGCAAGCTCGAGGGACTGCCAGGCATCGAGCGCGGGCAGTTTCTGCTCGTCCGCTGCATCCTCATCTGCATCCTCGTAGACCTTGAGAAAGCCGTCGAACTTGAGGACCGAACCGCTCAAACGGAAGTTGTAGGTGCGATCGGCTTGGGCGTCGATCTCAACGGTGGTCACGTCGAAAACCGCTGGAGTCATCTGCGAAGCGATGAAACGCTGCCAGATGAGCCGGTACAGCCGCAGCTCGGCATCGCTCAACTGCGGTCGCAGTTCGTCCGGGTGCATCTC
>CAXTWG010000051.1:6515-16491 GCA_964247895.1 uncultured Acidobacteriaceae bacterium
GGGTGGGGCGGATCGCTTCGTGAGCGTCCTGGGCATCTTTGTTGGACTTGAACGTATTTGGTGTTTCAGGCAGGTACTGCGGGCCGAGCTGCTTTCCGATCCACTCGCGTGTTTCGGCGACGGCGTCGGGCGAGACGCGGGTTGAGTCGGTGCGCATATAGGTGATCAGGCCGATGGTGTTCGGCTGGCCCTCGGCATCCTTGCCGATCTCCACCCCTTCATAGAGACGCTGGGCGAGGCCCATGGTCTGCTTGACGCCGAAGCCGAGCTTGCCGGCGGCGTCCTGCTGGAGCTTGCTGGTGGTGAAGGGCGCGGGTGCGTTGCGCTTGCGCTCTTTCTTCTCGACTGAACGCACAGTCCATTTGGCCCGGGTTGCGCCTTCGATGACAGAGCGGGCTGCTTCGCCATTGGCGACCGCGGCCTGGCTTACCGTTTCGACCGCAACGCGCTCGCCATCGATGCCCGTGAGGCGGGCGGTGAATGGGGCTCCGGCGGAACCGGACGCGGCGAGAACAGCGTCCACCGGCCAGTACTCGACGGGACGGAAGGCCTTGATCTCGCCTTCGCGCTCGACGATGAGGCGTACGGCAACGGTCTGGACGCGGCCGGCGGAAAGGCCGCGGCGGACCTTGTCCCACAAAAGAGGAGATATCTGATAGCCGACGATACGGTCGAGAACGCGCCGGGTCTGCTGGGCGTCGACGAGGTTGGTGTCTACTTTGCGGGCGCGCTCAAAGGCGGCTTTGACGGCCTTTGGCGTGATCTCGTTGAAGGTCACGCGGCTGATCTTGTCCGCGGCCATGGGACCGAGAATGGTTTGCAGATGCGCGGCGATCGCTTCGCCTTCGCGGTCCGGGTCGGGTGCGAGATAAACGTGGTCGGCTTTGCCGGCGAGCTTGCGGAGGTGGTCGACAACCTTCTCCTTGCCGGGGATGACCTCGAGCTCGGGGTCGAAAGAGCCGCTGGTGAGGTCGACGCCAATCCTGCTCTTGGGCAGGTCCATGATGTGGCCGACCGAGGCTTCGACGACGTAGTCGCTGCCGAGATATTTATTGATCGTCTTGGCCTTGGCGGGCGACTCGACGATGACGAGAGACTTGCTCATTGAAAGGTCCTTCTTCTCCGCTCGCTTGGAGAGCGGCGGCTACACCGAAACATGTTGGAAGCTACCATGAGCCTGCGTAAGTGACCAGAGGCGGCCCGCGGCTCGGTTGGGAGAAGGCTCTCGCAGATGGCGGAGGCTCGCTTCCCTTTCATTAAGGATGCGGAGTTGAAGAAAAGGTCGCGAACGGCTTGAAAGCAGCTTCCGCAGGCCTCCAGACGAGTAGGGGATGTTTAGCCTGACTTTTCCGTCGAGAACAGCCGCCCCCGACGGATCTTTGCCCATGCACCCGGATGGCGACCGCCTTAAAAGCAGCGCACGTACTGCTTGCCGGGCATTTGCCGGATTTTGCCGTTGAGTTCGAGCTCAAACAGGGCCGTGAAGACCTCGGCGGAGGTGAGCTCACCTTCCAACTGCTCCATAAGTTCATCGAGCTGCACTGCCTCATCATGGCGTAAGACGGAAAGTACGCGGGTTTCGGTAGGCGCGAGGGCGGGATCCTCGGCGAAAAGCGTCGCAGCGGTACCGGGGACGTCTGAGTACTCGGGCAGGGTGGCTTCAATCTCGATGCGGACCTGCGAAGGCAGGTCCTCCCAAACGTCCTCCCAGGTGGCGACGAGCTTGGCGCCTTGCTTGATGAGGGTGTTGGGACCCCAGGAGTTCTTGTTGGTCACATTGCCGGGCACGGCGTACACGTCGCGATTCTGCTCGAGCGCGCAGCGGGCGGTAACGCGGGAGCCGGAGTATTCAGCGGCTTCAACGACGAGCACACCGTGGGAGATGGCGCTCAAGATGCGGTTGCGCTTGGGGAAGTTAGGCGGGGCGGGATAGGTGCCGAGCGGCTGCTCGGTGGCGATACAGCCGCCGGTCGCGAGGATTTGCTCGGCGAGAGCCTTGTTCTCCTTCGGGTAGATGACGTCGATGCCGGTGCCCCAGATAGCGACGGTGGGCTTGCCGGCGGCCATTGCGCCCCGGTGGGCGAAGGTATCGATACCGCGGGCCATGCCGCTCATGATGAGGACGTTGCGGGTGGCAAGGTCGCGGGAAAGCAGCTCGGCCATGCCGGAGCCGTAGGGGCTGGGCGAGCGGGTGCCGACGACCGCGATGCCGTGGGTGGAGAGCAGATGGGCGTCGCCGCGGACCCAGAGTACGGGAGGCGGGTCGAAGATTTCGCGCAGGCGCGCAGGATAAAGCCCGTCGTTGAAGGGAAGGAACTGAGCGCCGATCGCGCGGAGGCGGGTGGCCTCCTCCGTTGCGGCGCGGAGGGCTTGACCGTCGGCGATGAACTGCACGGAAGGACCGGGGAAGCGCTGGGCCTCAAGCGCGGTGAGCGGGAGGCGGATGAGGTCGAGGGCGGAGCCGACGCGGTCGACGGCCTGGATAATGCGGGGGTAGCCGAGGCCGGGGGTGAGGGTGAGGGCAAGCCAGGCAAGGCGGTCGGGGGTGTCCGGCGCTTCGTTTTCGGGCGAGTGCACGACGGAGGGTGCGGGCAGGGTGGACTTGCTCGGGGGCAAATGGGTCGCCTCAGGGTTGACTTCTTCCGGAGGTTACCGGTGAATCAGGCTCTCGACAACATGCCCAAAGTACTTGGGTGCTACCAGATGCGGCGGACGCCGAATTGGTCCAGATGCTTGTCGTTGCTGAGGACAGGGATGTCACGTGCCAGCGCCTGCGCCGCGAGCATGCGATCGAAAGGGTCACGGTGCGTTCCTATGAGCCTTCCAGCGCGCAGGCCGTCCTCGACAACAATTCCCAGGAGCTCGTAGCCTGCCTCCTTCATCTTTTCAAGAAAAACACGCTCCAGGTGCTCCGCTTCAGGCATTTTGCCCCGGCGCACCTTTGTGGCAATCTCCCACGCGGTTACAGCGGAAACGAGGATCGTATTTTCCTCGTTGGCAATGATGGTCGCTGCGGACCGGCTCAGGCTCACGGGGTCGAGCGATGCCCAGATCACCGTATGGGTGTCGAGCAGAACGGTCACTCGCCCTCACCCTCCCAGAGCCGTAGCTCTTCCTCGGGAAGCGGCTCCCAAAAGCCGGGGCCAAGTACAAAGCCGGGTGTCTCCATAACTCCCAGCCGCTTGGGTTTGAAAGGCTTAATCGGCTCCAAACGGATCACCGGCAGCTTCTCCCGCCCAGAGGTCAAAATCACTTCCTCCCCTGCTTGCGCCTTCCGCACAAGCTCGGACAAGTGCGTCTTCGCCTGAAAGATAGTTGCTTTTGTCATGACTGCTTCTCCGTGAGTGCTAGGTTATCCTGGCCTACCGACTAAGGCAAGCCGGATGCCCCAATTCAACCCACCATCTCCCGATCGAGCGCATACGGC
The DNA here is from genome assembly GCA_964247895.1 of uncultured Acidobacteriaceae bacterium. Lineage (GTDB taxonomy): Bacteria > Acidobacteriota > Terriglobia > Terriglobales > Acidobacteriaceae > EB88. The sequence continues at coordinate 9,943 of CAXTWG010000051.1, forward strand.
AGCAATGTTTCAAGTGCAACCACCTGGAGCGTGGCCCCGTGCGTCGCGGCGAGCACGATCGGTGGGGCGACACCGTGCTTTTCGGCTTCGACCCAGCGCGTGACGCACAAACACCAGGGGTCGCCCGCCTTGAGGCCCGCAAACCCGGGACGCGGTGTGATGAGGTCGTTCCCACGGATTTGCGAGAACTGAAGAAACTCGTCCGTCATCAGGGCGCAAACAACGTGAACGCCGAAATCATCCGGGCCGGTTTCGCAGCAGCCGTTGCGGAAAAAGCCGGTCATGGGATCCTTGCCGCAGGTTTCAAGCGCTCCACCGAGTACATTGCGTGCCACTTCATTGGTTGCCATGGGTATACCTCCCGCCTCGGCTACAGTGTATGGGGAGGGAGCCTTCCCATGCCGAGCTATTTGCTGCCGCCGACCAAGACGCTCGATGCGATGAACCGTTTGGGCGATATGGGCCGGTTTCCTCCGGCGGTGCACGCCGGGGCGACCCTGAACGTGCTGGTGACGATCGCCTTTACATTGGCCGTATTCGCGCACTATGGCGCGCTGCCCTGGGCACTTCCCTGCTGGATAGCGCTGGTGCTCGCGCTCAATATCGCGCCGGTGGTGCTGCTGCGGGCAACGGGGTGGCGCAGGGGCGCGCTTTACCCTCCGGTGGAGCGGATGAGCTTCGGGGGCGACCAGCACCGGTTCGCAAACTGGGTGTACTTGGCCGCTTCAGCAAACATGGCGTTCTGGATCGCGCTGAGCTGGTGCGCATTTTCACTCCTGCCGGCCCAGCCGGCACTGCTGGGCATGCAGGCGCTGGCGCTCGTGTGTACATTTGCGCCGGTATGGCTGCGGCCTTTGCGCGGGCGCTCCGCTTGAAACTGCGGATGGCGGCCATCGATTTTCTAAACCCGGCGCCGCTGATGTGGGATTTCGAACATGAGCCCGAGTCTTCGCAGCTCGCGGAGCGCTACCCAATCGCCCGGATGACGCCGGCAGCATGCGCGGCGGCTCTTGCGATGGGCGAAGCGGATCTGGGGCTGATTCCGGTGGGGGCGTACGCGGCGATGTCGGACCTGCTGGTAGTGCCCGGCTGCGCGATCGCGTCTTTGGGGGCGATCCGGTCGCTGCTGCTGGTGCTGCGGACGGATGGGGAGCCGCAAGACGGCGAGGAGGCCGACCTCCAAGCGCCGACCGCGTCAGAGCTGGACCGGATCCGGACGGTAGCGATCGACACGAGCTCGCGAACCTCAGCGGTGTACACGCAGATTCTATTCCGGCGGTTTTGGAAACGGACGCCGCGTTTTCTCGAGCGCCCGCCGGACCTGGATGCGATGCTCCGCGAGGCGGATGCAGCGCTGCTGATCGGGGATCCGGCCCTCCATGCCTTGCGGGACCGGGATGCGCGGTTGCGTCGGACCCGGGAGCGGCTTCGCTATCTGGACCTGGGCCAGGTGTGGCGCGGTGCAACCGGGACGGCGTGGGTTTCGGCGTTCTGGGCCATCCGGGCCGAAGCCTGGGAGGGGCTGAACGCGACCGAGCAGGCGCAGGTACAGGCCGATCTCCGACAGTCGCGCGATGCGGGGCTCGGGCACCTGCCGGAGCTCGTGGCGGAGTGGGCGCCGCGGCTCAAGTTGCGGGCGGAAACAGTGGCGGAGTATCTAGGACGGAACATTCATTACTTCCTGGATGCACCGGCTATCGCGGGCGTAGAGCGGTTTTTCGGGGAGGCTTACGGGCTCGGCTTGTTCCCCGCGTTGCCTCGTATCACCTTCGCGCAATGAGTATCTTTGATAAAGACCAGACTCCGAGCGCCTGAATTGCTTCCTAGTAGAAGCCTATGTCTCGACTCATTTCCGCACTGTTTTTCGCGTTTGCCGCGCCCTCCGGCGGTCCGCATGTACCGGGGTGGCTGATCCACCTCGGCATGCCGGGCCTTTTCGTTGTTTCTCTGCTGGATGCCGCGATCATCCCCTTGCCCCTGCCGGGCTCGGGCGACCTGCTGCTCCTGCTCCTGTGCGCGCAGACCGGGTCGCACCCGGTAACCCTCGCGTTGCTGGCAATCGTGGCGAGCGTGCTGGGCGGGTACACCACATGGAAAGCCGGGCAAAAAGGCGGCGAAGCGATGCTGAACCATTTTGTGCCCCGGCGCATGGTGAAGCTGGTCAATCGTTGGATGAAGGGCCACGGCTTCGTTACCATTGCAAGCGCTGCGATCGCGCCGCCGCCGGTGCCGCTGATGCCGCTGCTGCTGGGCGCCGGGGCGCTGGGGGCGACGCGGACGCACTTTCTACTTGCCTTTACGCTGGCGCGGGGCGCGCGGTATGGCTTTGTCGCATGGCTTGGGGCGGTGTACGGACGGCGCGTGCTGCGGCTGTGGGACGAGTACCTGGCGAACTGGTCCACGCCCATTCTGATTGCGTTTGCAGTGCTGCTCGTGGCGGCAATCGCGGTCGGGATATGGCAGTACAAAAAGCAGATGCGCAGCTGGAGAGCGGAAAGCACAAACCGCGCGGGGCAGCAGGCACCGGCTTAGAGCTGTTGTTTCTGCTTTCGCGTGCGAGACTTGAGCCATGTACGCGCGCTTCCCTGTTTTCAAGGTCGTTCGACTGGCTCACCTCTACTTCGGCGTTTTCCTCGCGCCCGCGATCCTGTTCTTCGCGCTGACGGGGGCGCTGCAAACCTTTTCACTCCACGAGACCACGCGGGGCAGCGACTACAAGCCAGCGCAGTGGATTGTGCGGATGGCGCAGCTGCATAAGAAACAAATGATTGCCTTGCCTGTACGACGGCCGCCCGCGGCCGTAAGCCCGGGAGCAGGGGCGCAGAGTACGAAGCCGGTGCAGGAGACGGGTGGCCGGCGACCGAATCTTTTGCCGATGAAAATCTTCTTTGCCGCTGTCTCGCTTGGGCTATGTGTTTCGACGGCAACGGGACTCTGGATGTCGTTTCGGTACGGCCGCAATCGGACGGCACTTTCGCTCACACTGCTTGCCGGCGTCGCCGTACCGGTGCTGCTGCTGCTTGTGGAAGGGTAAGGGCTTCTTGTTTGTCTGGATGACGTTTCGAGCGCCCGCAAACCGGGCGTCCGGAACTCGCGCGTTGGGAGCCGAGGGCCGGTGGAGAAGGCAAACGCCCTAGTCGATCTCCCAGCGAAGAAGCGTGGCCCCGGAAGTAAACCCCGCGCCCACGCTGGCGAGCAGGACCAAATCGCCCTTTTTGAGTTTTCCCGCTTCCCGTGCGGTTCCCATGGCCAGCGGCACGGTGGCGGCAATGGTGTTGCCGTAGCGGTCGATGTTGATCAAAACAGTGTCAAGTGGCATGCCCAGGCGTTGGGCGGTGGACTCGATAATGCGCCGGTTGGCTTGGTGGGGGATGAAGCAGGCCAGGTCGCGCCCGGTTAGCCCATGGCGCGTCAGCACTTTTTCGGCGATCTCCGCCATCTTGCGCACGGCGAACTTATAAACGGTTTGCCCGTCTTGGTAGACGTAGTGTTCCTTGTTGGCGACAGTTTCCGCGCTGGCCGGCCGCAGGCTGCCGCCGGCGGGGAGCCGCAGGGCATTCGCGCCCGAGCCGTCGATCTCGTGGGCGTAATCGATAATGCCCTCTTCGCCCTCGCCGGCCGGCTCCAGCAGCACCGCGCCTGCCCCATCGCCGAACAGGATGCAGGTGCTGCGGTCGGTGTAGTCGATCATGGAGCTCATGGTGTCGGCGCCGATGACCATCACGCGGTCCTGCGCGCCGCTCTCGACCAGCTTGGAGCCGACCTGGAGCGCGTACAGGAAGCCCGAGCAAGCCGCGCCGAGGTCGAAGCCCCAGGCATGGTGCGCGCCTATTTTGTCCTGCACCAGGCAGGCGGTTGCCGGGAACGGCATGTCCGGGCTGACGGTCGCGACGATGATGACCTCGACCTCCTCGGGGGAGATGCCCCGGTCGGCAAGGCAGCGGCGGCCGGCTTCGGCGGCCAGATCGCTGGTGGCCGTGCCTTTTTCGACAACATGGCGCTCGCGGATGCCGGTGCGCTCGACAATCCACTGGTCCGTGGTGTCGACCATTTTTTCAAAGTCGGCGTTGGTGAGGATGCGGGGCGGAACAAAGGTGCCGAGGGCGCTGATTTTGGCGCGGCGCAGCACTTGGGGAAAAGCGCGACCGCTGGCCGGGGCACGCTCGTGGGGGTCCGAACTCAAAGCCACTCTCCAGCAAAAAGGTGTGGGAGCAAAACAGCTTTGATTGTCGCCGAGGGTGGCGTCGCTGTCGAATGGATGAGGCGAAATCTCAAGTACCGGGGTACCTGCTGCGCACGCACTGGCCCGCTACCGTTGCTTCCTTCCGGACCTGGCGGGGTTGACGGGATTGCGCCGCGCAGGGCCCGGCACAGGAGTGATTTTAGCACCCGGCTTGCCCGGGAAGCGCGGTGGCTACTGGCTGGGCGGCGTGGGAGCGGCTGTGCCGCCCGCATTTGGGGTTGCGCGGCCTTTGCTGATCGAGTAACGCACAGCGTGATCGACCACCGCGTACAGCAGCTGGTCAGGATCCTTGATGGCCTGGGTGCGGATCCACTGCCCGGCGCGCGCGCCGGCCGCCTGCGCATCGGAAGCCTGGTCGTCCGGCAAGGAAACGTTTCGGTTTTGCGCTGATAAGGCGGCAAGCTCCTTGACGTACTCAAAAAACTGGTCCCGGTTGCGGCCGCTCATGAGCCAGGCCTGTCGGCAGGTGGCGGTCACCAGTTTGTCGAGCGGCACGGGCGTGGTTTGTGCGGCGCCCCCCGTCTGCGCGGCGGTTTGCCCGGATGGCGACCCCCCGCCTGTTTGCGCCTGCAGCGCAGGTACGGTGAAAGCAGGTACGGTTAAAAGTGTTGCCGCGAGCAGGCCGGCACTCCATGCAAGGCTTTCGATCTGTTTCATACGCAATCGCCTCCTAGCGATGGTCGTGCCGGTGATTGTGGTCGTCGTTGCCGCTGCCCTGGGCCAGCTTGCCACCCAGCGCGCCCAGGCCTGCGCCGGCTGCTCCGCCGATGAGCGTGCCCTTGAGCCCGCCGCCGAACACCGCGCCCAGCGCTGCTCCACCGCCGCCGCCGATCAGCGCGCCGTACCCGGGCCCGATGCCGCCGCCATTGTCGTGGCGGTGGTCGCGATTGTCCTGTTGATAGCGCTGGTCGTAGTTGCCGCCGCGCACGTTGTTTCGCATGCCGTTGTAGTAATTGCCGTTGTTTCCGTTGTAGTTATTGTTGTTTCCGTTGTAGCTAGTGTTATTTCTGCCATTGTTTCCGTTGTTGTAGGCGCCGTTCCGATCGTGTTGAGCGGTCGCAGCCAACGGGGCGGCAGATGCAAGCGCCAATACCCCTGAAGCGAGCCACGCCTTTGCTTTTCGACAATGCATGCAGTCCTTTCTGCCAGGCCATCGGCCATGCGGCACAGTGAGGTGCGATGCAGGAAGGCGGGCTTGGGATTGACTCGGGTCCGCGGCTGTCCGCTCTCAGGACATGCAGCGGCATGGGAAACGCAAGCACTTGCGAGGAAACCTCGCTATCCAAACCCCTTGGGTTATGAAAGGAAGTGATGAGTTCAAAGACACTGGACGGCGTGCAGTCCCGGGCGTATCCGGATGATCATCCACCCGGTGGAAAATCTGCAAGGGCTCGAAACAGCCATCCCTGAGCAGTTGCGCCGGTACGAGCTGCATGGGCTGGGATACGGGTTCGGGTTTCCTGACCTGGATAAAGATTTCTACAGCCCCGCGTTGATCGACGGAGTGTACGGGAACAAGCGGTGGATGGCGGAGCTGGGGCGCAAGGGTGGGGCTTCCAAGTCGGAAGCGAAGCGGCAGGCGGCGCGAACGAACGGGGCTAAAGGTGAACGGCCCCGGAAGAAGGGACACAGGGCGGCTTAGGCCGAAAGAGCAATCGGCTAAAATAGCTTAGTGCTTCCTACCCTTGAGCTTCTCCCCGCGCCACCCGCGCGCAGCGCCGACCTCCCCGCGCCCGTGAGGGTGGGGTTCGTCTCGCTCGGCTGCCCCAAGAATCTCGTCGATAGCGAGGTAATGATGGGGATGCTCCAGGCCTCGGGCGCGGAGTTGACGAACGACACATCCAACGCCGACGTGCTGGTGGTGAACACCTGCTCGTTTATCGACGCGGCCAAGCAGGAGTCAGTGGACGCGATTTTGGAGATGGCGGCGCTCAAAACGGGCGGGCGCGCGCAACGACTGGTGGTTGCGGGCTGCCTGGTGGAGCGGTATCGGGACGAAATCCGCAAGAACATTCCTGAAGTGGACGCGGTTGTAGGGACTGGGGAGCTCCAAGCGATTCTCGCAGCGGCCGGCCTGCCTGCGCCGGGGACGATCGCGCAGCCGGCCTCGCCTTTTACGATCCTGAGCGGGACACAGCCCGCACATGTGAGGCCGGCGGCGGAGAGCACCCTGAGCCGGGATGTTCTGGGGGAGCCCGGCCCAAGCCGGAACACACCCATGCAGCCCGGCCCAAGCCGGAACACACCCATGCAGCCCGGCCCAAGCCGGGACATACCCGTCCAGCCCGGCCCAAGCCGGGACATAC
>CAXTWG010000052.1:0-3468 GCA_964247895.1 uncultured Acidobacteriaceae bacterium
ACGCGCAGGGGGCGGCCGGTGGTGCGGGACTGCTCAAGACACTCGCGCAGGTCGGCGACGCGGATGATCTCGGCTGCGCCTTTTTGGAGGAGGTCGAGTTGCTCGTCGACGGGTAGGAAGCTTGAACTGGGCATGGGTCGGTACAGTATAGAAGGAAGGCCCTGGCTCCTTGCGTCCTCGGACAGTTACGATTCCTTCCACGTGAGTCATTACTTTTCCCCAAGAGGTCCCATTACGCGGGGCTCGACTCATCTGCACTTCTCTGGGTTAGGCTTATTTCTTCTTACAGGGGTGCGGAAGCAGTAACGACGCCAGCACAACACTACCCCCGCCTGCGCCGGTACCCACAGCTCCCCCAGCGGCGGTGACATCTTTCAAACATCCTATTCATTGAGGACTGACTGACAGTGGGGTGCCAGAATGGATTGCTGCTGGAACGCAGCAGCCAAATGGATGGACCCCGGCTCATGGCGTGGCAGGCGGGAGCCACGATCGTGCAGCCGTTGATCGCGGTACCTGGGGTGCCGAACGCGATGCTGCTGGTCGGTTTTAAGAGGGACACAATCGTCCAACTTTGCACACTGATAGTTGGCGATCAAGAAAAGATGTGCGCGGGTACTGTGTTGAAGAAAGCCGCACACATCTTTCCTAGATGCTAGAAGCGCTCTCATAAAATAGTTTTGTGGCTCCGGCGATTTATGAGACCGCTTGTAGTGCCCAGAAAGGCGGCAGTTACTTGGCTAGGGCTTCGCCGAGTTCCTTGATTTTGGCGGCATTAGGGCCTTCGCCCTTGACCTTCTCGGTATCGTGGCCGAGCTTTTTGACGAGCTTCTCGATAGCGGCGCTGTCGATCTCGCCGCTTTGGAGGTGGGTCTTGAGCTTGCCGAGGTCGGCGACGACTGCCTTGACGCCGGGGGCCTCGTGCTTGCCGAGGTATTCTTCCCAGCCTTCGATGTTCTTGACGGCCTGGTCGGGGGAAAGCTTGGTGATGCCACCGTTGGCGGCTTTGATTGTGGCGTCGAGTTTGGCTGCTGGCACGTGTGTTCTCCTTGCGGGTAGTTGGTGTTGCCAGTACTCGGATGGCGATTAGGGAAAGGGCTCGAAGAGATCGAGGAAGGCTGGTTTCGGGCGGTGAAGGCTCGCCAAGGAAAAGCAGGAGACAGATGTAACGCAGGTATGCTAAAGAACGCAGCCCGTCGCGGCGGCGGAGGCGCCCGCCCTGGAGCCTTATGCCGAAGATTCCTTTGCGACGCACCTTGGAGCGAAGGCTGCGTATGGGGCTTAGTCTGTTGGTCTATAGGTAAGGGATGGGCGTGAGGTAAGGGATGGGCGTGGCGGCGAAGATATGCGTGGTATGCGGACGGCAGATCGAATGGCGGAAAAAGTGGGAGCGGGACTGGGAAAACGTCAAATACTGCTCGGATGGATGCCGCCGGAGGGGGCGGTCTGGAGAGGCGAAGGGGCAGGATACGGCGCTGGAAGCGGCCATCCTAGAGCTGCTGCACGCGCGCGCAGCAGGGAAAACAATTTGCCCGTCGGAGGCGGCAAGGCGCGTGGATGGGCAGAACTGGGAGCCGCTGATGGAGCCGGCGCGGGCGGCGGCACGGAGGCTCGCGGCAGCAGGAAGACTGGTGGTCATGCAGGGCGGCCATCCAGTGGCCCCGTCCCATGCTAAGGGGCCGATCCGGTTGAAGCTGGTGTAAGTTCGCAGCATGGGAATCGAGCTTTCGTTTGCGGGCAGGGTTGCGCTGGTGACGGGCGGGTCGCGGGGCATTGGGGCGGAGACGGTGCGGGTGTTCGCACAAGCAGGGGCGCGTGTGGTGTTCAACTACCGCGCGGCGCGGGCCGAAGCCGAGGCTCTGGTAGAAGAGTGCGGCGGGCCGGAGCGATGCCGTGCTGTGCAGGCCGAACTGGGGACGGCGGCAGAAGGGCGTGCGCTGGTTGAGACGGCCGCGACTATGTGGGGCAGGCTCGACGCGTTGGTGGTGAACCATGGCGTGTGGCCTTCGCATGAGGCGCCGATCGATACGATGCCTGAGGCGCAATGGCGGGGGACGATGGGCGTGAATCTCGACAGCGTGTTTGGGCTGGTCGGGGCGATGGTGGGGCAGCTTAAACGGCAAGGCGTGTCCCAAGAAAAGCCGGGACAGATCGTGCTGGTGGCTTCCACTGCGGCGCAAAGGGGCGAGGCCTTCCATGCGGATTACGCCGCGTCCAAGGGGGCGCTGATTGCATTGACGAAAAGCCTGTCGAGCGAGCTGGCCGGGGTGGGCATCCAGGTGAACTGCATCGCGCCGGGGTGGGTGGCGACGGACATGTCTGCGCCTGCGATGACGACCGAGGCGGGACGGGCGAAGATTTTCGGGACGATTCCTTTGGGACGCATCGGTACCCCGGCCGAGGTAGCGGGGCCAATTCTCTTCCTATGCACCCCGTGGGCGGGGTTTATGTCCGGGGAGATCGTCAATGTGAACGGTGGGGCCGTGCTGGTTGGGTAAAGGGGGGCGAGCCTGGATGCGGAATCGCCGGGATGCTCAGGGCGTTTGTTGGGGATTTATGCTCGGAGTATGTTGCGTTTCCGCCTTCACGCCTTTGTTTTTGCCGCGCTGCTTTGTCCGGGAGTTATAGGGGCGCAGGGTGCGCCTGCTGCGCCGGCGGATGGCAATGCGAGCGATCCGCAAGCGATCAAACTGATGGGGCAGATGGTGGACGCTCTGGGTGGCGCGAAGTGGCTGGCGGTGCGGAATGTCCAAGAGGAGGGGCGGACTTCGGGGTTCTACCAAGGAAAGCCGACGGGGGCGATCGGGGATTTTCGCTCGCTGCGGACTGTGCCCCTTTCACGGACGGACTCAGGGTTGACGCGGGTGGAGTTTGGGAAAAAGCGGGATGTAGTCACGATTCTGCTCGCAGACGCGGAGTGGGAGGTGACTTACCGGGGCAAGCGGCAGATTCCGCCGGAAGAATATTTGACCGCGTTTCGGCGGCGGGACCACTCACTGGACGAGGCGGTGCGGGTGTGGTGGCACGAGCCGGGGACAGTGCTGTTTTTTGGAGGGCAGAAGCTGGTGGGGCGACAGCTGATCGATGAGATTACGCTGCTCGACAAGAACAACGACAACATTACATTGCAGCTGGACGTGGAAACGCACCTGCCGGTGTGGGTGTCGTTTACGTGGCGCGACCCGCTCTACAAGGATAAGAACGTGGAAGCGGAGGAACTTGCGGACTACCATCCGGTGGAGGGATTGCTGACGCCCTTGAATGTGAGTTTTTATCACAACGGGGATATGACGTCGCAGCGGTATCTGCAGCATGTGATGTACGACGTCGCGGTGGCGCCGGATGCGTTCGATGTGGATGCGGCTGTGGCGAAGATCAAGCGCTAAACCGCCTTCGCCGGGGGCGGGCCCGTGGGGGCGGGTTGGGGGTTCAAAAAACCCCCCCCCAATGGCCCCCCCCCCCCCACGG
>CAXTWG010000052.1:3478-10069 GCA_964247895.1 uncultured Acidobacteriaceae bacterium
GTTGGCTGGTGGCGGCCCGTTGGGTCGGTGTTCTCTTAAAAAAAACCCGTCCCGAAGGGACCGCCAGCCGCGAAGGCGGTTTCAGTTATTGTTCGCCATGGCTTGCACAAGCGCGTCGATCGTCGCGCGCGCGCCGGGACCGGGATAGCTGTTACATAGGACAGAAAAGATAAGCAGCCGGCCACTCTTCGCGGTGAGGAAACCGGAAAGCGCGTCCACCTCGCCCAACGTGCCGGTTTTGGCCTGGACGCGTCCGCGCAGGATGGAAAGGCGGCTAGAAAGCGAGCCGTCCACGCCCGCGATGGGCAGGGACGTGCGGAAAAGCGATCCCCAGGGCTGGGTCGTCGAGTAGCGAAGCAGGGTAGTAAGGGCGCGGGGGGTGACGAGGTCTTTCGTGGACAGGCCGGAGCCGTCGTAAAGCAGGAAGTCGTCGGGCTGGAGGCCGGCTTGGGTTGTGGCCCAGGCGCGGACGACGCGCGCGCCCTGGGCGGCGGAGCCGTCCTCGCCCTCGGCGCGGCCGAGTAGACGAAGCAGGAGCTCGGCGTGAAGATTTTGCGAGACTTTGTTAACGACGATGACGATGTCGGAGAGCGGCGGGGACTGGCGGCTTGCCACGATGCGGGCCGCGGGAAACCCTGCCAGCGAAGCTGAGCCGGGCGGCAAAGCCTGGAGCACAAGCGGTTCGTGCGTTTCCGCCTGAAAGCTGCGCGTTTCCGCGGGGGCGCGATGCTCGACCGAGTCGCCGCCGCTGACCGCGATGCCGGCGGCGACGAGGGACGCGCGGAATGCCTGCCCGGCGAACCGCGCCGGGTCGTCGATCGCGAGCGCGAGGTGGACGAGCGCCCCGTTCGCGGGCAGGCTCCCATACACGCGCAGGCTTCCGCCGCCCGGATTGCGGGCCAGGCCGAGTGCGGGGGGCATCCCTGGAGCGGTGGTCGTTGCGGTGATGAGAAGGTCTGTGGGAAGGCCGGCAATCTCGGGTGTCCAGGTTGCGGTTACAGGCGCGCCTGCTGCTACGCCGGGAGTGACGGCTAAGTAACGGACGTCGTCGTTGATGGGGAGGGCGGAGATGGGCGCGCCGTACTCCCATTGAAGGTCGTCCCAACCCCAGCCGGCACCGTAACGTTCGTCGGGGAAGAGCGTGTCGTCGGCGATCACAGGGCCGTCGACTGCTTTGATCCCGCCGGCACGCACCTGCCCGGCGAGCGTGTCAAGGGCGGCCAAGGGCGGGTTGGGGCGGTCTGTATGGCCTGTGTAGGGGTAAGCACGTCCGGAAAGAGTTGGGTCGGCCCCGCCGAGGAGGCGCAAGTCGCCGTGAAGCGTTCCGGCTGCGTCGACCGTGCCCTCGGCAAGGACGCGGGTGGCCAGTGTGTAGGTGGGCCCAAGCAGCGCGAGCGCGGCGGAGGTGGTGAAGAGTTTGGCGTTCGAGGCGGGCTCGAAAAGCTGGGCGTCGTTGCGGGCGTATAGGGTCGCGCCGGTGGTGGCATCCAGAACCGAGATGCCCCAGTGTGCGCGGGCCGTGGCCGGGGTGGCAAGCAGGGAGTCAGCGGCTGCGGCCATGCCGCCGGTCTGCGCGAGGGCGGGACGCGAGACGACCAGCAGGGCGAGGGCCAGCGCGAGGGGCGGGAAAAGGCGCATGTTGCTCGGGAGTGTAGCACCGTGGGCGGGCTGCTTACAGATGGCTGAGGAGCGAATGGACGTGCGCGCGCTAGGATGAGTTTGCAAATGCCTTTTACACCGCGCCCACGGCACAGTTGGCGACTCCGCACTCGCGCGCTCGCGCTGGGCGAGCGAACGCGTGTGATGGGCATTGTGAATATCACGCCCGACTCGTTCTCGGGGGACGGCCTGCGCTCGCGTGAGGAGGCGGTGACGCGGGCGCTCAGGCTGCTTGAGGAGGGCGCGGACCTGCTCGATTTCGGGGCGGAGTCGACCCGGCCCGGTTCGGGCGCGGGCAGCGAGCGAGCGAGTTCAGCGCAGGAGGAGCAGGACCGCCTCCTGCCCGTGCTTGAAGCGCTGCGACGCGAGCGCCCGGATGCGGTCGTCTCCGTGGATACGTACAAGGCTGCGACGGCCCGCGCCGCCCTCCAAGCCGGCGCCGAGATCATCAACGACGTAAGCGGGTTTTTGTGGGATCCGGAGCTTGCGGGAGTCTGCGCCGAGGCGCGCTGCGGGGTGGTGCTGATGCACACGCGCGGGCGTCCGGACCAGTGGCGCACCCTGCCTGCGCTCGCACGGGAAGAAGTGCTGCCGCTTGTGCGCGACGGCTTGCGTGAGCGGTATGCGGCGGCAGAGGCGGCTGGGGTGGAAGCCGCGCGCATCGTTCTCGATCCAGGTTATGGGTTTGGAAAGGCATTCGACGCGAATTACGCTCTGCTCGCGGGGCAGGACGAGCTGCTCGCGCTGGGGCGGCCTTTGCTGGCGGGCGTGTCCCGTAAATCGTTCCTGGGCAGGACTCTAGGTCGGCTGCATAACGGGCCGGATGCACCGGCAGGCGAGCGCGAGCACGCGACGCTGGCGGCTTGCACGGCGGCAGTCCTGAATGGGGCAAGCCTTCTGCGGGCCCATTCGGTGCGCTCGGTTGTGGACGCGGCGGCGATTACGGACGCGGTGCTGAGGGAGCTTACGGACGACGCGCGGTAGGGTCGTTGATGCGGCTGGCTTCAAAGCTCACAATGTGCCACTGTCCGTGCGCCAGAGTCCAGACTCGGGTGTAGCGATATTCGCCGTTCAAGGGGCTACCGGAGTAAAGGCCCTCGACGTGCACCCTGGAGGTGACCACTGCGGTGCTGCCATACACGCGAATCTTCCTCTCCTGGACATCGAGTTTCTGGAAGTGCGACTGTCTGTCCTCGCGGGCCTTGATCTCCCCACTCTTGTCCAGAATGGTGCCGTCCGGACCGATGCCGACATAGCTGTCCGCCAGAAACGTACCAATGGCTGTGCTACTGCCGGACAGGATGGCGGAGCCCCATTGCCCTTCCAGCTTTTCAATCTGCTTGCGAATCGCGGTGTTGCGCCCGTCCGGTTTGAGCGGCACGGTTACGGCATAGGCAGCATGGAAAGCCGCGACGCTGCACAGAAGCAGCAGCCAACCACAGGCACGAGCGGGTTTTCGCCAGGATCGCATGTGTGGGTAACCCCATGATACGTCTCCACACTATGCGCACAGCGTGGCTTTTGTAAGCGGTTTTCGTGTGAAAGCGAGGCTTAGGCGACGGCGCGCAAGTCTTCAACCGAGCGCTCGCGCATGCGCTGATACAGGCAGCCGATCGCATATTTGCTGAAGTGCGCCGAAACCCGGTGCACCTCGTGCGCGGCCCGGTCCCGGTACTGCTCATAGATCAGAACGGTGTCCGGGGCCGCTTCGCTCCAGTGCGGGATGTAGGTAAGGCAGCCGGGTTCCTTGCGCGACTCCGCCGCAAGCTGGCGCAAAGCCTCGGTGATTTCCTCGCGGTCTTCCGGAACGAAGCGCATACGGACGAGAAAGCTGACGGTTTCTGCCATGAACTTTACTTTACGGGCGCAGGGCGTCGAGCGCCCTACGAAACGCGGGTAGCTCGATGGTTTGTTCCCGACCCGGGCCGGTTGAAACCATGCCGATCTTCGCGCCGGACTCCTGCTCCAGGAAGCGAAGGTAGTCCTGGGCCAGCCGTGGCAGCTCATCGTAGTTTTTCGCGTGTTCCGTGGGAGCTTGCCAGCCTTTGAGATGGGTGTAGACGGGCTGGATGGATTCGAGGCCGCGGACATCGGCGGGCATGGTAGCAACGTGTTTGCCGTCGATTTCGTAGCCGGTGCAGACGGGAATTTCCGCAAGAGCGTCGAGGACATCGAGCTTGGTGACGACCAGCCATTCTGTCCCGTTGATCATGTTGGAGTAGCGGAGCAGGGGGAGGTCGAGCCAGCCGCAGCGGCGGGGGCGTCCGGTGACGGCGCCGAACTCCTGCCCGCGCTGCCGCAGTTCCTCGCCGGGTTTGCCGTGGTCCTCGGTGGGGAAAGGTCCTTCGCCCACGCGGGTGACATATGCCTTGGTGACGCCGATCACGGTGCCGATGCGGGTGGGGCCGACGCCGGTGCCGGTGACCGCGCCGCCTGCAGTGGCTGAGGACGAAGTGACAAATGGGTAGGTCCCGTGGTCGATGTCGAGCATGGTGCCCTGCGCGCCCTCGAACATCACGCTTTTGCCTGCGGCGATGGCGTCGTTGAGCAGCTTGGCGGTGTCGGTGACGAAGGGGCGAATCTGCTCGGCGGCGGCGGCGTAGTCGTCATACATGCGCGCGGGGTCGAGCGGGTGGGTGCCGAAGAGGGCCTGGGCGACCGTGTTTTTCTCGCGGCAGGCATTTTCAATGTGAGTTTTTAAAAGATCGCGGTTGAGTAGATCGACCACGCGCAGGCCGTTGCGGGCCATTTTGTCCTCGTACGCGGGGCCGATGCCGCGGGAGGTGGTGCCGATTTTCTGGCGGCCGGGGGCGGACTCGGCGGCAAGCTCGATCATGCGATGGTATTCGAGGATGACCTGGGCACGGTTGGACACCTTGAGCTGCGCGTCGATATTGACGCCGAGCTCGCGGAGTTTCGCGACCTCCTTGAGAAAGGCCATGGGATCGAGCACGACGCCGTTGCCGATGACGGCCTGGCAGTCCGGGCGGAGAACGCCGCAGGGAACGAGCTGGAGGATGAACTTTTTGCCCGCGATGATGACGGTGTGGCCGGCATTGTGGCCGCCGGCATAGCGCGCGACGACGTCAAAGGAGCCGGAAAGAACGTCGACAATCTTGCCTTTGCCTTCATCGCCCCACTGGGCGCCGAGGATCACTGCTGTGTTTGCTTGCATTCCGGTGCGGCGTACTCATTTCCTTAAAGATGAGAGACCGTATGCGCCGCGGTTGGGCTTTACGGTTGGACAACTTGGCCGGGCGGGGATTCCCACCCGGCTCAGTTCCACGCTGATGATATAACGGGCTCACCTCGAGCAGATGCGGTGACAGCGGCCGGCCTAGCTAATTCCCAGCTTCTCGAGAATACCGCCGGTTTTCGGCTCGGCCCCAAGTTGCTTGAGAATGCCCAACTCATCCGACGAGCCCCAGCGCTCGATCATTTTGCCGTCCTGAAAGCGGGCAATCTGCACACCGCGCGCCTTGACGCGCTTACCCGTGGGGGCGACGCCCATGAAGGAACCCTGATGGGTGCCCTCGAGTGTGTAGGCGAGTGCAACCGAGTCCTCGTCGGCGGTGATGTGCTCGGGCGTGACTTTAAAGTCGGGGAAGGCTGTACGCATTTCCGCGAACAGGTCGATGTAGCCTTGCGCGCTGGGGCCCTGGTTCGGGCCGGGATCATGCTCCTTGACCGTGGGTGCGACGAGATCGCGCATGGCTTCGAGGTTGCCTGAATTGATCGCCTCGCCGAACTGAGTTTGCGCCTGAATGTTCTGTTCTTTGCTCATACGTGGATGGATGCGAAAGTGGCGGGCAGCGGTGGCCGGCTGAGCGGGTTGTACTCCGCGCTCGCATTTGGTTTCGGCTGTCCAGTATTCCCGGAGGCTCATCCGGCTTGCGAAAGGGAGCCCTCGGCATGCCGGTTGCGGGTGAGCAGGAAGTAGACGACTGGGGTGACGAGCAGGCTCAATACAAGCGAGATAAGGAGGCCGCCGATAACAGCGATGGCAAGCGGCTGGAGCATTTCCGAGCCTGCGCCGAGGGCGAAGGCGAGCGGGAGCATGCCGCAGATTGCCGCCGAAGCAGTCATGAGGATGGGGCGTAGGCGGCGCCGGGCGGCCTCGACCATGGCCTCGCGGGCGCTCATGCCGGCGGCGCGGAAGCGTTCGTCGGCGTCCAGGAGCAGGATGCCATTTTTCGCGACGATGCCGATGACCATGATCAGGCCCATGAAGCTGGACACATTGAAGTTTGTCCCGGTGATAAGGAGCGCGCCGACCACGCCGGCGACGGACAGAATGGACGAGGTGAGAACGGCGGCGGGGGCGGAGAAGGAGCGGAACTCGACCAGGAGGACGCCGAAGACGAGCGCGAGCGAGAGCAGGAGTGTGCGAAGGAGGTCGGCGAAGGATTTTTGCTGTTCCTGGTAGGTGCCGCCGTATTCGACGCGGACTGAGGGAGGGAGGTGGAGGGCTGCGACGGTGCGCTGCACGCGGGCGATGGCGGTGCCGAGGTCGGAGCCCTCAAGCCTAGCGGTGACGGTGATGAGGCGCTGGAGGTTGTCGCGCAGGATTTCGTTTTGCGGCGGCAGAGGCGTGATCGTGGCGAGGGCGTCCAGGGTCGCGAGCTTGCCGGTTGCGGAGTTGAAGACGGTGTTCTCCATGGCCTGGAGGGAGGCGCGGGTTTCCGGGCCGAGGCGGATGCGGACGGTGTAGGGGCGGCCATTCGCGATCAATGGGGTGGTGGCGGCGACGCCGTCGAGCAGGGTGGTGGCGTCTTCCTGAACCTCCGTCGGGGTGAAGCCGAGGCGGGCGGTGACGGACGGGTTGATCGCGAAGTTGGTGGCAGGGCCTGAGATGGTGTTGTCGACCCCGTTCTGGACGTCGACGATGCCCGGAATCTTGCCGATGGCATCGGCGACGCGGGGGCCGACGTT
>CAXTWG010000052.1:10079-16093 GCA_964247895.1 uncultured Acidobacteriaceae bacterium
GGGGTTTGTCGCCCCGGTGCGGCCGGTCTAGTAGGCCGGTATTTTTGCGGTGGGACGGGGGTCCGCGGGGGCCGACGTTGGCGAGCAGGGTGGGATCCTGCGCGAAAAGCTTGAGCTGGATGGGCTGGGGGGCGTTGGACAGGTCGCCGATCATGTCTTCAAGAACCTGGGAGAACTCGATGTCGAGCGCGGGCTCGGAGTGCTGGATGCGCGCGCGGATGTCGGCCATGATCTCCTCAATATTGCGGGAGCGCTCCGAGCGCAGACGGACGGTGAAGTCGCCGGCGTTGGCTTCGGTGACGGCGGCGAGGCCCATCTGGAGGCCGGTACGGCGGGAGGTGGCGTCGACTTCGGGGGTGGCGCGGAGGATCTGCTCGACGTGGGCGAGGACGCGGTTGGTTTCGGTCAAGGAGGAGCCGGCGGGCATGATGTAGTCGAGGATGAAACCGCCCTCGTCCATGGCGGGCAGAAGGTCGGAGCCGAGCGACCGATAGCCGAAGTAGGTACAGGCGATAAGCGCAAGGCAGGCAGCGCCGAGCACGACCGGACGGCGTAGGGAAAAGGCGAGGGCGCGGCCGTGCGCGGCGAGGAGGCGCGTCATCGCGACACCGTGCTCCACCTTTCCGTGTTTCACGGTTCCGTGCTCGCTGTGAGGAGCCGAAGCCTTGCGCTTGCGGAGGAAGACGAGCGAGAGCGCGGGGGTAAAGCTCAAGGCAAGGGCAAGCGAGGTGAGCAGCGCGGCGGTCATGGTGAGGGCGAGCGCGCGCAGGAAGGAGCCGGTGACGCCGGAAACGGCGACCAGCGGAAGGAAAACGACGACCGGAGTGATCGTCGAGCCGATGAGCGGGGTGGTGATCTCGCGCAGGGCAAGCCGGACCGAGCGCACCGGCCCCTCGCCCGCGTCGCGGTGGAGGACGATGTTCTCGATGACGACGATGGCGTCGTCGATGACCAGACCGATTGCCGCGGCGAGGCCGCCGAGGGTCATGAGATTGAAGCTTTGGCCGATAAGGGAAAGGAACAGCACGGTGATGGCGACCGTGACCGGAATGACGAGGCCGGCAACGAGCGAGGCGGCGGTATCGCGGAGGAATAGAAAAAGGATGAGGCAGGCGAGGGCGAGGCCGATCAGGATGGCATCGCGGACCGAACGGATGCTCTCGCGAACGAGCTGGGATTGGTCGTAAAAGGGCGTGAGTGTAACGCCGGGCGGGAGGGTTTTGCGCAGCTGCGCGATCTCCTTGTCGACCGCGTCCGCGACGGCGACGGTGTTGCTGGTAGGCTGGCGGGCGACGGTAAGCAGGACCGAGGGAGCGCCGTTCGCGGTAACGACCGTGTAAGCGGGCAGGGCGGCGTGCTCGACGCGAGCAACATCGCTGATGCGAACCGGGAGGTTGTTGCTGGTTTTAACGGTGAGCGCGCCGAGGGTGTCGGCATCGTGCGCCTGCGCGCCGACCAGGCCGAGGATGAGCTGGTGATTGGCCTCATACAGGCCGGGGGAGTCGACCGTATTGGACTGGTCGATGGCGTTGATGAGGTCGAGGATGGTCACGCCCGCGGTTTGCATCCGCGCCATGTTGGGAATGAGGTGGTACTCGGGAATCTGGCCACCCTGCACCAGTACGGTGCGGACCCCGGGTACGCGGTTGAGCGGCGGCTTGAGGGAGTAGGTAGCGAGCTCCCACAGCGCAGCCGGTGCCACGGAGGAGGACTGGAGACTGTAGCCGAGGATGGGGAAGGTGGCGAAGGTGAGCCGGTTGGTGGTGAGGACGGCCGTGGGTGGGAGCGACTGGCGGACCTTGCCGAGCTCGGCGTTGACGAGCTGGAGGGCCTGCGCCATGTCGGCATTCCAGTCGAAGAAGAGGCTGACTTCAGCCGAGCCGCGGGAGGTGGTGGAGCGGACGTTCTGGAGGCCGGGGACGACGTTCATCGCGTCCTCAAGGGGCCGGGTAACCGTGACCTCCATCTGCTCGATAGGGGTCACGCCGTTGTCGATGCCGATGACGATGCGGGGGAAGTTCGTGTCAGGGAAGACGGAAATGGGGAGCTGGAGAGCCAGATAAACGCCGGCAAGGGTGAGCACGGCCAGGAAGAAAAAAATGGGGCCGCGGAAGCGGGCGAGCCAAAACTCCCCTTCACGCTCAGGGGGAGCGGGCGGCGGGTTCACGACTGTAGACGGGCTCAGGGATGCATCGGTTTTGAGCATGGGGGTGGGCATCACTGGCCGCCCTTGTCGGCGGCATCGCCGGCTTCGGCTGGGCCGACTTTGACCTTTGTGCCTTCATCGAGGCCGTAAGCGCCGGTGGTGATGACGGTGTCCGTGGACGCAAGGCCGCTCAGGATTTGCACCGTTGCCCCGTCGGTGATGCCGGTTTTCACCGGGCGCTTGTGGGCCGCGCCGTCCTTGCCGAGCAGCATTACGTACTTGCCGCCATCCTGCGAGGCGAGCAGTGCGTTGGACGGGACGAGAAGAGCGTTTGCAATCGCGTGGCCGGCGAGGCTGGTGTGGACCGGGGTGCCGGCCTTGAAACGGCCATCTTTATTCTCAACGCGGACCCATACCTCGAGCGTGGTGCTGCCGGGGTCGAGCGCGGGGCTGACGAGCGAAACACGGCCGGGTACGGGCTCGTCGAGGCCGGGGAGTGAAACAGTGGCGCTGTCGCCGACGTGGACCTGCTGCGCTGCACTTTGCGCGAGGTGGACCTTGGCGAGCAGGGCAGTGGTGTCCATGACGGTCACCAGTGGGGCGCCGGCGGCAGCGGTTTCGCCGGCGAACAAGGGCCGGTCGGTGACGACGCCGACGATGGGGCTGCGAAGCTCGGCGTAGGACGCCTGCGCTTGTGCGCCCAGGTATTTGCCTTCGGCGCTTTGGGCTGCGCCTTTGGCCTGCTGGAGCGTGGCTTCGCGGCCTACGGCTTGGAGGGTGCGGAGGTGCTCGGCGGCGACATCATAGGCGACTTGCGCTTGCAGGAGGGTGGCGCGGGCGGTGTCGAGGTCGCGCCCGGGGATCGCGCCCTGGTCGTAGAGCTTCTGCCGGGCCGCGACGATGCCGGCCTGGAGGTCGAGGTTCGCTTTGGCCTGGGCGAGGTCGAGGCGGGAGCGCTGGGTTTCGGCCGGGACCTGCGCGCCTTCGGTGGCCTGGAGCGAGGCTTCGGCTGCGGTGTAGGTGCCGCGTGTGTCGAGGGTAGCGGCTTGCAGATCGCGGTTTTCAAGCGTAGCCAGCAGCTGCCCGGCCTGCACCCGCGAGCCGCGCTGGACATAAAACCGGCGCACAGGGGCGGAGATGCGGGGCGACAGGGCGGCTTGCGCGAGCGGGGAAAGCACGGCGTCGGCGGCGATGTGGTCGGAGATGGGGCCGCGCTCGGGATGTGTGACCTCGACCGCGACGACGGGGGTGGGGGCGTCCTCTGCCTTCTTCGCGCAGCCGGCGAGGAGGGCGAGGCAGGGAAGCGCGAGAGCGAGGAGGATGGAGGTTTTCACAGGGTTCCCGTCAGTGTTTGGAGGCTGGCTAGGGCCTGCTGGAAGCGGACTTCACCATCGCTTTGCGCGGTTTGGGCGTTGAGCAGGGTAGTTTGGGCGTCGACGACCTCAAGGACGGTGGCCTCGCCGCTCTCGTAACGCAGGCGTGTGAGGTGGAGGCTCTGGTCTGCGGTACGCACGGTGATTTCGAGCGAGGCGAGCTCGCTTTGCGCGGTTTGTGCCTCACCGTAACTTTCCTGGAGGTTCACGATCAGGCGGCGCTGTGCGGCGGACAGGGCAGTGCGGACCGCATCGCGGCGGTACTCGCTTTGCTTGATGCGGCGATTGGTGTTCAGCCAGTCCCATACGGGGATGTCCAGCGTGGCGAAAAACGAGTAGCCGAGGTTGCGTGGGTTGCTGATGCCGTCGAAGCGGGACTTAACGGAAAAGCTCGTCGCATCGATGCCGTAGGTGAAGTTCAGGACCAGGTCGGGCAGGTAGGCGGCCTCGGCGCCGAGTACCTCGGCATCGCTTTGGCGCAGGACCGCGAGGGCGCTCGCGAGCTCCGGGTTGTGATCGCGGGCGGTGGCCTGCACGTCGGCGAACGCCGCAAGCGAGGGTGTGGGGCTGGGAAGTTCGACTGTGAAGGGTGTGAGCGGGTCTGGGAAGAGGAGCACGGCAAGCTCGAGCCGGGCGCGGTCGCGGGCGAGCGTGGCGTCGGCGAGGTCGCGGGTGCGCTGCTGAAGTGTGAGCTGGGCTTTGATCACGTCGGCATGGGCTGCTTCGCGGGCTGCTTCGCGTTTCTCGGTCAGGCTTACGAAATCCTGGGATTCGTCGCGCGCGCCCGTGAGAACGCGAAGGCGGCGCTCGCCTGCGAGCACGCCATAAAACAGGCCGGAAACAGCGCCGACGAGGCCGCGCCTGGTGATCTCAAGCTCGGCGGCAGCGCGGGCGGCATTGGCGTCTGCGACACGCACGGTAGCGTACTGGGCAACACCCACGGTTTCGGTAATCGAGGCTTGGCTTGCGTATTCGCGGACGGCATTGTTGGCGATAAAAATGGGGGCGGGCTGGTTCCCGACCGGGCCGGCGGCGTTGCGGGCGCCGTTCGGCTGGGTGTATAGGGCCTGATTGTGATAAATGACGCCAGGGAGCAGGGCTGCGCGGGCAATGCCGCGGTCGAGCGAAGCGGCGCGGGCTTCAGCCCGGAAGGAAGCAAAGCCGGGCTCATTTTGCTCGGCGCGGTGGATGGCCTCAGGCAGGGTGATGGAAACGGACGTGGGGGCCGGCCCTTGCGCGAGCAGCAGTGCAGGCAGCATGAGCCCACCGAGCAGCACCGCCTGCCGGACTCGGCGGAAGCGCGAAAAAAGGGGTGTTTTGCGCATCAAAAGGAGTGTAGAAGCAAGAGCTTAAGCTGGACTGAAAAGGTGTCGCTGTCGCGTTTCGGCTTCACAGGCAGTGACCTTGCCACGCATGCCGACCAAGCGGACCGGGTTTCCTATGGAAGCACACAGGAGCCTGGAGCCCCGAGCCTGGAGCCCGAGCGTAGACCAGCCGGCTAAAGAGAAGGAACTGCGATGGCCGCCTGCTCCTTATCAAGGAGCAACCCATCTCGCATCTGCATGGTGCGGTCCGCAAAGGCGGCGGCCTCAGGGTTGTGCGTGATCATCAGCACAGTCTGGTTAAAAGCCTTGTTGGAATGGCGCAGCAGGGCGAGCACGGCTTGGGAGTTCGCAGTGTCGAGGTTGCCGGTGGGCTCGTCGGCCAGCAGGATGGCCGGTTTGGCGACGAGGGCGCGGAGGATGGCCACTCGCTGTTGTTCGCCGCCCGAAAGCTCGGCGGGCCTGTGATCGAGCTTGCCGCCAATGCCGAGCATGTCGGCCAGCTCAGCAAGCCGGGCACGGTCGAGCGGTTCCTTGCCATCGGCGATCTCGTGCGCGATCTCGACGTTGCCGCGGGCCGAAAGCGTGGGTAGAAGATTGAACTTTTGGAAGACGAAACCGATTTTGGTTTTGCGCATCCGGGTACGCTCCTTGTCTGAAAGAGCAGCGAAGTCTACCCCGCCGATGCGTACGTGGCCGGAGCTGGCGCGCGTAAGCCCACCTAATATATAGAAGAGCGTGGACTTGCCGCTCCCCGAGGGTCCGACGATGGAGACGAACTCGCCGGGCGCCACGGTAAAGGAAACATCCCGTAAAACGGGGACATCGAGCTTGCCTGCCCGGTAGGTTTTGCCGAGGTGCTCGGCTTCAATGATGGAAGGAGCCTGGGAACTCACGTTTCAATTCTAGTCCGGCCACGCGGCGATGGATGCTCGACATGCCAAATCGCACCGGATCACTGGAAACAGTTTAGGGGATCAGGCATGCGCGCCCATGGACGCGGCAAAAGCCGGAGCGTTCGACAGCGTGGCCCGCTTAGGCCCGCGCTTGCGTACCAGCAGGGTGCGTATGCGGTCCATGAGCTCGCCCGGGGTGACAGCGCCTTTGGGCAGGAACACGTCGGCAGCTGCCCCGCGCTCAAACTCCTTCACCGACGAGCTGACGAGCAATGCC
>CAXTWG010000053.1:0-15636 GCA_964247895.1 uncultured Acidobacteriaceae bacterium
GGGTGCTCCCGTGACCAGGCTGACGAGTATGAGAATGTGCAGTCGGCTGGAACGCTTGAGAGTTGAAAAGTTCATTGGAGGGGGCCTCTATCTTCCGGTTGTACTTAAACACCCTAGGCTCCAGGGTTCGCAAGGGGAGCCGGCTTATCTCGCGATATGCCTTCGATAAACAGCTAAACCTTGTGGTTTGAACGAGTTGCTGTCAGGTCTTGATTGCAGGCCAACCCGGCGGCTCCCCGAGACACCAGGTTGGCCTGCATGGCTTGCGTTGAATCTACGGAGATGCAGGAGCGGAAGGAGGATCCCAGGTTCTACTTTGACGAGTGCGACTGGGGTGGGCGCGACTGGGACTAGCGCGACTAAGATTAGCGCGACCAGAGCGGGCGGCGAAGGACTGGGGCAGCTTGCCTGGAGGCAATGAGCAGGTCTTGCCCTCGAAAGGCCCGTTCCCATGGCTAAGACGTCGAAATATTTTGTGAAGGCCTTTGTCTTTTCATTTTGTCGAGGACGCGGCTGTAAGAGACTGGGTACAACCGTTGTACCCGCGCGATAAGCTGCGCGTCTTCGCCGACAAGAATGCGCTTCTTTCGCTGTTTAAGGCCGCCGATGATGCGTGTCGCGGCATCCAGCGGGTCCATCTGCAATGGCTCCTCGGCAGCTCCCCTGACGGCTGCAACCTGCTCACTACTCAGTCCGGCATTGATCAATGCGGAAAGAGCGATGTTGGTACGCACACCGCCGGGATGAATGACGCTTACGCCGATATCCGCGCTCCCAAGCTCTTCCCGCAAAGACTCTGAAAAGCCGCGAACCGCAAACTTGCTTGCACTGTAAGCCACTTGCCCCGCCGCGCCGATGATGCCGAAGACGCTGGACATGTTCATGATTTGTGCGGGCCGGTGCTGCCGCAGGTGCGGCAAGAAGCTTCGGGTCATAGCCACTGTAGCGAAAAAGTTGACTGCGAAGAGTTGATCGAACTGCGCTGCCGGAATTTGCTCGAAGGCGCCGGCGAGCGCCATGCCCGCATTGTTGATCAATACAGACGCTGCCCCGAGATCCGCGTTCACCGTGCCCGGCAACTGGCTGATCGCAGCTTGATCGGCCAGGTCGACCGTGTATGTGTTGACCTGAACCCCACTCTGTCGCGCCGTTTCGGCGACAGAATGGAGTCCCGGACCATCCCGGTCAACCAGCGCAAGGTCAGCGCCTTCTGCCGCCAGCCTTACAGCCAGCGCTGCTCCGATGCCGCTTGCGGCACCTGTTAAGACCACGACACGGCCTCCCAGAGGGAAGTGTATTGCCGCGGTTTCCGGTTCCTTGCTATGTGTTTCCATTGGGTTCACTCCTGAGATCCGTTGTGCCGCGAAATGTAGTGGGAATCGGCAACGCGACCCGAAACCTAAGAGCTGAGCGTGAGGAGGCGCGCCCAGCAAGGGTGCAAGGGCAATGTGCATCGTCCCGCAGAAACAGGGAACGAGTCACTCTCGTTGAGCAGGTCGGTAAGCCGGCCTTCCCCGGTCCCCGGCACGGCGATGGTGATCTGTTTGTCCGCGTGGGCGGAGTTGACGGCGACAATGACCGCGCCAGGACCCTTGCCCCGCATGAACGCGAGTTGCTCGTGGTCCACGTGCAGGGATGTGTACTCGCCCTCACGGAGGAAAACGTGCTGACGGCGAATGGCCAGAAGCCGCCTGATGGTTCGGTACAGGTGAGGGTGGGGGGCGTGCTCGCGCATCGCCGGGGGGCATAGGGCAGGCCGGAGCTCGGCATCCGAGGTCGATGTGCGCCGTCCCGCGATGCCCCATTCGCTCCCG
The DNA here is from genome assembly GCA_964247895.1 of uncultured Acidobacteriaceae bacterium. Classification (GTDB taxonomy): domain Bacteria; phylum Acidobacteriota; class Terriglobia; order Terriglobales; family Acidobacteriaceae; genus EB88. Next base: position 1,815 of record CAXTWG010000053.1, read on the forward strand.
TAATAAAGGGAAGGGATGCCGGGCATCGTGAGCAGAAGGATGTAGAGCGGGTAAAGGTGAGCAGGATCGGTCAGCGTGCTCGCGACCCGATCGACATCGTGGTTGTCGGCAAAAGAGTAAAGATCGAGGCCGCGGTAGATGCCGCCTTCCCCAAACTGGCGGTTCAGCGCATAGCCGAGCTCGAAGTAGTTTTTATCGTTGTGGCCCGACCAGAGGCTCTTGTAGGCCTCGTAGTTTGTTGTCGAGCAAAGGCCGCCGGGGTTCGCCCACTGTCGATAGTCGCCGTGGACCACTTCGCCCACCAACCAGAAGTTCTCTTTCAAGGTCCGGCAGTGTGAGGCCAGGTCGCGCCGGAAGTCGAGGTCCAGGCGATCCGCCGCGTCCAGGCGCAGGCCGTCGGCGTTGAACTGCTCAACCCAGGAAGAAACGGCTGCGAAGAGGTGTTCTTTGACCGCGGGGTTATGGAGATTGAGCTTTACCAGGTCGTAGTGCCCAGCCCAGCCTTCGTAGTGGAAGGGGTCGCCGAAGGGGCTGCGGCGAGAAAAGTCCAGATGGTACCAGTCACGGTAGGCCGAGGTTTCGCCGTTTCTTCGGACGTCCTGAAAAGCCCAGAAATCTCGTCCGGTATGGTGGAAGACGGCGTCGAAGACGAGCCGCATCCCGCGGCGATGCAGCTCCCTGCTGAAGTCGCTGAGGGCCTTGTTGCTGCCCAGCCGGCGATCCACGAGGAAGTAGTCGGCAATGTCATAGCCGTGGGTAGAGGATTGCTGCAAAGGACCGAGCAGAAGTGTGTCGATACCGAGATCCTCGAGGTAGTCGAGCCACCCATACAACTGGCCGATGCGGTCAGCGATTTCCGCGGTAAACGGATTTCGGGCTGGAGCACCGAGGCAGCCCAAGGGGTAAAGGTGGTAGATGGCGGCATTGTTTGCCCAGGGTGTTGTCATTTTAAGTCTCCATACTTACTGGTAGGTATATAAACAAGGCTGACTTGAGTCAATTTGTTGTGGCCCTGGCGCTAGGAATAGATGCCGTGGCTGAACTGGTGCACAATATCCCGGCGCAGCCGGTCCGTAATGGTGAGCTCACCGTCGAGCTGCAGGACAATGTAGCTGTTCAGCACGCCGACGAGGGAAAAGGCGTAACGTCGGTGCCGGCCACGGAGGTTGCCGTGATCCCGCGCCGCCTCGGAGAAGACCTTCTCCAAGACAGCTTGACGGCGAGTGTAGGAATCGAGTGCGACGGCCCGAGCGGGATTTTCACGGGGTGCGAAGTAAAGAGCGAGTTCCAGCCGGTAGGCCAGAGGTTCGCTCATGCTGAACTCGATATAGGCCGCCGCGATACGGTCCAGCGTTTTCGGCAGATCGCCGTCGTACACGGCAGCTTGCGCAACCAGCAGATCCAGCTTGGCTGCATACTCCTGGAACAGAGCCTCCAAGAGCCCGTTCTTGCTGCCGAAAAAATGGTAGAGGGTCGGCTTGGTGACGCCTGTATGGGCGACGATTTCCTGCACGCCTACGATGTCGTAGCCTCGGGTGGCGAAAAGCACCAAAGCCGAGCGGAGAAGGGCGGCGCGGGAGTCCATGCACACAATGTATACCGACTGGTATATTGTGTAAAGGAGCGGGGGAGCGGCTATGCGGCTATTTCCAGAGCTTCCCAACCTTGTCACTAAGGTAGAACCGCTTTGGCATTGCGGCCGGTAAAGCGATCCCTGCGGCCGATGCCCTAGGCGAGATCAATCGGGATTGGTGGTCATCGCCGGTTCACAGAGCAGGACAGACTCCGCTGCCGTAGGGCTGCGCTCCAGGTCGCGGCAGTGCCGCTCAAGCTCGTCGGCGACTTCTTTTGAATAGTTTACGAAGTGGTGTGCAGTGAGGAGCACCATAAATCCCAGCCACATTTTGGCGGGCTGGCGAGCCCACTTACGGATGACGAGCAGCAGAAACCGCCAGTAAGCGCGCGGGTAGGTGGAGCGGATACCCTGGCGCCACATGGAGGAGAGGAGCACGCGCAGGTTGTAGAGCAAGGGCATTTCGGGCGGCCGTTGTGTGGCGCGGGGCTGCCATGAGTCGATAGAACGGAAAGCGCGTCCGAAGTACGCATCGGGCGTGTACAGATCGGCGAGCAGACCGCTCAAGCCCTTGAGCAGGGTGGGCAGCTCCATCCTGGTTTTGAAGTTGGGCGGGCTGAAGTTCGAGGTCGCCTGGCTGTCCTCGATGAGCCTGCCTTCGCGTTTCATGCGGTCAAACAAGGCCGTGGTCGGCGGGGCTTGCAGCACGCCGGCCATGGCCCAGGTGATCGCGGTTTTCTCGATGAACAGGCGCTGGCGCTCAAAGATGCTTTCGTCGTCCGAGTCGAAGCCGACAATGAAGCCGGCGAGCACCCATAGCCCGCTTTTCCTGATTTTTTCGACGTTGCCGACCAGGTCGCCGCGCAGGTTCTGGAATTTCGAGGACCCTTTGAGTGCTTCGGAGGAGGGCGTTTCGATACCGATGAAGACGGACAGAAAGTTGGCCTCGACCATGGAGGCGAGCAGCTCGGGCCGGTCCGCCAGGTCGATCGACGCTTCCGTATAGAAGGGGACAGGAAGCTTGTTGCTTTTTTGCCATACGGCGAGCTCGCGCGTCAGCTCGAGGGCCAGCTTGCTGTTCCCGATGAAGTTGTCGTCCACGATGAAGACGTCGTTGCGCCAGCCCAGCTTCTGCAGTGTTTCAAGCTCGGCGATGATCTGGGCGGGGGTTTTCGCCCTCGGCTTGCGCCCGTAGATGGTGATGATGTCGCAGAACTCACACTGAAAGGGGCAGCCGCGCGAGAACTGCACCGGCATGGAGGTGTAGTTGCCCATCTCGAGCAGGTCGTAGCGAGGGATAGGACCGCCGGTCAAGGCCGGCTTGTCGATGATTTGGTACAGGGCATGGGCCGTGCCGTCCTCAAGAGCCCGGCAGATGCCGGCCATGACCTCTTCCGCTTCGCCGACCATTACATGGTCGGCCTCCGTGAGCAGGAACTCCGGTTCGCTGCTGGCCCATGGACCACCGATGAAGGTTCTGCGGCCCAGGGCGCGAGCACGCGCGAGCACAGACAGGGTGTCGACCCGCTGCGCATGCATGGCGCTGACCATGACGAGGTCGGCGCCGAGCAGGTCTTCATCCCGCAGTTCGTCGAAGGAAAGGTCGAGGAGACGGATGTTCCAGTTCGACGGACAGAGCGCGGCCACGGTGACCAGGCCGAGAGGAGGAATCATCGAGCGTTCGGGGATGATCTCCAGCACGCCTTCAAAGCCCCAAAAGGAGGGCGGGAAGCGCGGCCAGACCATAAGAGCCTTTACATCCGGGCCGAGGGGTGGAAACGTTTTCGCTGCGCCCTGGCCGGAATGGATAGAAGACGGTTGAAGCAGATCGGTCACAAGTGTGGGCATGGCTAAGACCTCCCCTCGAAGAAAGCTTGTTCGGACAAATCTTCCTTGCTTGGGATCGCGAACGCGGGGGCGCTGAGAGAGCGCAAAGCCGCGGGTAGCTTGCCGGCGGGCATTGGGATTGAAAAGGGGATTGCAAAGCGCGGCTGCCGATGGAATTGAAACGGAGTCATTCGCGTTCCTCTCAGGGCTACGATGCGAAGAAGGCGTCAACCGCTTTCAAATCTGCGTTCGCTGGACAGATGGCTGGGCGACGGTATGCGTTTCGCGAATAGGGCGCGTGCGGTCATCCGGGCGGCGTGCCGGAAGCCCAGGCGCTGTCGTAGCGGTCGAGCGCGACGACGTCGCGAAGGGGCACACGGGCTTGCCATCGGGCGCGTTCGAGATCGGGCTCCGGGGCGAAACTTTCCACGAAGCCGAGACAAAGATAGGCGACAGGAATGGCATGTTGCGGGATCGCGAGAACGTCCCGAAGCCGGTCAGGGTTGAGGATACTCACCCAGCCGACGCCGATACCTTCGGCTCGCGCGGCCAGCCACAGGTTCTGGATGGCGCAGACAACCGAGAAAAGCGGGGTTTCGGGCATGGTCCGGCGACCGAGGCCATGCCCGCGGGGCGTTTCCGGATCGAAAACGACGCAAAGGTTCTGCGGCGCCTCAAGGATGCCTTCCAGTTTGAGGTTGGCGTAGCTGTCGCGCCGCTCGCCTGAGTAGGCCGCTGCGGCTGCACGGTTCGCCTCCACGAAGAGGGTGTGGACAGCGACACGGGTTGCGCGGTCGCGAATGACGATAAACCGCCACGGCTGCATGAAGCCCACGGACGGCGCGTGGTGGGCGGCTGCGAGAATGCGCTCGAGCAGATCGTCCGGAACAGGGGCGGGCAGGAAGCCTCGGCGCACATCCCGCCGTTCATGAATGGCGCGGTACACGGCGTCGCGCTCTTCGAGCGAGAAGGGCGGCGCCGGCGCGCCTACCATGCCCGCGACCATTTCGGGCCGGTTTTGCTGTCGTCGCGCAGCCGGGCGTCGATGCCGGCGGTGTGCTCGATGCGACGGCCGAAGAGCCAAAGCAGATCGGACAAGCGGTTGAGGTAGGCCAGCACCTCGGGCATGACCGGCTGGCCGGACTCAGCGAGGCGGACGGCGTCGCGTTCCGCACGCCGGCACACGGTGCGGCAGATTTCATAAGCGGCGGACTCGCGATGCGCGCCGGGCAGCGACCAGTCGGCGAGGATGCCTTCTGTGCCCTCGATCCGGTATACGAGCCCGGTCAGGAAGTCGACGTCTTCGAGCGACAGAACAGCGGATCCTTGTCTGCTGCCGGGCGGCGTCGAGAGCGCGGAACCAAGGCGGAAAAGGGTGCGCTGGATGGTCTCGGTCCAGCCGGCGATCTCCGCGTCTGAACAAAGGCTGCGCGCGAAACCGAGAAAGGTGCCGAGCTCATCGACGGAGCCATAGGCTTCCACGCGGAGGTCTGCTTTGGAGGTGCGGATCCCGCCAGTCAGTGCAGTCTGGCCGCTGTCGCCTTGTTTCGTTGCGATGCTCATGGGTAGTCTCCTAAGGTTGTTGTGAGTTTGTTTTGGAAGCGTGTGCCATCGGTCTGCCGGACGGCTTCGCGATACGGGTGGCTGGGACATTGCCGGGCGTGGCCTGGTAGGTGACGATCGAGCAAAACCGGCGGGACTGTTCCCATGCTTGCGCCGGCGCAACGCCGCACAGGCGCTCAAGGATGACGCGTAGAACGCCGGCGTGGGTGACCACGGCGATCTGTTGCGAGGACTCCATTCTCAGTTCGCGAACGGCGGTGAGTACGCGATGCTCGAAGTCGGCGAAGTGCTCACCGCATGGCGCGGGGAGGGCTGGAAAGCTGCCGACCCACGCCTGAGCGAAGAGCGGGTCGAGCAGCTCGATCTGAGCCCAGGTGAGGCCTTCCCAGGCGCCGAAATCGATCTCGCGGAAAGCCGGGCGAAGATGAAGAGTGAGACCTCGCCGGTCGGCGATCGCCTGTGCCGTGGCCCGGGCGCGGCGCAGGTCGCTCGCATAGACGGCATCAATGGGCGTTTCTTCGAGTTCGCGGACCAGAGCGGCGGACTGCTGCCGGCCGCGCTCGTTGAGCTCAGGGTCGGTATGCCCGCAAAAGGTTCCGGCAAGGCCGGTTTCCGCATGGCGGATGAAGAGGATGGAGTTCATGGGGTCCATGCCCCGCAGCAGAGGACCGCGACCTCGCTCAGCTGGATCGTAGCGCCAAAGCAGTCTCCCGTGACGCCGCCGATCCGGCGCAGGAAGAAACGGCCGCTGAGGGCGGCGATGGCGACGGTGAGGAGGATGGGCACGACCGCGGCGCGCCGCAGTGAGAGGAAGCTGATGCCGGCGGCCAGTAGCGACCCGGCGAGGAGCGTGGCGCGGGATGCCTGCCGGGCCACGCGGGCGCCTTGACCGTCCTGCCCTCGGGCAGCCGGTAAGGCCATGAGGGGAAGGCTCGACCAGCGGCTGAGCGTGCCCGCCGTGACGAGATACCCCGCCACATGCCCCAGCGGAATGGAGGCGAGCAGCAGCAGGCGCGCGAGCACTGAGAAAACCAGGGCAAGCGCGCCGTAGCTGCCGATGCGGCTGTCGCGCAGGATTTGGAGGGTGTGGTCCCGGTCGCGCCCTCCGCCGAAGCCGTCGGCTGCGTCGGCGAGACCGTCCTCATGGAGCGCGCCGGTGGCAAGCACCAGGGCAAGGACGACCGCCAAAGCCGAGGTGTTGCGGCTCAGGTGAGGGACCAACAGCCGGTGGAGCAGCGCCGCGCCCGCGCCGAGTGTGCAGCCGACAACCGGGAAGAAAGCAGCAGAGCGGGCGAGGGAGCCGGGCGCGAATGGGACGCGGGGCACGGGCAGGCGCGTGAGGAACTGGAAGGCGACGGCGAGATCGATAGTGAGATCGAGGGCGCGGCGGCAAAGAAACTTCATGCGGTGCCTTTAGCCGTGTCCACGGCGGCCGAGGTGAAGGTCGCCATCTCGTGGTAAAGGCAGAGGGCGGACTCAAGAACGGGAAGGGCGAGTACCGCGCCGGTGCCCTCGCCGAGACGCATGTTGAGTTGAAGGATGGGGTGGAGACCGAGGTGCGCCAGAAGAATGCGGTGGCCCGGCTCTTCGGATCGGTGACCGGCGAAAAGATATGAGTGGACGGCTGGGGCGAATGCGAGTGCGAGGGCTGCGGCGACGGTGGAGATAAAGCCGTCAGCGACTACGGCGATGCCATGGCCGGCCGCGCCCAGAATCATGCCGGTCATGGCGGCGATTTCCAGCCCGCCGAGGCAGCGCAGCAGATCGAACGGGTGGCCGAAACTTTGTTCAGGAAAGTGCCGCTCAAGCACGGCTTGAATGACGCGGCACTTGCGGGCGAGGGCTTCATCATCGAGGCCGGTGCCGCGGCCGGTGACGAGCTCAATCGGCTGGCCGGTCAGGGCGGCGGTGAGCGCACTGGCGGCGGTGGTGTTGCCGATCCCCATCTCGCCCACGGCAAGGATCGTTTCGCCGTTCGCCGCCGCTCCGTCGGCCAGCGTGAGGCCGACTTCAAGAGCGCGGGAAAGCTCTTCGTGCGACATGGCAGGCTCGTGGAGCATGTTGCGGCTGCCGTGCCTGACCTTGCGGCTGAGCAGCCCGGGATGTTGCTCGAAGTCGCCGTGGACGCCGACATCGACGATGTGCAGGGCCGCCCGGTGGAGCCGGGCAAGCACGTTGACGGCAGCGCCGCCGGCAAGGAAGTTGAGCACCATTTGCCGGGTGACGCCGAAGGGGTAGGCGCTCACGCCTGCGACAACGATGCCGTGGTCGGCGGCAAAGACGTAGACCGCTTTCTTGAGCGGGGTCGAGCTGTCCCCGCCGCGCAGGGCGACCAGCTGCGCGGCGAAGTCCTCGAGGCGTCCGAGGCTGCCGAGAGGCTTGGTGAGGCTGTCCAGATGCGCGCGGGCCGCCGCGAAGTGGGCGGGATCGGGGATGGCAATGCGGCGGACGGCTTGCTGGAAAGCCTGTGAGGCGCCGGTGCTCATGGGCGGCTCCGCTGGGCTTCCCGGCTGAGGAGCGCCGCCCGCTCCAGCAGGAGGGGGTGTCGCTCCGGCGGGCAGTGGAAGGCTTCTTCCAGCAAGGCCGGGCGAAGGATTTCGCGCGGCGTGCCGGTACGCAGGGGGGCATGCGGGCTGAGAAGAAAGACGGTCGCGAAGTTTCCGTCGACCAAGTGGAGGTCGTGCATGGAGGCCAGGATGGCCATGCCCTCGCCTCGCAGGTAGTGCAGCAGATCAAGCAGCTCGATCTGGCGGCCGATATCGAGGTTCTGCGTCGGCTCATCGAGCAGGAGCAGGGCAGGCTCCTGCGCCAGCGCGAGCGCGATCTTGACACGCTGGCGTTCTCCGCCGCTGAGTTCGTTGAAGATGCGATGGCGCAGCCCGGTGACATCCGCGCGATCGAGTGCGCGGTCCACGGCGGCCCGGTCAGCGCGCGTGGGCCCGCGCAACCAGCCCAGGTGGGGTGTGCGCCCCTGCTCGACGACCTGCTCGACTGTGTACTGGAAGGGGATTTCGAGCTGTTGGGGAACGACGGCGACGATGGTTGCAGCCTCCCTGACGGTGAGCTCGGTCAATGGCCTGCCCCGGAGCAGAATGCTTCCGGAGTGCGGATGGAGGACTCCGGAAGCGAGGCGGAGGAGCGTGGTTTTGCCGACGCCATTGGGGCCGATCAGAGCTGTGCAGGCATCCGGCTGCAGTTGAAGGTCGGCATTCTCGAGGACGGCTCGGCTGCCATAGCGAAAGCTGACGTCCTTGAATTCCAATAAGGGCGGGATCACAGGCCGTAGCTCCGTTTGGACTTGCGCAGCAGGTAGAGGAAAAAAGGGCCGCCGAGCAGTGCCATGAAGATCCCGACCGGCACCTCCGAGGGTGCGAACAGGGTGCGTGCAAGCGTGTCGGCCAGCACCAGGAACAAGGCGCCGCCCAGCGCCGTGACGGGTAGCAGGCGGGTGTTGTCAGGGCCGAGAAGCAGGCGGGCAATATGCGGCACGATGAGGCCGGCAAAGCTGATGAGACCGCCGAGGGAAACGGCGATCGCGGTGAGAAGGGAACCGGTAAGGATGATGCCGGCGCGGATGCGCTCGACGCGGAGGCCGAGCTGCTGCGCGTATTCGTCGCCGAGGGCGAGCGTGTTGAGGTGGCGCATGAGCGGCACCGCGGCGAGGAGCGAGAACAGCAACAGAACCCCGGCGACCGCAAGCTGCGGCCAGAGGGGAATGCCGATGACGCCGCGCAGCCAGGAGAGAAGAATCCTGGTGCCGCTGCCGCTCCCGGTGTCCATGACCTCAAACAGGTACGTGAGGTTGCCGAGGATGGTGCTGACCGCGAAGCCGGCCAGGAGGAGTGTGACAATCTGCGTGCCGCCGCGCGACCGGGCCAGCCAGTAGACCAGCACCATGGTGGCTACCGAACCGGCAAAGGCCAGGATCGCGGTCGCGCTGAAGCCGAAAAAGGAAAGCCGCGCAAAGAAGAAGATGCCGAAGGCGGCGCCAACGACGGCGCCGCCCGAGGAACCGATGACATAGGGGTCGGCCAGGGGGTTGCGGGAAAGCCCCTGGAAGAGCAGCCCGGAGACGGCCAGCGCAGTGCCCACCAGGGCCGAGGCAAGGATGCGCGGAAGCCGCAGTTCAAACAGGATGGCGCGCTGCACGGGAGTAAGCGGGTGCCCCGGGAAAAGTGCACCCGCCAATGCCGCGGGAGACACGGGAACCGCGCCCACTGCAAGTGACAGAAAGATGGCGCCGGCCAGAGCGCCGCAGAGGAGCAGGATGAGCGCGAGGTGCCGGCTGCGAGCCCGGTCTGCCCCCGTGGGCACGGCAGCGCCAGTTAGCGCAGTTTCCACGACTCCCCTCCTAGTTGAATCGTGACCCCGGCGCGCACGGTAAAGGGTAGCGCCGGGTAGCCGAACGCCTCGAAATAGTGCTCGCTGAGCAGGTTCTGCATGTGTACGTAGGTTGTCACGGTACGGTTCACCCGGTAGCTGCCGTCGAGCTGCAGCCGTTGATACGACCCGTCGAGATCGCGGTTCGGCAGCAGAAGGCTGTTGCCGAAGCTGCTGTCAGACAGGAAGGTGCTGTCATCGCGCTTACCCACGAGGGTGCCGGTCAAAGCGCCGTACCACTTGGCTTGATTGTAGGTCAGGGCGAAGTAACCGGTCTCCGGTGCCCGCCGGAATGGCCGGGCGCCGTCGAGCGGAGAAAACGCGCCGATCGGAATCGTGCTGAAGCCGGCGCTTGTGTTGAAGCTGCCCCCCTGGAGGTTGTCGCTTGAGAAGGACCGCTGCACCACCGCGTCGAGAAAGGTGTAGCCGCCCCGCGCAAAGAGGTGGCTTGAAAGCCTTGTTTCGGCTTCCAGCTCCAGCCCTTGCGCGCGAAAGGCTTGCGAGTTGACGGCCGCGCCGAACAGGGACGTGATGTCCGCCTCCGGAACGCCAACCGCCAGCAGGCCGGCATCCGGGATGTACTCGACCCCGTTGGTGAACTCGTTGTGAAAGTAGGTGGCGCCTACGCGCACGCGCTCGTGCCATAGTTCCTCCTCGATGCCACCGTCATAGGTCCGCGACGTTTCCGGGCCTATCGGCGTAACCCGGCTGGCAGCAATGAGCTGCGCTCCGTTGGGGAGCGCGGCGAGCGTGTTGTAGAGCGAGCTTGTCTGGTAGAAGATGCTCGGCTCCTTGATGCCTTTCCCGAAGCTGCCGTGCAGCTTGGTGCCGCCCAACCAGCGATCGGCGGTGGGCCGCGTGAGATAGTAGGCCAGCGAAGCGCGCGGGGTCGCGGCAAAGCCGAACAGCCCATTGTTCTCAAGGCCGCTGCCGAGGGTGTAGAAAAGCCGGCTGCGCAAGTCGCCGCTTACCTGCAGCGTGTAGTCGTAGTTGCCGCGATCGACGACCGAAGGCGTGCCGCCGGGCAGGGAGGTATTCGAGCCGCGCTCGTGCTCAAACCGGAAAGCGCCCAGCGCGAGCAAGTGCGGCGTGACCTGGAAGTCGGTCTGCCCGTAGGCGAAGTCGCGGCTGGTCGGTGCAACGAACCGGTTGGGATAGGTGGTGCCGCCGTACTGAAACAGAGCCTGACCGGCAACGCTGTAGCCGTTCGCGCCGGTGATCGTGATCGGTGCGCCCAGGTAGTTGGTGGTTGCCGGGTTCGTGGGGTCGTCCGCATTCCCGGTCGGGGCGTAATCGGTATAGGCGTAGTTCAGGCGCAAGCCGCCGTAGCGAAGCTGGTTGTGCCAGCGCGTTGCGGTCTGGTTGTTCCACACGGCGCTGTAAAAGTCGTCCTGCTCCTTGACGCCGGCGGCGGCAGGGATACCGTAGAGCGCGATCGCATTGGGCGAGCCGTTCGCGGTGGCCAGATGGCGCACGGTAAAGCGCAGGTCGTTGGCGGTGTTGGGCGTCCAGCCGAAGTTGCCGGAGTACGTACCGTTGTGGAAAGCGTTGTTCGGCAGGCTATTTCGCGTGTCCAGGCGGGCGAAGCCGGAGTAATAGTCGAACTGCCGGTACGCGCCGCTCGCTTCAATCGCTTGCCGGTAGGTGCCGAAGTTGCCGCCGTCGCCGGAGTAGGTGAGGAGCGGCAGCGGCGTCGTGCCGCGTGTCGTCGTCAGGTTGACAACGCCGGCGAGCGCGTCCGCCCCGTACAGGGCGCTGTTCGGCTCGCGGAGCACCTCGATCGATTGAATGCCGACACTGGCGATGTTGCCGAAGTTGACCGCGCCGCCGATATCGTCGGCGGGCACGCCGTCGATCAACACCTTGTTGGCGTTCGCATTGCCGCCCCGGATGAAGAGGTCGGTGGTGCCGCCGGTCTGACCGGTCTCTGTCAGCTGGAGGCCGGGGACCAGGCGTAAAGGCTCCTGGACCTCGGCCGAGTAGCGGAAGTCCTCGGCGGGGAGCACGGTAACGGAAGCGCCGGTCTGCGCTTCCGGGGTCGGGGTCCCGGTCGCGGTAACCGTGACCTGCTCGGTCAAGGTAGCCGTCGCGAGGGTCAGGTCCAGTGCGGCATCGCTGTTGCCGCCGACGAAGACGGGCTCCGAGGTGGTGGTCTCGAAAGATGGGGCTTCAACCCGGACGCTGTAGCGCCCGGCGGACGGGAGGGCGAAGCGGTACGCCCCTTCCGCGTCCACCGTCGTGGAGGCAAGGACGCCGGTGTGCCCGGGCGCATCGGGCAGCAAGGAAAGCTTGGCGTGGGGAACGAGCGCGCCGAGCGGGTCGCGGACGCTGCCGTGCAGGGTGGGCCCACTGGCTGCAAAGGAAAGCGGAGGCGAGAAAGCGATGGCAACGGGCAGCAGGATGCCCAGTGCGCGGGACGCGCGGGTGCGAACGTTCATGGATTCCCCTCGGAATGGTGAAGCAAGGCCGGTCTCCTGGCTTACGCGTCAGCGATCCGTGGCTGCCTTCCCGGAAGAGTGCTCCAGTGGCGTTCGTCGTGCTTGCCCGGACCTCGGCGAATACAGTTACGGGGTAGTGGCGGATTCGCACCGCGCTTCCCGACACCTTGCTGTTGGTGGATGGTTTGGAGGCGAGCGGTCATGCTGCCCCCAGGCGGAGTTACGGGTGGAACTGCCGGGCGAGCTCCTCCAGGGCGTCGATGGCGACGGGGCTCGGCAGGTCGATGCGGTCGTCGACGTAGAAAACGCGCCGGTTTCGGACGGCAGGCAGAGTGCTCCAGCCGGGCCGGTCCTTGAGAACGTCGAAGGTCGTTTTGCCGTCGCGCACTAGCAGCAAGGCTCCCGGGGCGCGCGCGATCACCGCTTCCATGCCGATCTGCGGCCAGTCGGCTGCGAGATCGTCGGTGATGGAGCGGCCGCCGGCGGTTTCGATGATTTCCGTGATGAAGGCATGTTTGCCGATCGTGATGACGGGATCGTACCAGATGGGCACGAAGACGCTCGGGACAGGTTTGCCCCGGACGGCGGCGCGGACCGCCGCGATGCGTTGCTTGAGGCCGGCGAGCAAAGTATTAGCCTCCTTGTCGCGGTCGATGGCATGGCCGAGGTCCGCAACCGAGTGGAGGATGCCGGCAAGGCCTTGCGGGTCGACAAGAAAAACAGGCACGCCCAGCCTTGCGATTTGTTCAGCCGACTCTGTTTGGCCTTCCGTCGCGATGCCGAGCACGAGATCGGGATGGAGGGCAAGGATGGTCTCAGACGAGGGGTGGAGCGTGTCGCCGATACTCGGTTTCCGGAGCGCTTCAGCCGGGTACTTGCTGTAGTCGCTGACGGCGACGACATCGGCGGCGGCGCCGAGGGCGAAAACGGTATCGGTGACGTTGGGCGCGAGACAAACGATACGGTGCGGGTGATCCGGCACCACCACTTTCCGGCCCAGTTCATCGGTGAGGGTGCGGCTTGCCGGCGCGCTGCCGGCAAGGGAAAGGAAGGTGCCCATCAGGAGCAGGAGGTTTCTCCCTATTTTCACTGGCCTGCCTCCGGCAAGGTTGGTGGCGACGAGCTTTTCAAAGCAAGGGGAAGGCCGGCAACCATCAGCACGACTTCGTCGGCGAGCCGCGCGACCTTTTGATTGATTTCGCCTAGCAAATCGCGGTATCGGCGGCCCGACGCATAGGCAGGTACGACGCCGGAACCTACCTCGTTGGAGACGAGAACGACCGCACAGGTACAGCTTGCGAGTGCGCGACAAAGATGGTCGATTCTTTGGGTAATTTCCCCAGGGGAGCGTTCGGAGGCGGCGAGCAGATTCGCCGCATAGAAGGTGAGGCAGTCGATGAGGAGGAGGTCGCCGCCGGAGCCATGCTGCTCGAGGACGGCTCCTAAATCGAGCGGCTCTTCTACCGTAAGCCAGTGCCGGGGGCGCTCGCTGCGGTGGCGCGCGATCTTTGCGCACATCTCGGCATCCTCCAAGTGGTCGCCGGCAGGAGCGGTGGCGACAAAGAGAACCTTGCCCGCGCGTTCGCCAAGCTGCTGCGCGTAGCGGCTTTTGCCGCTGCGCGCACCGCCAAGCACGAGGGTCACCGCACCGCGGCGCAGCACCTGCTTTGTGTTCATCATCGAGTTGCTCCCGGACTTTGCTCCCGGACTTGCTTCCGGACTGGCTTCCCGGACTCACTTCCGGATTCGCTTCCCTGCGCGGCGAGTCTCCGCTGAGCGGGAGTGATTTGTAGAAAGCGCTTGCGCGGTGCGGGCGATTGTGGCGGAGAGTGAGGGATTCGAACCCCGGACGCGAAGCGCGGTGCGGGCGATTGTGGCGGAGAGTGAGGGATTCGAACCCCCGGTAGCCTTTCGACTACGTCTGATTTCGAGTCAGGTGCATTCAACCGGGCTCTGCCAACTCTCCGCTGGGAGCGGTGCACGAGGGAGATTTTAGCATGGGAGCGGGAGGGACTCAGGGGCGGAGGCGGAAGGCTTTGAC